>JASJCU010000037.1 GCA_030065815.1 Gammaproteobacteria bacterium | reverse complement strand
AGCTGACGCAGCTGCGCATGTAGAGCTGCCGGCCGGCGCGCTCGGCCGCTGTCAGTCGTTCCTCGTCGGCATCCAGCGGGATCTCGCCGCGCACGAACGGGAACGCCGCGGCAAAGCGCTCGTGGTCCGGCCAACCGTTGGCGACCGTGTGATAGCGGGTGTTGGGGGCGCCGCGAGTCATGAACTCGTCGCGCACGAAATCGACCACGGCAACGATCTCGGCGTCGCTGAGCACGTTGGCGAACGGTTTCATCGCCGTGCCCGGCCGGCCGTGCCGCACCGCGTCCAGCATCGCCTCCCGCGACAGTGCATCAGCGGTTACACTGGTAAAGTCGCGCGGCTCCGGATCGAGCATCTCCGCGGCGAGCGTCTTGCCGTCACCGGAATAGCCGTGACAAAAGTAGCAGCGAAAATTGTAGACATCGCGCCCGTCGATGTCGTCGGCGGCGAGGCCGGGGCCGCTCCAGGCCGCCCCGAGAACGGCTGTCGCGACGACGACTTGGCGGAAACGAACGCTAACAGGCATCACAACACTCTCCTTCGGACCTGATTGATCAGAGACAGTCTCTATGTCGAACAACAACACACGCCAGATTGGCCGGCTGCTAATCACATCGCTTCTCGCACTCCTGCTGGCGAGCTGCGCGTCGCCGCCCGACACCGACGAGGAATTCCGCGCACCGGTCTTCCCGTCACCGCCGGATCCGCCCCGCTTCATCTTCGAGCGAACCATTCTAGGAACCGGCTCTGCGCGCCGCGAGTCCGACGAGGATCGCCTGCGCAGCCTGCTCACGGGTACGACAACGCGCGCGGGCAGCGGGTTCTCGAAACCATTCGATGTCGCCGTCCGCCAGGGGCGAGTCTATGTCACGGATACCGTGAACCGCGCCATATTGGTGGTCGACGCGCCGAACGAAAGGGGTTTCACGTTCGGCGACCGTGGCGACGACGGCGATGTGTCGAAACCGCTTGGCATTGCGATCGACGACACCGGCACCGTCTACGTCGCCGACAATACCGATCGCGACATCAAGATCTACAATCCCGACGGCGATTTTATACGCAGGATCGACGTGTCGCGTTGGGCGAAGCGTCCGTCGGGACTCGACATCACCGCGGACGGCAGCCGGCTGTTCCTCGTCGATACCGGCGGTGTCGATACCCAGGAACACCGCGTACTGGTCATCGACACCGGCAAGGAGTCACTGATCAGGACGATCGGTAGCCGTGGCAAGGGTGACGGCGAGTTCAACCTGCCGCGCGACGTCCATCTCGGCCCCGATGGGCTGTTGTACGTGACCGACGGCGGCAACTTCCGCGTTCAGGCGTTCACCCAGGACGGCGAATTCGTTCGCACCTGGGGGCAGCCGGGCAGGCGCCTCGGCCAGTTCTCGCGCCCCAAGGGCATCGCGATCGACGCCGACGGCAACGTCTACGTCGCCGATGCGGCGTTCGGCAACTTCCAGATCTTCTCCCCCGAAGGCCAACTGTTGCTGTTCATCGGCACGCGCTCGACCAAAGCCGAGCCCGCCAAGTACATGCTGCCCTCCGGGATCGACGTCGACGAAGACGGACGCATTTATTTCATCGACCAGTGGTTCCGCAAGCTCGATGTCTTCCGCCCGGTCGCGCTGACCGAGCAAGACGGCTGGTTGGGACTCAAGGCCGACGCGAAGTAATGCGCCGCGGATGGCACGGCGCGGTCCTGACCGTGGCGGTCGGCCTGCTGGCCGCGTGCCAGGACAACCCGCCGCGTCCGGATGCCCCGGAGCCGGTTGCCACCACGGCCCCGGAAACCGTTCCTGCCCCGGCCGACGCGGCGGCAACCGAACAGCCGACCGCCGACCAGACGACACAGCCCGCACCCGGCGCGACCGACACCGATGTCGCACAGGTCTCTGTCGAGGAACTCGTGGCGAGAGCCGAGGCAGCCGCGCCGCCGAAGCCGAAGCCGGCGGGCAAACCGCGCGTCAGCGCCAAGTCGGCGGCCTATGACCGGAAAGGCCCGGCCTATTCACTGTTGCAGGCGCCGCGATCCGCGCTGCGCAACTTCCCTGCCGACAGCCTGGGCGGGATCGACTGGGTGTCGGCCCTCGAGCAGGGCCTGATCGCGCCGCGCAAGAACCTCAGGGGCGCGGGCGAGATGCGGCGCAGGGATGACGCCATCATCATGCGCAACACGATGGAGATGCCGTGGGTGCGCTTCCCGCACGCCGAACACACCGAGTGGCTGGACTGCAGCAACTGTCACCCGTATCCGTTCAAGGAACAGACCGGCAGCAACGAGATCACGATGGACAGCATCATGCGCGGCCGCCACTGCGGCATGTGCCACGACCGCGTGGCATTTTCGATCTTCGCGTGCGAGCGCTGCCATTCGATCCCCCATCCGGGATCGCCGGCGGCGTGGTGGTAGAGCCGGCACCTCGGCCGGCGGCCTCGCGACCGCCGCCCAGGATTGGCCAGGGACCCAATCAGAGACTCGGTCAGAGACTCGAGAAATAGGCCGCCAGGTCGTCGATGTCCTTGTCCGACAGCGGTCTGGCCATCGGCGACATCGTCGGATCGTTACGCTGACCGTCACGGTAGGCACGCAGCGCCTTCACCAGATACTGCTCGTTCTGCCCCTTGAGGTTCGGGTAGTTCGGGATCGGGCTGATACCGTTCATTCCGTGGCAGCTGACGCATATCATCGCGCGGGCCTTGCCCGCATCCGGGTTGCCCGCAAAGGCCGGCACGGCCAGCAGCGACAGCGCGACAGAGGCGCTCATTAGGGTCTTTCGCATTGCATCGTCCATATGATTTGGTGGAATTCGGATGGGTGAACCGCAGGCTTGCTCGACGTTGGAGTTGCCGCGCAGTACGAAGTTCCCGGGCGGCCCGCCCGTTCCTGTCGTGAGGCCGGGTCTGCATGGCGCCGTCGGCGATACTGGTCGCGGCACCGCCCCGCCGTTCGGGCGCGCATGTTTTTACCCAGTTTGCCGAAACGCGTCAACTCGTGCGCCCGATACGTGCGCGCCGTCACAGACCGTGGCTGACGCGGACGGGCACAGTGCTGCGTAGACGCTTCCGCGTCCGGCCATCACTGGCCGCCGCCGGTCTGCCGCGTCGGCGGATCCGGCCCATCCGACCAGACGCATCGTTGCATCCGGTCAGACGCCGGCTCGCCTGCAGACCGCGAACGCTGCAACACAGTGCCTGACCCGTCTGCACACGCCCATCGCCGTCCGCGCCGGCGTCGCCGCGCCCTTCGCGACCATGCTCACGCTGCGCCGGTTCGCACGGTCCGCTGTCGCAGCCGACGCGCCGCAGCGACCCGCTCCGAGACCTGCTCTTTTGTACAGGTTGCGGCGGAAGCGTGTACAGGTTGTAGCGAAAGCGGGACTGGGGTTGAATATGGAATGAAGCGATGACCGCGTGTGACCTTCGAGGCGTGTCGGCAATACGGCGCTGCGTTCCCGGGAGGGGGAGCAATCGGCTCCGGGCAGCAGCCCGGTTTACAACACCTAAAACACCAAGGCCTCTCCGCCCACACCTCGAATCACAACGCCCGGATCTGCACGCTGACCTGACGAACCCGATGTCGTCAGGCAACGATCAGTGATTGTCCGGTTCGGCAGGCCACGCTTTCCGATCCCCTCCCGACCTGTCGCAGCTTGCACCACACGAGGAGAGGTACTTATGAACACGTCCGCATCCGCCATCACCGTAACGCTGGCCTTGTTGCTCGCGACAGGCGCAGCCGTCGCCGAACCCCTGCCGCCACCCACCCCCGAAGAGGTGCGTCAACAGATCCGCGTCATGGAAGACCAGGCGATGACCGGTTCATCGACGTCGCTGCAGACGACGCTGCACCGCGACGCCAAGCTCAGGCTGCTCGAACGGGCCGAGGCGCAGGTCGAGCAGGGCAATACCGAGAACGCGCTGGAGCTGCTCGAGCAGGCGGGGCGCATGCTCGACCCGTCCGACATGGTCGACACCCCGTTTCTCGCCGGCGAGATGCGCGAAGACTGGCTGAAGAAGATCAACAAGGTCATGGATGCGATCCTGCCCGAGGCGTACGACATCGCGCGGCAGAAGGACAGCGCGACCACCAATCTCGACTGGGTCAGCCAGCAGCTCAACGAGGCCCGCACGGCATGGACGGCGGGAGACGTCGATCAGGCGGAGACCCAGATGGTCGCCGCCTACAACATCCTGCAGGCCGAGGTCGCCAATCTGCGCTCGGGTGATTTCCTGACGATCAAGCTGGACGACAGCACCGACCGCGAGGCCTGGGAGGAGGCCGAACGGCGCTACCTCGACTGGCGTTTCACGGCCGACTGGATGGAGCAGTCCGCGCTGTCCCTGGGCGCCGACCCGCAGCTGATCGCCACCGGCAGCGAGCTCGCCGAATCGCTGTACGAAGAGGCCAAGGCGCATGCGGCCGAGAAGCAATGGGCGGCCGCGGTCGATTCCATCGACCGTGCCTACGCGGTCATGGAGGAGCACTGGCGCGCGGCCGGTATCGACATCTAGACAACGGGACCGGGAGGGGCCTTGCCCCCGGTCTGCGGCCGTGCGCGGCGGCCAGCGCCGCCGACACCCACAGCGACGACCACGGCTGCGCTCGCTACCCGGATATCGGGCCCCCGGTTCGCGCACGTCGCCTAGCCCCAGCGGCAGCATCGACCCCGGCCGTCCGGGCTCGGTCCCGCACCATGCGGCGCCACCGGTTGCAACAACCCTCGCTGTCTGTCGACGACAACGGCCGTGCCAAAGGCGTGTCGTTCCCTGAACGGGATTCGCATCGCCGTCCCCGGCCGCGCGCCGCCGGTGCCCTGACCGTCCGGGTTTCCCAATTCTGGGCAGGACCCTGCCTAGTGGCCGCCCAGGAACGCCAGTCTTGCCGCTGAAGGGGCCTGACAGCCGGACACCGGGCCGCGACCTCCTGCCGCTTGCGTACGTTTTACCGCGGTGATACGCGCCGGACGAGGCGTCGAAATTTAACGGACAACCGTCCCGATACAAGGCTGTCGAAGTGGCCCGTGTCCAGTACCAGGCCCATGTAGCCAACCCGTTTTCTTTGCGCTACCATAAATTCGCGATAAATAAAACAAATCAGCTCCCGATATCAACAACAAGCTAGCTCCTTCAACGGGAGGACAAACGGTGCGAAATCGCGGTGCAGTTGCCGATGAAATTGATTTGATTCAGGTCGTTATCGCAGACGACCACCCGGTCGTGCGTATGGGACTCAGCGCCATGCTGGATACGCACGACGATATCGAGGTGATGGGCGACGTGAAGAACGTCGACGGGCTGTTGAGTTTCGTCACCGACAACCTGCCCGACGTGCTGATCCTCGATCTCCAGCTCGAGCCCGAGTGCGAGGACGGCATGGCGTCGCTCAGGGCGGTGCGCGCGGCCGTGCCCGACGTACCGATCGTCGTCTACACCGCGCATGACGACGAACACTCGATCGTCGAGGCGCTGGGATTGGGCGTCGAAGGCTACATCCTCAAAGATGCCGACCCCAGCGAGCTGGTCAAGGCGATTCACGTCGTGCATTGCGGCGGCAGCCTGCTGCAGGCGGAGGTGGCGTCCAAGCTGATGCGCCACATGCGCAACCATCCTAAGGACGAACAACAGCCGAGTCCCACCAAGATGAGCCGGCGCGAGATGGACGTCTTGAATTTGATGGCGGAAGGCAAGAGCAACAACCAGATCGCCAGCAAGCTGGTGATCAGTGAACGCACGGTGAAGTTTCACGTCAGTTCCATTCTTGGCAAGCTCGAAGTCGCCAACCGCACGGCCGCGGTCCTCAAGGCAACCCGGATCGGCATCCTGGCGTCACCTGCCGTTTGAGGCCCCGCTGTCGCACGCTGTACGTGCATGCATTGCCGGGCATCGACGGCGAGCGGTAGTCGGAGTGGCAGATGCGGCAGATCGACAAGGCGACACCGCAGCCCGATAAAGGTAAGGTCTTCCGACACGACCGGACCTCGCGGTCGGGCGCACTGAACATCGTCGTCCCGGGCCTGCGGAGAGGCCGGCGATCGATCACGCCAGCAGGGAGCCGGCGGCAAGGCAAGCCGAGTCCCTGCGATGCATAACATAAACCTCAAGAACGGACCGTCGACTTCGCGTGCCGTCGCGCACCGACTGCCGTCGCAGACCCGGCGCGTGGTCCATTCGGCGCGACGCATGCAATGGGCGCTCGTCGTCGTTGCAGTCGCCAACATCGCCGCGCTTGTTTTGGCACTTCATCTGAACCGCCTGATTGTCTCGCACTACACGCCGATGCTCGACGGTGTGCTGCACGTCAAGCAGAGCGTGATCAGTTCCCACCTGTGGCACCGCGAATACCGACCCAATGCCGACCTGCACCAAGTCGACGAGATCGTCTGGCATCTGCAGCAGGCACAGACGATCGTCGAAAACGTCATCGCGGGCCGCCAGGTCCACCTGTTGCCGCTCAGTGGCCGCCCGGATAGCGACATGCTGCCGCAATGGTCGCTGTTGCTCGACAAGATCCGCGGCCTGCAGGCCCATGCAGCGGCGACCAGCAGCACGGCGCAGCAGCCGCAACGGTCTCGTGCCTATGACGAGGCCGTGCGTGACGTTGTCTCGTTCGCCGACCTGCTCGAGGCGCGGCTCGAGACGCGAATCGGCGGACACCTCGCTTGGCTGCAGCGCCTGCAGGTCGCGATCATCGGTTTCTTCGTGCTGCTCGTCGCGGTCGGGGCGTTCCTGCTGAGGCGCAGCTTTCAACAGCTCCTGCAGGAGATCCAACGCCGTTGCCGGGCCGAACGGCGTCTCGAGCGCAGCCGCACCAAAGCAATCGCCGCCCGCGACGAGCTGGCGGAGGCGATCGCCGCCAAGGACCAGTTTCTCGGCAAGGTCAGCCACGAGGTGCGTACCCAGACCAACAGCATCTTCGGCCTGGCGACGATGATCGAGAGTACCAATCTCGACGACGCCCAGCACAGCTACGTGCGGATGTTGGAGTCGGAGGCCAACACGCTGCTGCGCGTCATGGAAGACATGCTGGAGCTATCCAAGTTGCGGTCGCACCGGCTGGCGATCAACCCGTCGTCGTTCGAGCTGCACAGGGTCGTTGCCGATGCCGTCGATCTGTACGTGGCCGAGGCCGATGCGAAAGGCGTCGAACTCGATGTCGATATACCCGTGGTTTTTCCCGAGGCGCTGATCGGCGATCCGGCCCGAATCCATCAGGTGCTGGTGAACCTGTTGAAGAACGCGATCAAGTTCACCGACGAGGGTGAGGTGCTCGCGAAATTGCGCTGCGTTCGGGTAGAAGGCAATCGTTGCGATATCGAGATACGGGTGCGCGATACCGGGGTCGGCATACCGGCCGACAAGCGTGAGCACGTCTTCGACCCGTTCGCGCAGGCCGATGCGTCGACGACCCATCAATACGGCGGTACCGGGCTGGGACTGGCGATATGCCGAGACCTCGTGGTACTGATGGGCGGAGAGATCGGCTTCGAGAACGTCGCCGGTGATGGCACCGAGTTCCTGGTGTCGCTGCCACTGCCGTTGGCCGAGGGTGCGGCCGCTGCGCCGCCTGCGCCACGGCTCGACGGTCTGCGGCTGTTGCTGACCGACCGCGACGACAACCTGCGCGAGCGCACCTGCCGGCTGTTGAGCGACTGCGGCGCGACGGCGGACACGGCCGACAGCGGCTACCAGGCCATGGACGATCTGCTGGAGGCATCGGCGAAGCACCAGGTCTACGATGCGGTCATCGTCAGCGACCGGCTCGGCGACGTCGGCCTGGAGCAGTTCATCAGCCGTCTGCGCGCCGACGAACGACTCAAAGCGATGCGGGTGGTCGCGATCAGAAGGAGCTCGGTGTTCGTCAACGCCGTCGATACGATCAAAGACGATCTGACGATACAGCTCGGATCGCCGTACCGGATGCTCGATCTGCCGTCGCTGCTGCTGCGCGGCCCCGCGGCGGCGCCCGCCGCCAAGCCACGGACGGGCCAGGACGTGACGCTGCATTCGCGCGTCAAGGTGCTGCTGGTAGACGACCATCCGGTCATGCAGATCGCCGGGCGGCACCTGCTGGAAGGCATCGGCTGCCATGTCGATTCCGCGCACGACGGCTCCAGCGCGCTGCGCCTGTGGGAAAACAAGCAATACGACGTGATGTTCCTGGACGGCGAGATGCCCGACATCGACGGCCTCGACGTGGCGCGAAGGATTCGCAAACAGGAAGGCGAAACCGACAGGCCACACTGTCACATCGTCGGAATCGCGGCAAACACGGTGCGGTGCAGCCGCGAACGATGCCTCGAGGCCGGCATGGATGACTACATCGGCAAGCCGGTCAGCAAGGAATCGTTTGTGCGCGCCATGCGGCGGTTCGCTGCCTCCCGCGAATCGAAGGCGAACGGCGCGGCGGCCGACAGTGGCGCCGCTGACGCCCAGTCGATGGCCACGCCAGCCGACGCAGCCCAACAAAACGCAGGGCCGCTAGTTTCGCGGTAGCTCACCGACGACGGCGTTGAAGGCCGACAGCAGTGCGCGATAGCAGACGCGCGCGGTGCACAGGTCGTTGGCCTCGAGCGCGCGGTGAAGTTCATCACAACACTCCACCATCGTATCGAAACCGAGCTGCAGGCAGCCCGATTTGACCGCGTGCACGTCACGCCTCACCTGGCCGAGATCGTGCGTCTGCAGGCCCGTGTCGATGCGTTCGAAACAGATCGCCGTGTACTCGACGAACGCGGTCAACATCGCGGTCTGCACGTCGTCTGGCAGATGCGCGATCGCGTCGATGGCCGACAGTTCGCGGCAGCCGATAGGATGCACGTTCGTGGCGCCGTGCAGCATGCCGTCGTCTCCGGCCTGCAGTGCGAGCACACCCTCGAGGTCGTCGTCATCCGACGGCAGTCGCAGGTAGGCGTCGAGGCCGCAGACGCGGGGATCGCTCGATGGACAGTTATCGCAACCGATACCGACCAGCCGCGGGCGCCTGTCGCTGGGCGCGCCGAACAGGCCGGTGATCTCGGACACGCGCGCGGGGTACTGCAGGCATTCGATAAACGCGATATGCGGTGTCTCGCGGGCCACCACCGACTGTGCCTCGGCCAGCGTCTCGGCGCATTCGACCGCGCAGTTACGTTGCTCCAGCTGCCGCTTCAGTGCGTCCAGCTCCGCCGATTTCTGCGCCACGAGCACGACACGATGCGGCAGCCCATCCGATGGGCCGGCTGATTTCTGTCGAGGCATCGTGCACTCTCCACGGCAACGCGAAAATCAGGTGCTGCTGACTTATTAATATTGCGAGTATGGTCGAAATGGGTTGCTTTCGACAGTGGACCAATGGCCAGCAGGGGGACTGGACGGAGGGCTTAGAACGACCCGGTATCGGCTTCGTCCCGGGGGGGTTGGCTACGGCGTGCAGGCACCTCGCGGGCGGTCAGGCCGCGCATGCGCCGCATCAGTTCCTGACCGGCCTCGCGCGCCGTACTGCGGTCTGTGATGACGCGCGGCGTGATGGTCACGACCAGCTCGGTACGCGAGGTATCGTCGACTGTACGACTGAACAGTTTGCCGAGGACCGGGATCTTCGACAGGCCGGGGATCCCGGTCAAAGTTTCCGTTTTGTTCTCGCGGATCAGGCCACCGAGCACGACGGTCTCGCCGCTCTGTACCGACACCGAGCTCGTGATGGTGCGCTGCAGGATCGAGACGTTGCCGGCGGCGAATTCATCGGCACTGGGTGTGCTGACCTCCTGGCTGATCTCCAGCGTCACCATGCCGCCGGCGTTGATCTGCGGCGTGACCTGCAGCAGTACGCCGGTATCGCGGAACTGCACCTCGTTGACGATCGGCGCGTCGGGGTCGGTGATACTGCTGGTCGAACGCGTGATCACCGGGATCTGGTCACCGACCCGGATGTTGGCCGTCTGGTTGTCGATCACCATGACCTGCGGTGACGACAGGATCTTGAGCTTGGACTCGTTGGCCAGCAGATCGAACAGGGCCCTGACCACGCCGGCGCGGTTGGTCAGCGAGAACGAGAATCCTGGTGCGACAGACGTGCTCAGCGCGGCGGTGTTGCCCGAGAACAGGCTGGTACGGCTGTCGAACTCGCCGATCTTGCCGTCCAGGAACCATTGCACGCCGTACTGCAGATTGTCCGTCAGTGTCACCTCGGCGATCGTCGCCTCGACCAGGACCTGGCGGCGCGGGATGTCCAGCTTGCGTATCGCCCGCTGGATCACGCGGTGCTCGGTCGCGGTCGCCATCACCAGGATGGCGTTGTTGTCTTCGTCGGCGATGATCTGCGCGGCGCTGGCGGCCTCGGCGAGCTGCGGCGGGACGAACGGTGCGCCGCCGTCCGCGACCGCGGCCTCGGCCACCGCCGGCTGTTCCGACGGGGCCTGCAGGTTCAGTGGCGGCGGCAACGGCGAGCCCAGGTCGTCGGCGGCGGGCGGCAGCCCCGCCGTCGCGCTGTCGCGTTCGCCATACAGGCTGCTGAGCACCTCGGCGACGACCGAGGCATCGGCGTGCTGCAGGTAATAGACCTCGAGGTTGCGCCCCGCCCCGCCGATGCCCTGATCGAAACGGTCGATCATCGCGCGCACCTCGTCGAGGTAGCGTGGACGCTGGGTGATCGTCAGCACGGCATTCAGGCGTTCGATGGGCAGCAGCCGGATCACGCCGCGCAGCGGCCCGTCTTCCTTGAGACCGAACACCTCACTCAGCTCGTCGACGACCTGCCCCGCCTCGGCCTGCTGCAGTGGATACAGGCCGAACGACATCCCCGCCAGCCAGTCGGTGTCGAACAGCCGCACGGTTTGCAGGAAGTCGACCAGGGGCTCCGCGGGACCGGCAAACAGGAACAGGTTGCTCGCGGCATTGACCTGCAGCGTCGCGCCGGCAGGCAGGAACGGCTCCAGTGCCGGCTTCAGCGCCTCGGCCGAGACATGGCGCAGCGGTATCGCCTGCAGCCGGAAACCGGGCTGGACCGGAAACCGCGCGAGGGCACGCGGCGACAGCCCGAAGCGCGACGCCTCGGCCAGCGGCACCACCAGATAACCGCGCGGCGACGAGACCAGGGCGGCACCGCTGAGCTGCAGTGCCGATTCGAGGATCGGCAGCAGCCCGTCACGCGGCACCGGGCTCTCGGTGTGCACGGTGATCTGGCCGCCCACCTGCTGCGAAATCAGATAATTGGCCTTGAGGATATCGCCGAGCACGACCTTGACCACCTCGCGCAGGTCGGCCGCCTCGAAGTTGAGCGTGATGTCGCCGGCCTCGGACGACTGCCAGTCGACCGCCGCGCTGGAGATGTCGCCGAGGAAGCGTCCGGTTCCGCGCTGCTCGAAACCGCGTGCACCGCGGGCGGCGGTCGCCCCGGCATCGACGTCGAAACGGCGTCCGGTGTCGTCCGGCGTGCCTTCGGCGGCGCGACTGAACTCGACGTCGACCGCCTTGTCCGGAGGCAGCGCACAGCCAGCGAAGAACGCGAGCAGGACGCCGAGGACGAATGGGAGCAGACGGATTGGCATTATTGTGCTTTTTCGAACAGTTCTCATTGCCGCCGGCTGCCGAACGCCGCCCTGCTGCACCACACGGAGCATGGTCAGGGTGACTCCGGCCGTTCGCCCCCCGCGGGCCGTCATCGTACAGAGGTTCCTATCGGCCGTTCCAGCTCCAACTGCAGTTTTTGTGCGCCCTGGCTTAGCGCCGCGTGCCCGGGCTCGACGACGTCGAGCTTCCAACCGTCGATGCTCTGCCCGACCAACACGCGATGCATCTCGCTGGTCCGGGTGTTGCGCAGCACGGCGACATCGCCATCCGGCGACAGCGCCGTGCCCTCGAGCTTGAAATTGCCCGGCGTGGCCCGTACCTGCTGTTGCCCGGGCTCCGGCGCCGGCGCCGGGCGCCGCGTCTGCACGAACAGGGGGCGCTCGACGATCTCGCTGAAACTCGCCAGCGGCGGCATCGGCAGCGGCTCGGGCGCGCGCACACCACTGTCGCGCGGCGCACCGGAGTCGGCCTGCTGCAACGGCTCAGGCGCGGCCGTGGCGTAGGCCTTCCACTGCTGGAAGACCCAGGCGCCCAGGGCCGCACAGACGACCAGCAACACCACGGTCAGGCGGCCGACCCTCATGTGGACCTCGCGGCCTGCGTCTCGACCATCACGTAGCCCATCAGGTCGAAATTCACATCCAGCTGGACGTCGGCGTTCGGGCCGGCGCGGCGGCGCAGGCCGGCGCCGCCCCACGGCCGCACCTTGACGTTGTCGAGGAACAGATAGGGCTGGCCCGTCTCGAGTGCATGGAACGCGCGCTGCACCGCGTTGATGTTGCCGCGCATGCGCACCCGCAGCACGACGCGGCGGACCTCGTCGTCATCGGTCGGCACGACCTGGGTACTGGTCAGGTTGCCGTTGTTGGCCCTGACGATGCGCTTGACCTCGCGCTGCAGATCGGCGGCGGCCAGCGCCGCCGTCGAGCCCTTCAGGTAGAAGCGTCCGGCGGCGCCGGACGCCTGCAGCCGCCGCAGGTCGGCGCGCAGCTGCTCCTGCCGCTCCGCCTGGACCGCGAACCGCTGCAGCTGGCGCTGCATCTCGGCGATGCGCTCGTCGTATTCGTTGCTCTTCTGCCACACCGGCACCACGGTCAGCGCGGCGCCGACCAGCAGCAGCAATAACGCCAGACCGATCGCGAGACTGCGTCGTACCCAGAGCGGTAGCGCCTTCATTGGTCATCCTCCTCCTGCTGCTGCTGCAGATCCACCGACAGGTGGAAGCGTTCACGGCCGGCCGCGGCGATCTGCACGACCGGGGAACGGAAACGGGCGTTGCGCAGGCGCTCCGACGCCTCCAGCAGACCAACCAGCTGGGCCGCATTCGGTGTCTCGCCGCGCAGCTGCACCTCGTCGCCGCGCACCTCGAGCTGCAGCAGCCAGGTATCGTCCGGCAACAGGCTGGTCAGCTCGCCGAGCACGTCCAACAGCTTTACCCGGTCACGTTTCTCGTTGCGCGCGAAGTCGAGGCGCGCGCGCAGCTGTTCGGTCTCCTCGCGCAACTGCCGGGTCGCCAGCGCCGCATCGCGTGCCTCCTTCACCTGCGGTTCGAGCGCGTCCAGTGTTTGCTGCTTGGCGAACAGCGGCAGCGCGACGCCGGCGGCGAGCAAGACCAGCGCCGCCGCCGCCAACGCGCCGTTGAGCAGCAGTGGCCAGCGCCGCGGCGTCGCCCGCCAGGCATCCGGCAACAGGTTGTAGCTGTGCGAATCTCCATCGATGCTCAGCGTCGCGGCCTTGAGCGGCACGCCCCAGCTACGCAGGTGCTCGAACAACGGTTCGAGTACGCGGCGCGGTATCACCACCAGCTCTGCGAACAGTTTCTGCGCACCCCGGTCGCGTACCGTGACCCGGTGATCGAAGAACACCTGGTCGGCCGTGAACGGTGTCTCGTGATCCATCTGGTAGCTCAGCACACGATCTAAATTCTCCTCCGCGGCGAGCGGCAGTTCAACCGGCGCGACCATCGCGAACGCCGGGTCCAGCTGCAGCACGACCGGCGTCGCCGGGACCTTCAACCCGGCCGGCAGTTCGGCCTCGTCATCGTCCGGATCGATCAGGTAGCGGGCACCGTCGCTGCCGGTCCGCAGCGACAGCTGGCCGTCGAGCGGGCTGAGCTCCCAGATCGCCGCGTCGGAATCGGCACTGCTGGCGCGTCCCGGCCACAGCGCGGCCAGCTCGCCACGCCACCAGGCAAGGAAGCCGCCGACCGCCTGCGGAACGCCCGGCTTACCCAGCATCGCGCACCTCCTCGGCAGGGCCGCTCGGTACCGGACGCCAGTCGACCAGACGGATGCCGTCGCCGACGCTGTCGAGGTCGGCGACCGCCTCGATCGCCGCGCGCGCGCCGCCCGCCGTGCGTCCCTCGGCACGCACGACGACGAAGCGGCTGCGTGCGGAGCCGGTCATGCCGCTGGTGGCGAGTTCGGCCGGCAGCGGCGGCTGGGCCAACAGCGGGCTGGCGACGCGAAGCTGCAGGTAGGCATCGATCTCTTCCGCTGTCCCGGCGCCGATGCGCACCAGCAGATCACGCGACGCGTACTTGAGGTTTATCCCCTGATGGTTGCCGTACACGGTCACGTGCGGTTCCAGCAGCGCGTACAGCACCGGGTCCATGCCCAGCACCTGCTGCAGTTCGGCGCGGTGCTGGAACAGCGCGTCGGCCGCGCCGTAGGCCAGCTCCGCGGCCAAGTAGTCGCGGTCCTCGGCACCGTCGAGGCGGCGCAGATCGTCGGCGTCGCGCCAGTCGGCCACGGCATCGCCGAGCGCGGTGGCGCGTACGCTCGGCACGCCGAAACGGCGCAGCAATGCGCTCAGCTGGCCGCTGCTGGCGGTATTCAGGTTGAGCAGCCCGGCCGCGTTCTGCACGCTCCACACGACGTCGCCGCCGTCCAGCCGGACGCGCTCCGGCAGGCCGTAGCGCGGTTCGAGGTCACGCTCGGCGGTGATCACCTGCAGCGCCCGCGCGACGCCGGCCTCGGCCAACGCCTCGGCGCGCGCGCGCTCGAGCTGGTTGCGCGTCATCCGCGCCTCGGCGCGCAGCCCGTAGGCATAGCTGACCGCGACCGCGCTGAACATCACCAGCACCCACAGCACCATCAACAGCGCGATCCCGCCCTGGCGCCGGGTGAGCGCGTTCAAAGCAGCCCCTCCGCCGGTGTGCTGCGCAGCGCGACGACCAGCTGCGGCCAGGGGCGCTCGCCGCGACCCTCGGCGCTGATCCGGATCAGCTGCGGATAACGGCTGGCCTGGGCCGGCCAGTTGCTGCGCCAGCGCTGCACCTGCTCGCCGCCGGGCGCGCCGAAGTAATCGAAGCGCAGATCCTCGAGGTCGTCGCCGAGCCGGCGCTCGACGACGTCGCCGACGCCGCGCAGCTCCTTCGGGCGTTCGGTGTCGCGGACCTGGTAGCTCAGCACCAGACTGTAGCCGCGGTCGTCCTGCCGCTCGCTGCGCAGCTCGATCTGGTACAGGCCGGCGCCGCGCGTGGCATGCGACCAGGCGCCGAAGAAGCGAAACCCGTCGGCATCGCCGGCAAACGCGACCCGGGTGCGGTTCTGCGCCTGCCACTGGATCGGCACCAGCGCCGCGATCTGGCGGCGCAGCCAGTTGCGCGTCGTGCGCTCGGCGACGGCGCTGGCCGAGCGCTCCTCGACCGCGCTCCAGGCACGCAGGCCGGTGTGCATGCCGGTGTACACGAGGCTGGTCAGCACGCCGAGCAGGCTCATTGCGACCAGCACCTCGAGCAACGTGAAGCCTGCGGCGTGGCGCATTGCGGTACTCAATTCACGACCCTCGCCACGCTGTCCGGCATCGGGCCGAGGCGCAGTGTCTGCAGCCGCAGCTCGCGCGGCTTGCCGTGGCGCTCCCAGTGCACCGTCGTCGTGACCCGGTACAGCAGCGGAACCCGCGCCGAGGTGTCGGATTCTTCGGTCGGATACAGCTCGATGACGCGCTCCCAGCGATAGCCGTCGTCCAGTTCGCCGTCGCTGGTCCCGGTCGCCAACGGCTCGGTCACGCCGACCGCGGCGATCTCGGCCTCGGCGTAGGCGACCGCACGGTTGACGTCGGCTGCAGCGACCAGCCCGCGGCCACCGGTCGCGAAGATCCGCATCAGCACCGAGAAGGCCAACAGCAGGATCACGAACGCGACCAGCACCTCGAGCAGCGTGAAGCCCCGTTGCCGGCCAGTCCGTTGCGTGCAAGGCCTAGACATCGCGGTCCTCTGCGTCGCGCGTCTGGATCGCCCCGGTGAGCCAGTCGATGTCGATCAGCAGCCGGTGGGCGCCGTGTGCGACGCCGATCCAGGCGCCGCTGGAACTGCCGTCCGGGAAGAAGCGCACCTCGATCGGCGTCCGTTGCGGGTCATCGTCATCGAGGTCCGGCCGGCTCAGACTGACGCCGTCGGGCAGCACCCGACGCCGGCCGTCGACGACGAACGCCCCGCTGGCGCGGTCGACGCGCAGCACCACGGCGCGGTTCTCGGTGATCGCCCGGTTGCGCGCCAGCTGCAGGCCGGCGACCAGGGTCTGCCCGGCACTGCGCACGGCCAGCGCCGGGTTGCCGGATGCGAAGCGTGGACCGACCAGCGCCAGCGCCATGCCCAGTACCACCAGCACCACCAACAGCTCGATCAGGGTGAAGCCCCGGACCGGCAGTCGCTTGGCGGTGGCGCTGGGGTTCATTGCCAGCTCACGACGTCCCGGTTGTCGCCTTCACCACCCTCGGCGTTGTCGGCACCCAGCGTGTACAGATCGTAGTCGCCGTGCTCGCCCGGCGAGCGGTAGACATAGGGCCGTCCCCAGGGGTCGTCAGGCACCACCGGCTTCTTCAGGTAGGGGCCGTTCCAGCGCGCGTCGTTGGACGCATTCTCCGCCAGCACCGTGAGCCCCTCCGACGTCGTCGGATACTGGCCGAAATCGAGGAAATACAGGTCCAGCACCGCACCGAGTTCCTCGATCTGCAGTGCCGCGGTATCGCTCTTGGCCTTGGTCACGTAGCCGAGGACCCGCGGCCCGGCGACGCCGGCCAACAGGCCGAGGATCACCAGCACGACCAGCAGTTCGATCAGCGTGAAGCCGGCGGCACGCCGGGCGTCGTTGGGCGGTTGCAGTCGCTGTCGGTTCACCTCTGTTCTCCTCATGCGCATTCTCGTAGTGGTCGGGCCGCCCGGCGTCAGAAAGCCAGTTGATTGACGCCCAGGATTGCCACCAGGATCGACATCACGATACCGGCGACGACGACGCCTAGGGTCAGGATCAGCGCCGGCTCGAGCAGCGCCAGCGCGCGCTTCAGCGCGCTGCGCAGATTCCGCTCGTAGGCGTCGGCGACGCGGAACAACATGCTCGTCAGCTCACCGGATTCCTCGCCGACCAGGATCATCTGCACGGCGAAGCGCGGCAGCACGTCGCCGTCGCCTAGCTCATCGGAGAAGCGCCCACCGGCCTTGACCTTGTCCGCCACGACCGCGAGCCGGTCGGCGAGCACGCGGTTGGCGACGACCTCGCGCGCGATCGCGACCGCGTTCAGCAGCACGACGCCGTTGTCGAGCAAGGTCCCGAGGGTGCGCGCGAAGCGCGCGGTGTCGGCCTTGATCAGCAGATCGCCGAGCAGCGGCAGCCGCAGCAGCAGCGATTCCATGCGCCGGCGCGCCGGCGGTCGCCGCCACGCGGCGCGCACCAGGTAGCCGACGCCGATCACCGCCAGCAGCAGCATCCACGCGTACTGCTGCATGAAATCGCCGGCCGCGATCACGATCTGGGTCGGCAATGGCAGGGCCTCGCCGACGTCCTTGAACAGCTGGGCGAACTGCGGCACGACGTAGGTCAGCAGCAACACCACGGCGCCGACCGCGACCAGCATCAGGATCACCGGGTAGATCATCGCCGCCATGATCGACTCGCGCGTCTCCTTGGCCTGCTCCAGGTGCTCGGCCAGCCGCAGCAGCACGGTCTCCAGCGCGCCGCCGCTCTCGCCGGCACGCACCAGGTTGATGTAGAAGCGCGAGAACACCTGGTCGTGGCCGGCCAGGGCGTCGGCCAGCGTCGCGCCCTGGCGCACGTTGCTCTGCAGATCGGCGACCACCGCGGTCATCTCGCCGTGGTTGACGGTCTCTGCGAGCATGCCCAGCGCGCGATCCAGCGGCACGCCGGCCTGCAGCAGCGTGGCCAGTTCGCGGGTGAAATCGGTGACCGTGTCGGCGCCGATCGCGCGCCGGATCAGCTGCCGGCGCGGCCGTTCACGGATTTTGTGGTCGAGCGCAAGCTCGACGCGGATCGGGATATGGCCCTGGGCCTGCAGGCGTGCCACGGCCTCGTCGGCCGATGCGCATTCGAGGCGGCCGACCAGCACCTCGCCGGAGCGTGTCGCCGCCTTGTACGCGAAGCTCGCCACCCGGTTATCCCCGGGTCACCCGGAGCACCTCGTCGAGCGTGGTCTCGCCGGCCAGGACGCGTTGCAGGCCCATCTCCAGCATGGTCTGCATGCCTTCCTTGCGGGCCGCCGTGAGCAGTTCGTCGGCGGACGCGCGGCGGTAGACCAGCGCGCGGATGTAGTCGTTGAGCTTCAACACCTCGGCGACCGCGGTACGGCCCTGGAAACCAGTGTTGTCGCAGCGGTTGCAGCCCTTGCCGCGTGACAGCATCGGGGTGCCGCCGCCGGCCCACTGCCCGAGCTGCCAGCGCCGCACCAGTTCGACCGGGGCCGGCTGCTCGACCTTGCAGTGCGGGCAGATGCCGCGCACCAGGCGCTGCGCGACCACGGCGACCAGCGACGCGTTGATCAGGTAGTCCTCGACACCCATGTCGAGCATGCGCGAGACGCTGGTCACGGCATCGTTAGTGTGCAGCGTCGACAGCACCAGGTGACCGGTCAACGCCGACTGCACGGCGATCTCGGCGGTCTCGCGATCGCGCATCTCGCCGATCATGATCACGTCCGGGTCCTGACGCAGGATCGAGCGCAGCGCACTGGCGAAGGTCAGGCCGATCTGCGGCTTGACCTGGATCTGGTTGATGCCCTCGAGGTTGTACTCGACCGGGTCCTCGACGCTGAGGATCTTGCGCTGTTCGGTGTTCAGCAGCGTCATCGCCGCGTACAGCGTCGTGGTCTTGCCGCTGCCGGTCGGTCCGGTCACCAGCACGATGCCGTTCGGCTCGGCGAGGATCTCGCGCAGCATCGACGACAGGCGCTCGCCATAGCCGAGCCCGTGGAAATCGAGCGTCGTCTCGCCACGGTGCAGCAGGCGAATCACGACGCTCTCGCCGTACATCGACGGTACCGTCGAGATACGCAGGTCGATGTCGCGACCGACCGCGCGCACCTTGAAGCGGCCATCCTGCGGCAGGCGGCGCTCGGCGATGTTCAGACCGGCGAGGATCTTGATCCGCGAGATCACCGCCGAGGCCATCGCCACCGGGCGTGAATCGACCTCGCGCAGCACACCGTCGATGCGGAAGCGGATGCGCAGGCGCTCCTCGAACGGCTCGACGTGGACGTCGGACGCGCCGATCTCCGCGGCGCGCTGCATCAGCTTCGCGACCAGCCTGACGACCGGTGCCTCGCTGGCCAGCTCGCGCAGCCGTTCGGCGTCGGCCTCGTAGACCACATCGCCGATCTCCTCGCCTGCCGCCGCGTCGTCGCCGGGGGCGTCGGTCATCGCCTCGAGCGCGGCCTCGAGCTCGGACGGCACGGCGACCGCGACCCGCACCTCGCGCCCGGTGGCCAGGTTCAGGGCGCGCCGGACATTGCGGTCGAGCGGATCGGCCATCGCGACCGTGATCCCGTCCTCGTCCTCGGCGCAGATCAGGCAGTGGTGGCTGCGCAGGAAGGCCGGCGCCACCTCGTCGCGGGCCAGCCAGTGCTGCGGATACTCGTCGGCGCGGACCAGGCGCAGGCCGAGGTAGTCGGCGAGGCGCGTCGCCAGCGTGCGTTCCGGGACCAGGCCGAGCTTGGCAAGGACCTGCAGCAGGGGTTCCGGGGGATCCTGGTCCTGCTGCAGGCGCAGCGCGCGCTCCAGATCGGCCGGCGCGAGCTGGCCCGAGTCGACCAGCGCCGCGCTCAGGGTGGTCTCGAGGTGGCCGCGGTCGGCACCGCCCTGCGGCAGCTCGATGATTGTCGCCGACGGCGTGGTCAAGCCGGCACCTCCTCAACAGGCACGGTCGCCGCCACACGGCTGCGCCCGCGGGTTCGATCGTGACCGCGCGCCGGTCTGCGCCGCGCTGCGATCACCTCCCATAGTGTAATGGACCCTTGCATCGCACTCTCGGTTCACGTCATTGCCCGATCAGGACCTCGATGTCGGCGCGGCCACGCAGCTGTTCAGTCAGCTGGGCGATGCGCTCGCCGGCGCGGACCTGGCGCAGGTGGTCGTGGATCTGGATCGCGACGTCCTCGAACGCGGCGATCTCGCCGGCACGGCGCCCCTCCAGGCGGATGATGTGGAAGCCGTACTCGGTCTCGACGACGTCGGAGACGTCGCCGGGATCCTGCAACGCAAACGCCGCCGCCTCGAACGCCTCGACCATCTTGCCGGCGCTGAAATAGCCCAGGTCGCCGCCGTGCTTGCGACTCGGTCCCTCGGAATACAGCGCCGCCAGCTGCACGAAGTCCTCGCCAGCGCGAATCCGCGCCAGCAGGGCCTCCGCGTCGGCGCGCTTCGCCGCCAGGCCGTCGTCGCCCTCCGGCCGGCTGAACAGGATGTGGCGCACGCGGATCTCGTCGGGTCGGCGCATCAGTTCCTGCTCCTGCTCGTAGAAGGTCTGCACCTCCGCCTTAGAGACCGCGACCGCGTCGCGTTCCTCGTCGAGCAGGCGCCGGACCGACAGCGAGCGGCGCAGGTTGTCGCGGTATGCCGCGGCACTGAATCCCATGGTCTCGAGCTGGGCCAGGAAGGCCGCCTCGTCGTCGAAACGCTCGCGGCGCGCGGCGAAGGCCTGGTCGACGGCGGCGTCGTCGACGACGACCCCGCGCTGGCGGGCCTCCTGCCACAGCAGCTCGAACGCGATCAGCTGCTCCAGCGCCGCCTGCTGCAGCTGCTGCTCGGCGGCCGCGTCGCTACCGGTCGCGCCGGCATTGACGCGCTGCAGCTCGATCGCGGCGTCCAGCTGGGCGCGCGAGATCGCCGCACCGTTGACGCGCGCGACGCCGGCGGTGCCGGCCGGGTCCGCTGCCTCGGCGGCCGCGACCGGAGCACCGATGGCGGCGATCAACGCCGCGACGACAGCCCCCTTGTACCACTGACTCCGCATGCCTCCTCCTTCAATCCATCATCGCCGCGCGCGGGGCCGCGCCCGGCGACCATCGCAGGACGCTCGAGGGCACCGTGCCCGATCGACGATCTCGGCAAAAAGACCTTGTATTCCAAACGCTTGGGCTTTGTATCGTAGTATTCACTGAAGCAAGCCTACCGTCCACTGCGGCGAACCGGCAAGTGGTCATCGGCCGCCGGCCCGGGAACTGAACCGCCGCGCCGACAGAGATCCACAAGAAAGATCGACAAACTGCTGATTCGCAGTGATTTTTGTTCGGCATACGGGGCCGGGGCCGACCGACGCCCCGCAGCCCGGGCGACACGGCCCGGCCGCGGCAACGGCGATTCGATGAGACCTCAGACATCTGCTCAGGTTACCTGGACGACTTCATCGAGGCCCGATGATAGGGGACCGCGCCGACCGGCGCAGTGACCGGATCGCGGTTCCCGGGCGACGGCCGACGCCGTCGGCGCGGCGTCCGTTGCGGGCCGCCCGCAAAACGCCGGATTTGTCACGATCGGGCCCGACTCGGCAGCGGCACCGGGCCGCGGCACCGCTCAACGCCGGCGGATGCGCCGTACCGCAATGGCCCCGCCCGGCAGCACCGTGCCGCGCACCTCGACCCGGTCCCCGGGACCGGGGTTCTTCTTGATCCGCGTATCCGGGCCGACCACCAGCGACAGGCCGTCGACCCGCCAGCGTGACTCCAGCCGCCCCTCGAAACGCACCCTGGCGCCGACCGGCACCGGCGCCCGGTTGCCCTGGTCGTCGGTGGCCCCCTGGGCGATCCAGTCGCTGATCAGGCGGATCTCCTCGTCGGTCAGGAACGGCGGCCCGTCGAGCGGCATGCGCGGGCGCGACTGGCCCTTGATGCGACGCACCACGTCGCTGGCCGCGGGCACGCCGGGCACGACGACCATGCGCTCACCGCCGCGCAGGATATCGGCGCGCGTTCCGAGCCGCAGGCCCTCCGGCGGCGCGCCGCGGATGCCGCCATCAGTGTGGCACTTGACGCAGCGCTGGGCGAAGATCGGCGCGACGTCGCTGTAGCTCACCGGCTCGCCCGGGCGTGGCCGGCGCGGCGGTGGTGGCGGTGGCGCTTCGGCGCTGCCGGCAGGTGCCGGCGCCATGCCGCCGGCGATCCACTGCTCGACCAGCGCGATCTCGTCGGCGCTCAGGTAGGGCGGACCGGTCAATGGCATGCGCGGCTGACTGTCGCCGCGGATGCGCCGCACCAGCTCGCTGCCCGCCGGGTCACCGGGCCGCGCGACCGGACCGTTGGCGCTGCCGCGCTGCAGATTCTCCAGGCTGTCGAGTCGCAGGCCGACCGACGCGGCCGCGCCCGAATGGCAGACCACGCAGCGGGCCTGCAGCAGCGGCGCGACATCGGCGAAGGTCGGTGGCGCGGCGCCGGCCGGCGCGACGCCGCACAGCAGCAGGACGGCCAGCCAACGGCGTGACAAAGCGGCTACATCAGGCATGGCTCAACGCAGCTCGTGCCAGCCACCGACCGGCTGGTAGGTCTTGTTGGCGAGGTCGATCGCGACGACATGGGCGCCGCGCGCGCCGATGCGCCGGTTCGGCCCATAGGTCAGCGGCGGCGTCAGACCGGTGCGAAACGCGTACAGGGCCTCGAGACCCTCGACCAGCCGGGTGCGGTCGAGACGCGCGCCGGCGCGACGCAGGCCCTCCTCGAGCAGCTTCGCGGCGGCGTAGGCGGCGATCTGCGCCTGTACGTGCTCGGGTGGCAGGCCATGGCGCTGCGCGAGGTCGCGGTACGCGGCGCGGCCCTGGTCGTCGATATCGCTCGACAGCGTCGGATAGGCGATGAAGATCCGGTCGTCGAACACCGGCGGGGCCTCGAACGGCAGCTCCGAGACCAGTGACGACAGCAGGTACATGCGCGGCGCCTGGCCGGCCGCCTCGAGCGCGTCGAGCGCCGCATCCAGGCCGGGCTGGCGATCGAAGAAGAACACCGCGCCGGCGCCGTGCTCGCCGACCGTCGCGGCGAGCGCCTTGGTGTCGAGTTCGCCGGGCGCATAGCGGACCTGGACCGGGGCGACCGGCGTGCGCCCGCGCAGCTGGTCCTCGACCGCCGCGATCACCCGATCGACGCGCGCGCCCTGCGGGCCGACGATCACGATCGGTGCCGGATCGCTGCCGGCGATGTCGAGCGCCTGATCGGCCAGCGTGCGCGCCTGCTCGTCGAAGCCGGGGTACATGTAGAACACCGCGGCGTTGCTCAGCTGGTCGCCGGGATCGAGCGTGAACGGCCCGACCAGCGGCACCTGTTCGGTGCGCAGCACGTCGAGGATCTGCTCGTCCAGGCCGACCGTGTAGGCGCCGACCAGCGCGAAGATCCCGGCGCGGCGCAGCGCATCGCGCAGCGTGTCCAGCGTCGCGTCGGCGGACTCGCCGTAGGGCACGGTCAGCAATTCGACACGTCGCCCGTAGATGCCGCCGCGCGCGTTCAGGTCGCTGAAATGGGCGTGCAGTACCTGGGCCATCGCCTGACCAAGGCGCGCCCGCGGCCCGCTCAGCGGCAGCAGGCTGCCGACCTGCAGCGTGCTGTCGCTGATCCCGGGATCGAGGTCGGACTCGATGACCTTGAGATAGGCGATCAGGTCGGCCATGTCGTCGTCGGACATCCGGTACAGCGGCATCGCGCGGTCGATGGCGTTGTCGGCCGGATCGAGGCCGCTCGCCAGCACGCGCGCCACGCTCGCCTCGTCGAACGCCGGGTGGCGGCGGCCGTCTTCGTGGACGTGGCCGTAGACCTTGGTCAGCGTGCTCCAGCGGATATCGGGCGGCAGCACGCCACCCTCGGGACGGCCGAGCCCGTCCGGACCATGGCAGCCGGCACAGGGCACGGCGCTGGCCGGCAGCGCCACCTCTTCGTCACCGACCAGGGCCTCGATGCTGCCACCGCCCGTGCTCTGGCCCTGGAAGTAGATCGCCTTGCCGCGCGCCTCGGCCTCGCTGAGCGCCAGCGCCGCGCCGAACGGCCCGAGCAGCAGCGCCACGCACAGCGACGCCGCCAGACAACGCATCACCGACAGTCGCCGCCGGGTCATCCCGGTTGTTTCGTCGCCAGGTCGCGCAGCACCGCGGCGATCGCGTCAGGCTGCAACCCCGGCGGCAGCGGGATCCATTCGTGACGCTCACGGGTCGTGCCGACCAGCAGCTGGGTCGAATGGGCTTCGATGTTGGGGTTGTAGCGGCGGATCTTCTGCAGCAGGAAGGTCATGTCCTTCGTGGTCCCGGTCAGGAACAGCCAGCGGTCCAGATCGGCGCCCTGCTTGGCCGCGAACGCCTTCATCGCCTCGGGCGTGTCACGCTCGGGGTCGGTGCTCAACGACACGAACCAGACATCCTCCTCGATCGCCGGGGCCAGCGCGCGCCGCGTGCGCAGCAGGTGGTTGGTGAGCATCGGACAGGCATCCTGGCAGTTGGTGAAGATCACGTTGATCAGCACCACCTTGTCCTGCAGCACGTCGCTGTAGAAGCGCAGCTTGTTGCCGTTCTGGTCGATGACCTCGGTGTCGGTGAAGAACTCGCGCGCCATCGCGTCGCGTTCGGCCTGCGTCGGCACCCCCGCCGCGGCGGGCTTGGCGTCCGCGGCCATTGCAGGCTGGCCAGCGACCAGCAGCGCGCCGACCAGCAGCGTTCTCAGCATCGATTTCTTGTCAAACATCTCGTTCATCCTCCTGCGGCCAGCGAGGCGCGGGCCGCTTGCAATGCGTCTACCTGTTCCATGATCCGGTCCGGGCTCGGAAAGCCGAAGAAGCGCGACCACTTGCCGGTGCGCCCGTCTCCGACCAGCACCATCGCCGGGTGGTCCTCGAAATTCTGGCTGTAGGCCCCGACCCCGGTCAGCACGTCGTCGACCTTCGGCTTCGGCCCGGTCAGCCACAGCCAGCCGTCGCGCGCCTGGTGCTTGGCCGCGTAGGCCTTGAGGCGCTCCGGGGTGTCACGCACCGGGTCGACGGTCACCGAGACCAGCGCGACGTCGTTACCGAGGCGATCGCCGATCCGGCTCTGCACCTGGCCGAGCACCGCGCTGAGCACCGGGCAGACCGTGGTACAGGTCGTATAGATGAAGTCCATTACGACGATGCGATCGCCGATCACGTCGCTGACGAAGCGCTGCTCACGGCCGTCCTGGTCGATCAGCATGCGGTCGCGCAGATCGAGGTCGGCCGACTGCGCCGGCTCGGCGGGCTTGTTCATCATCGCGCGATGGTGGGCATGCGGGTCGTCGCCATCGGCGGCGCCGTGGTGGGCGTGCGGATCGGCGCCGTCCGCCGCCTTATGGTGGGCATGCGGATCGGCGGCGCTGCCCGCCGCGGCGTGCTGTTCGTGGTGGCCGTGGTGCGCGTCGTGTTTGTGGCCCTGCTGTGCGGCTGACGCGTTCAGCGCCATGCCCAGTGCCACGACGGCGAGGCCGTGGGCCCATGGTTTACTCGGCATTGTGTCTACCCTCCAGCTCGGGCCTGCGGCGGACCCAAAGGTATCAGAATCTGGATGTCGGCGGCCTCGCGCAGGCGCGCCTTCTCGGCCTCGACCGCCTGCTCGGCGCGTTCTTCGCTGATGTGCTCGCGCAGCGCCTCGCGGATCTCGTCGAGCGGCAGCAGGCGCGGCTCGCGGCGCTCCTCGACGCGCAGGATATGCAGGCCGTAGGGGGTCTCGACCGGATCGGAGATCTCGCCGGGCTGCAGCGCGAAGGCCACGGCCTCGAACGCGGGCACCATCTGGCCGCGGTGGAACAGGCCGGTGTCGCCGCCGATCTCGCGCGTCGCCTCGTCTTCGGAGAACTCGCGCGCCAGGGCCGCGAAGTCCTCGCCGTTGCGGGCGCGTTCGAGGATCGGCTTCATCTGCTCGTGCAGCGCGGCGCGGTCGTCGGGTGAGCCGAGCGGTTTCCAGCTCAGCAGGATATGGCTCACGCGCACCCGCTCCGGCAGGGTCAGGCGCAGCGTGTTGTCCTTGTAGTAGGCCTCGAGCGTGGCGTCGTCGACCAGCGGCTCGGCGGCGCGGATATCGTCGACGTAGCGCTTGGCCTTGAGCATGCGTTCGATGTGACGGCGATAGCCCTCCTCGGTGAAACCCTCCTGCTGCAGGCGCATCTGGAAGGCCTCGTCGGTCTCGAAGATGTCGCGCAGCTGGGAGACGACGACGTCGATGTCGTCGGCCGCGACCTCGATGCCCTGCGCCTCCGCGGCCTGGCGGATCAGCTCCTGATCGATCATCAGCTCCATGGCCTCCTCGCGCAGCCGGGTCAGCAGCCCGAGCTGATCGCCGCGGGCGCCGATCGCGACGCCCTTGGAGTCACGGTACTCGGTATAGAAGCCGTTGAAACGCTGGTAGCTGATGGTCTGGTCATTGACGCGCACGGCGTCGCCCGGGTGGAAGCTCTGCGCCAGCACCGGCGTGCCGGCAGCGAGCAGCAGCGCCAGCGCGCCGGCCTGCCAGGCGCGCCTGCTCACGGCCGGCCACCGGTGCTGGCCTGGGCATCCGGCAAGGCCGACGGCGGCATGCCCATCAGGCTCAGGAACGGCAGGTCGCTGAAGCTCAGCTCCTGCGACGACGAGCCGACGAACAGGTACCAGGTCGACGCCGACGCGACCGCGACCTCGACCTCGTAGACACCGTCACCGAGCGCCTTGGCCGGCAACACCTGGCGCCCGCGACCGTCGGAGCGGTAGAACATCACGGTCATGTCGTCGATATCGCTGACCGGCAGGCTGGTGCGCGGATTGGTCATGCGAAAGCGCACCGTGACGCGCTCGCCGACCGCCACCCGGCGGTCGCCGATCTGGTACTCGACGGCCAGCTTCGCGGTCGTCGCCTTGGCGTCCGGATTGGGTTCGACGACGGTCGTGAAGCAGTGCAGGAAGCGCGGCGTGTCCATCATGAACGCGATGTCGTAGGTGCCCTCGACCGGCACCTTGACGCGCCCGGTGTAGACGCCGGGGGCCTGCTCGGCGAGGCTGCGATCGACGATCTCGATCGCGCGCGCCTCGTGGCCGTAGTTGCGGAACGCCCCCATCGGCGCGCCCATGCCTTCCATATAGTAGTGCACGGTGCCGTCGGCCTGGTTGACGATGTAGGCCGCGGCGCCCTCCTTGACCGACGGCACGATGCTGTCGGCGATGCTGAGGTCGGCGGCCAGGCCCGGCGGACGCTGGCCGGCCGGGATGTAGGTCGCCGGCGGCAGCTCCTCGAGATCGAGTTCCGACAGCGGGATCAACGCGACGTCGGCGGTGCCGAGCGAGCGGATGTACGCGAACGAGCGCGTGAAGCTGACGTGGAACGGCTGCTTGCCGATGTTGATCTTGTGCGCGATGGCGTCGCTCGACGCGTCGATCACGAACACCTGGTTCTCGGCCGGATTGACGACGACGCCCCAGCGGCCGTCCTTGGAGAAGCGCAGCGGCCCGAGGCCGGGCACCGTCTGCAGGCGCGCGCGGATCTCGAGCGTCTTCGGATCGATGACGCTGATCACACCGTCCCTGGCATCGGCGACGTACAGCGCCTGGCCGAGCGTCGAATAGTCCATGCCGACCGGTTTGTCGCCGGTCGCGATGTCGGCGACCTTGGCCAGCTTCTGGACGTCGATCACGCTGACCGTGCCGCTGTCGCGGTTGGTCACAAACGCCAGGCGGTCGTCGTCGGTGAAGCCGATCTCGTGGTGGCCGGCCCCGGTGGCGATGAAGGCCACGTGCTCGAGCGTGTCGGCATCGATCACGGTCACGCCGCCCTTGTCGGCATCGTCGGAGTTGTTGCCGACCCACAGGTAGCGGCCGTCACGCTGCAGCTCGATCCGGGTCGGGTTGGTGCCGGCGTCGACGTTTGTCGTGACCTTGAAGGTCTCGGTGTCGGCGACCGCGATCTGGCCGGCGAGCGGCATGGTCACGAACAGCTGCTTGTCGTTTTCACCGAGCACCCAGTCGGCACCCGGCTTGTCGAGGTTGATCTGGGCGAACAGGTTTGTGATACCGGTGATGCCGACCGCCGGGTCTATCACCGAGATCGACGCATCGCGGTTCAGCACCAGCAGGAAATGGCTGTTGAGGTCGATCATCGGGCGCACGCCGACGATGCCCTGCAGATAGGTCGCGACGCGGTCGCGGCAGCTCATCGGGCGATCGCCCTTGGCCTCCCAGGCCTCGCCGAGGTCCATCCAGGCCGCCGGATAGCGTCCCTTGAGCGGCTGCCCGGTGTTGGCGTCGGTGAGCCTGAAGGTCACGTCGGCCCAGTCGGACGCGACGACCTTGTCGGCGTCGTCTTCGGTCGGCTTCACCTCGAGCTCGACCACGACGCCGTCACGCTCGATCCGGGCGACCTCCGCGGCGGCCTCGGCCGGCGCCTCTGCTGCCGCTGCCGGTGCGGCCGGTTCGGCGGCCGCTTTCGCGTCGTCGGCGCCCCACGCGGGGAGCCACGGCGCCAGCGCCAGGACGAGCGTCAGCCCGCCCCACTTAAAAGCTGAACTCTGCACTGTGATACCTCATCGAGATGGTGATTGTCGTTATGTGTCGTTGTAGTCGTCGGCACGTGGCGGGCACGATGGTAACCCGCAAGGGCGGCCAGCCGCCGCGACAGGCTCGCTGTCGTAACCCCTAGACTGACATAAAACGCCGGGGTTCCGGTCAAATCGGTGCGCCAGATTCCCAGAACATACTGTACTGACAA
>JASJCU010000156.1 GCA_030065815.1 Gammaproteobacteria bacterium | reverse complement strand
TACTGGGCCGCGATCTTTCTGATGATGGCCGGCTTCTACGTCGTCATCGCCCAGGGCAACCTGGTGAAGAAGCTGATCGGGCTGGGCCTGTTCCAGGCATCCGTGTTCATCTTCTACATCACGATCGGCAAGGTCAGCGACGGCAGCGCACCGGTATTCACCGAGGGCGTCACGACGTATTCGAACCCACTGCCGCATGTGCTGATCCTGACCGCGATCGTCGTCGGCGTCGCGACCACGGCGGTCGGCCTGGCGCTCGTCGTGCGCATCCAGGAGGCCTACGGCAGCGTCGAGGAAGACGACATCCACGCCGCCGATCAGGCGGCCGAGTTCGAGCAAGCGGACGGCGCCCCGCCCGGAGACGCCGACTCGTGAGCCTGCTGGACCATCTGCCGGTACTGGTAGTGCTGCTGCCGCTGATGTCCGCACCGCTGTGCGTCCTCGTCGACCGGCCATTCGCGGGCTGGCTGATCGCGCTGGTCGCGAGCTTGTTGAGCTTCGCGTCGGCGATCGGGCTGCTGCTGCAGGTCGGTGGCGGCGACGCGATCAGCTACCAGCTCGGCGGCTGGGCGCCGCCGTGGGGTATCGAGTACCGGATCGACCTGCTCAGCGCCTTCGTGCTGCTGATCGTTACCGGAATCGCGTCACTGGTCATGCTGTTCGCACGCCACAGCGTCACCGCCGAGATACCCGAGGGCCGCATCGCCAGGTTCTATGCCGCGCTGCTGCTGGCGTTCGCCGGCCTCGCCGGCATCGTCGCGACCGGCGATGCATTCAATGTGTTCGTGTTCCTCGAGATCTCGTCGCTGGCCTCTTATGCCGTGATCAGCATGGGCCGCGACCGGCGCGCGCTGAACGCGGCCTTCGAGTACCTGATCATGGGCACGATCGGCGCCACGTTCATCCTGATCGGGATCGGTTTCCTGTACATGATGACCGGCACGCTGAACATGCTCGATCTCGCCGCACGCCTGCCCGAGGTCGCGGACACGCGCACCGTGCGCGCCGGCTTCGCGTTCCTGACTGTCGGCATCGGCCTGAAGCTGGCGATGTTCCCGCTGCACCTGTGGCTGCCGAATGCCTACGCCTACGCGCCGTCGGCCGTCACCGCGTTCCTTGCCGCGACCGCGACCAAGGTGGCGGTCTACGTGTTGTTGCGTTTCACGCTCGAGATCTTCGGCGCCGAGTTCTCGCTCGGCGCGATGCCGCTGGATCTGATCCTGATGGCGCTCGGCCTGATCGGCATGCTGTCGGCGTCGCTGGTCGCGGTGTTCCAGCACAACGTCAAGCGCCTGCTGGCCTACTCAAGCGTCGCGCAGATCGGCTACATGCTGCTCGGCATCGGCCTCGCATCGACGACCGGCGCCACCGCGGCGATCCTGCACATCTTCAATCACGCGCTGATGAAGGGCGCCCTGTTCCTCGCCGTCGGCGCGGTCGCCTATCGCATCGGTGCCGTGACGCTGCGTGACTTCGCCGGGCTCGGGCAGCGCATGCCGTGGACGACGGCAGCGATCGTGCTCGGCGGCCTGAGCCTGATCGGCGTACCGCCGACGGTCGGTTTCATCAGCAAGTGGTACCTGGTGCTGGGTACGCTGGAACAGGGGCTCTGGCCGGTCGCGGCCCTGGTCCTGATCGGTTCACTGCTCGCCGTGCTGTATATCTGGAAACTGGTCGAGGCGGCCTACTTCGAACCGGCCCCGGCAGGCGCGGACACGGCACACGAGGCGCCGTGGTCGATGCTGCTGCCGATCTGGCTGCTGGTCGGCGCCAATCTCTACTTCGGCATCGATACCGACATCCCTGTCGGTGTCGCAACACAGGCCGCTGACGCGTTGATCGGAAGCGGTCGATGACGCCGGAGCTGCTCCTGACGTGGATCCCGTTGCTGCCATTCGGCGCGGCGATTGGCGTCGTCCTGGCGCGCAATCATCCCAATCTCCGTGACGGCATCAGCATCGCGGCCGGCGTGATCCTGTTCGTACTCATCGCCGCCCTCGCCGCGAACCTCGACTGGGAGGCACCACCGACACTGGTCATGGCGACGCCGGTGGCCGGCCTGTCGCTGGCGTTGACGCCCGAACCGCTCGGCATACTGTTCGCGCTGATCGCCAGCCTGCTGTGGCCGATCACGACCGTGTATGCGGTCGGCTACATGCGCACCAACCGCGAGCACAACCAGACCCGCTTCTACGCGGCCTTCGCCGTATCGATCGCCGCGGCGATGTGCATCGCGCTGGCCGGCAACATGCTCACGCTGTTCGTGTTCTACGAGGTGCTGTCGATCTCGACCTACCCGCTGGTCACGCACGCCGGCACCGACAAGGCGAAACGCGCAGGCCGGGTGTACCTCGGGCTGCTGATGGGCACGTCGATCGGTTTCCTGCTGCTCGCCATGATCTGGACGTGGAGCCTGACGGGCACGCTGGATTTCACCGCGGGCGGTGTGTTCGGCGACGACACCGACAGCGGCATGCTGAGCGTGCTGCTGATGTTGTACGTGCTCGGCACCGGCAAGGCCGCGGTGATGCCGTTCCATCGCTGGCTGCCGGCGGCAATGGTCGCGCCGACCCCGGTCTCGGCGCTGTTGCACGCGGTCGCGGTGGTCAAGGCCGGCGTGTTCACGGTGGTCAAGGTCTCGGTGTATATCTTCGGCATCGACACGATCTCGGCCATCGCGGCTGCCGACTGGCTGCTGGCATTGTCCGGTTTCACCATCATTGCCGCGTCGGTGATCGCGCTGAACAAGGACAACCTGAAGGCGCGCCTCGCGTACTCGACGATCAGCCAGCTGTCGTATGTCGTGTTGGGTTGCGCACTCGCCACATCGATGGGCATCATCGGTGGCTCCATGCATATCGCGATGCATGCGATGGGCAAGATCACGCTGTTCTTCTGTGCCGGCGCGATCTACACCGCAGCGCACAAGACCGAGATCAGCCAGATGGATGGCCTGGGACGCGTCATGCCGATCACCTATGGCGCGTTCCTGATCGGCGCGTTGAGTGTCATCGGCCTGCCGCCGCTGGGCGGATCCTGGAGCAAGTGGTTCCTGTTGGTCGGCGCGGCGGATGCCCAGCAGATGGCGATGATTGCGGTGCTGCTGGTCAGCTCCCTGCTCAACGTCGCCTATCTGGTGCCGGTGGCCGCACGCGGCTTCTATCGCGGCCCGCCCAGCGGCGCCCATACCGGCCACGTCGCGATCCGCGAGGCGCCGCTGGCATGCCTGGTGCCGCTGTGCCTGACCGCGTTCGGCTGCCTGCTGCTGTTTGTCTACGCCGATGCGCTGTACGCGTTTCTGTTGCCGATCGCGGCACCCGCAACGACACCCTGAGGTCTCGCCATGCCCGGCCCCACCGACGACAAAGACAGGACGAAAAAGACCTATTGGCTCGACCAGCGGCGCAACGTCGACCGCCTGGTGTATGGATTGGTAGCGATCTGCGGCCTGCTGGTCGTCGCCGATCTTTTCTACCACAAGCATACCCACTTCGCGTTCGAGGGCTGGTTCGGGTTCTTCGCCGGGTTCGGCTTCGTGATGTGCGTCATCCTGGTGCTGCTGGCGAAGGAGATGCGCAAGATCGTCAAACGGGACGAGGACTACTATGACTGAGTCGCTCAATCCCGCGTTGATCCTGATCCTCGGGGGGGCCTTGCTGCCCCTGGCGCCGGACGCGGTGCGGCGTTGGGGTACGCTGGCACTGCCGGTGCTGGCCTTGCTGGCGCTGTTGTCGCTGCCGTTCGGCGAGTACGGCCAGATCCGGGTGTTCGGCTACGCGCTGGTCACGCTGCGCCTGGACAGCCTGAGTTTCGTCTTCGCGCTGATCTTTCACATCGCCGCATTCCTGACGGCACTCTATGCATGGCATGTACGCGACACCGTGCAGCAGGTCGCCGCCCTGGTCTACGGCGGCGCGGCGATCGGCGCGGTGCTGGCCGGCGACCTGATCACGCTGTTCGTGTTCTGGGAGCTAACCGCGATCTCGTCGGTGTTCCTGATCCTCGCGCGCGGGACCGAGCGCGCGTTTCGCGCGGCGATGCGCTACCTGATCATCCAGGTCGGCTCAGGCGTCCTGCTGCTGGCCGGCGCGGTGATCAAGGTGCAGGCCACCGGCTCGCTGGCATTCGACTACGTCGGCCTCGACAGCCCCGGCGGTCTGTTGATCTTCGTCGCGTTCGGCATCAAGTGCGCGTTCCCGCTGCTGCACAACTGGCTGCAGGACGCCTACCCGGAGGCGACCGTCACCGGCACCGTGGTGCTGTCCGCGTTCACGACCAAGCTGGCGGTGTATGCGCTCGCCCGCGGCTATCCGGGCACCGACATGCTGATCACGATCGGCGCCGTGATGACCGCCTTCCCGATCTTCTATGCGGTCATCGAGAACGACCTGCGTCGTGTGCTGGCCTACAGCCTCAACAACCAGCTCGGTTTCATGGTCGTCGGCATCGGCGTCGGCACCGAACTGGCGCTGAACGGCACCGCAGCGCACGCGTTCAGCCACATCCTGTACAAGGCGCTGCTGTTCATGAGCATGGGTGCCGTCCTGCTGCGTGCCGGCACCGTGAACGGCTCGGATCTCGGTGGGCTGTACAAGTCGATGCCGTACACGACCGCGTTCTGCATCGTCGGTGCCGCGTCGATCTCCGCCTTTCCGCTGTTCAGCGGCTTCATCTCCAAGTCGCTGATCCTGACGGCGGTCGCCGCGGAGCATCACTGGTTCGTCTGGCTGGTGCTGTTGTTCGCGTCGGCCGGCGTGTTCCATCACTCGGGCATCAAGATCCCGTATTTCGCATTCTATGCCCACGACAGTGGAATCCGCTGCGAGGAAGCCCCGAAAAACATGCTGCTGGCGATGGGCCTGACCGCATTCCTGTGCATCGCCATCGGCGTCTTTCCCGACACGCTCTACGCGATACTGCCCTACGCCGTCGACTACGAGCCCTACACCACGACCCACGTGATCACCCAGCTGCAGCTCCTGATGTTCTCGGCGCTGGCATTCACGGTACTGGTCAGGACCGGCCTGTATCCACCCGAGTTACACTCGGTGAATCTCGACGCCGATTGGAGCTACCGCCGCCTGTTGCCGATGGCATTCCGACACCTCGGATCCTGGCACCAAAGGCTGACCGATCGCGTCACGCGGACGGCGAGCAACTCGCTGCGTGCCGTGTTCGACAACCTTTACCAGCACCACGGCCCGCAGGGCATGCTGGCGCGCGATTGGCCGACCGGCAGCATGGTGATCTGGGTCGCCGTACTGCTGGGCTTTTCGCTGCTGTTGTACTACCTGTGAGCGGCATCGCCGGGCGGCGGCGTGCTAGCATCTGCCGATGCCACACGTCGTCGTCGATCCGGAATCCACGTCGCTGCAACAGCGTTTCGCACTGATCCACACGCCGCGCAAGAACCGCAAGCGCTACCCGGAGGCCTGCGTACAGGTCATGGCCAGCGAGCAGGACGCACGCCATGCTGCCGACCCCGATGCCAGGCTGTACGCCGCCGTCGTCTACGGTCCGTCGGTATCCTCGGAGAGCCAACGCATCTACTACCTGGTGCGCTGGCTGTGACGCGCTCGGTCCGCTGACTGCCGCGCCACGACACCCGCCGCCGAGCCCCGCCAAGGCCATGGATCACACCAGCCAAAGCCCCGATGCCGACTGGCACGCCCTCGCCACCGACGAGGTCCTGGCGCGCCTCGACAGCCGCGCGACCGGCCTGACTACCGACGAGGTGCGTGCACGCCTCGCGCGCTACGGCCCGAACCGCTTGCCGGAGGCAGCGTCGCGCAGCGCCCTGGCGCGCCTGCTCGCGCAGTTCCACAACGTGCTGATCTACGTACTCCTCGGCGCGGCCGCGGTCACGCTGTTGCTGCAGCACTGGATCGACGCCGCCGTTATCCTCGGCGTCGTCGTCGTCAATGCGATCATCGGCTTCATCCAGGAAGGCAAGGCCGAGGACGCGCTGGCGGCGATCCGCGACATGCTGTCGCCGCAGGCCATGGTGATCCGCGCCGACAAGCGCTTCGTCGTCGACGCCGTCGACCTGGTGCCGGGTGACATCGTGACATTGCAGGCGGGCGACCGGATACCGGCCGACCTGCGCCTGCTGTCCGGTCGCGGGATGCGCATCGACGAGGCCGCGCTGACCGGGGAATCGGTGCCGGCCGAAAAGTCGGTGCACGCGTGCGCGGCCAACGCGGTGCTCGCCGACCGCACGTCGATGGCCTATTCGGGCACGCTGGTCACCGCCGGACAGGGTACCGGCATCGTAGTCGCCAGCGGCGCACAGACCGAAATCGGCCGCATCAGCGCGCTGGTGGCGCGCGTCGAGCAGCTGACCACACCGCTGCTGCGGCAGATGGCGACATTCGGCCGCTGGCTGACCGTCGCGATCCTGCTGATCGCGGGGCTGGCCTTCGCGTTCGGCACCCTGGTCCGCGACTACACCGCCGCCGACATGTTCCTCGCCGCGGTCGGGCTCGCGGTCGCCGCGATACCCGAAGGCCTGCCCGCGATCATGACCATCACGCTGGCGATCGGCGTGCAGCGCATGGCGGTCCGGCACGCGATCATCCGTCGCCTGCCCGCGGTCGAGACCCTCGGCACCGTGTCGGTGATCTGTTCCGACAAGACCGGCACGCTGACGCGCAACGAGATGACGGTGCGCCGGCTGCTGCTGCCGTCGGCCGACCTGGTCGTCAGCGGCACCGGATACGACCCGCACGGTGGCTTCACCGAGGACGGGCACGACCGCACGCCGGACGACGTGCCGCATCTCGCCGAGGTCCTGCGCGCGATGCTGTTGTGCAACGATGCCTCGCTGCAGGCCGGCGACGGCGAATGGCAGGCGCAGGGCGACCCGATGGAAGCGGCGCTCGTGGTCGCGGCGATGAAGGCCGGCCTGGACCCGGCCTTCGACCGGCAGCGCTACCCGCGCACCGACGTCATCCCGTTCGACAGCGCCCACAGCTTCATGGCCACGCTG
>JASJCU010000036.1 GCA_030065815.1 Gammaproteobacteria bacterium | reverse complement strand
ATGTGGCTGCGCATGACGGTCGACTCCGATCTGCGGGTCCGGGCGATCGACGCCAAGACCGTGCACGCGCCCTACCCGGCCTGCCCGGACTTTCCGAACCGCTTCGACAAGCTGGTCGGCGAACATATCGGCCCGGGCTGGACCGCGAAGGTGCGCCTGTTGGTGGGCGGGCGCTGGGGCTGCACCCACCTCGTCGAACTGCTCCATCCGCTGGCGACCACGGCCGTGCAGACCGTCTACGCCTGGCGTGGCGAGGCCGCCGGGCACAGCGACGCCAGCGTCGCGCCACCGACCGAGTTCATCAACACCTGCCACGCGCTCGCCGAGGGCACCGAGGCCGTCGAACGCCTGTGGCCCGGACACGTGACCGCCGAGGTCGACACCGAGACCTGAACAACGCCGCGATCGCCGCCGCGGCCGCTGGCAAATGCCCGGAAGCCGGTTCACACTAGGTGTAGGCAGTACCCGCAAAGGCCGACGACCGTGACACCCGGCTATCTGGCAGTCCACACGCACGACGCCCACGGCGGCTGGGTCCGCCTGGTCACGTCGCCGCATCAGCCGGACGCCGCGCAAGGCGCACCGAACCAGCCGCAGATCCGCTACATCGCGCGCTTCAATGACATCGAGGCGGCGCTGATGCACACCCACGAGATCCTCAAGCGGCGCCTGCTCGATCCCGACGCGCACCTGTACCGCGCCAGCCTGGCGCAGGCGATCGCGGCCGTCGAGTCGCTCGCCCTGCGCCATCGCGGCGTCTATATCGATCCCGACCTCGACGCCACGACCCGTGCCGAGATCGATGCACAGCGGCAGCGCAATATCGACGCCCAACAGCGCAAGGACCGCTTTTTCCAGGTCCTCGGCTCGATCGGTATCGGCATCCTGCTGTTCAACCTGCTGGTGCTGTCGTTCGCCTGACGACCGCGACGACCGAATCGCAATTACGCGCGACGCGAAAAGCATCCATAATTTGCTTAGAGCGGTCGATGGACTAAGACCATGGCTGGGAGGCTCGGCATCGTTTTTGGTCTCGCGCTGGGATTGCTGTTGGCACTGCTGCCGGGCACGGCGCTCGGCGAGCCGGCGGCGGACGCGGCGAAACACGCGCTGTGGGCGGACGTCGATTTCAAGATCAGTCGCCTGCACGGCGAGATCGGTTTCGGCGAGCTGTCGCCGGCGGTGCGCGATGCGCTGCACGGCGTGCCCCGCGACCAGTTCGTCCCCGAGCGCCAGCGCCGCCATGCGTTCGAAAACCGCCCGCTGCCGATCGGGTTCGGCCAGACCATCTCGCAGCCGCTGATCGTCGCGATCATGTCCGAGCTGCTGGCCATCGAGCCCGGCGACAGCGTATTCGAACTCGGCACCGGGTCCGGCTACCAGGCCGCCGTGCTCGACGCACTCGGCGCGCGTGTCTACAGCGTCGAGATCATCCCCGAACTGGCGGAACGCGCCCGCGACACGCTCGACCGGCTCGGTCATGGCGGCGTCGAGACCCGGGTCGCCGACGGCTACTTCGGCTGGCCGCAAGCCGCGCCCTTCGACGCGATCATCGTAACCGCGGCGACCGACCACGTCCCGCCGCCGCTATTGCAGCAACTCAAGACCGGCGGGCGCATGGTGATCCCGGTCGGCAGTCGCTACTCGACGCAGAAGCTCGTGTACATCGCGCGCGAACCCGACGGGACGCTGCGCACCCGCGAGATCCTGCCGGTGACATTCGTACCACTGACCGGTGGGCACTGACGCCGCCGGGCCGCTGCCGCCGGTCAGCGGCGCCGGTCGCGCGCCGCGCGTACCACTGGCATCACTGGCGCTGTTGTCCGCCAGCGCACTCGCCTACGAGGTGCTGCTGACGCGCATCTTCGCGATCGTCCACTGGCACCACCTGGTCGGCCTGGCGATCGGCCTGGCGTTGCTGGGCTACGGTGCCAGCGGCTCGTTCCTGGTCCTCGCCGGCGACGTGCTGCGCCGCCGCATCGGCCCGGCCTACGTCGGCAATGCCCTGGTATTCGCGCTATCGGCACCGCTGTGTGTCGCGGCGGCGCAGCGCATCGCGCTCGACCCCCAGGCGGTGCTGTGGGACAGCGTCGAGGTATGGCGGCTGGCGGCGGCGTTTCTCGTGCTGGCGATCCCGTTCTTTGCTGTCGCCAACTGCATCGGCCTCGCGCTGTGGCGCTTCGACCGGCAGATCGCGAAGGTCTACGGCGTCGACCTGCTCGGTGCCGGTGGCGGCGCGCTGCTGATCCTCGGCGGCCTCGCGGTCTGGCGGCCGGACGCGCTGCTCGACGGCATCCTCGCCGGCGGCGCGATCGCCGCGCTGCTCGGCGCGTTGGCACTGGGTTGGCGACCGGCCGGCAGCGCGCTGCTGGCCGGCGCGCTGATCGTCGCCGGCCTGCTGGTCAACGCGCCGACGGTGCGGCCGGCCGCGTACAAGGACGAGGCACGCGCACTGGCGACGCACGGCGCGGTCACACTGCAGCGCTCGACGGGGATCGACGGCAGCATCCGGGTGGTCGGCAACGCGCAGATCCCGAACCGTTCGGCACCGGGCTTGAGCCTGCAGGCGGGCGCCCTGCCACCGCCACAGATAACGGTATTCGTCGACGGCGAAACGATCGGCACGATCGCCGATCACGGCGCCTCGGCCGCGCACACGCACTACCTCGCCGACCTGCTCACGGCACTGCCGTTCGCGATCGCGCCGGCCCCGTCGGCCGTGCTGGTCGCCAACGCCAGCACCGGCGTCGGCGTGCAGCAGGCGGTCAGCGGCGACGCCGCGCACGTCGTCGCCGTCGAACCGAACGCCGAGCTGCGCACGATCACCTGCGACGACTTCGCCCATCTGCAACCCGCGGTCTGCGATCCGCGCCAGGTCAGCTGGCACGTGCAGGCCGTGCGTGCCTTCGTCGCCGGCAGCGACCGGCGCTTCGATCTCGTGCGCCTGTCGACCGGTGCCGAGATCACCGGGCTCGACGCCCTGCACGTCGACTACACGCTGACCCACGAGGCGATCGGCGCCTACCTGCGGCATCTGTCGCCGCAGGGCCTGCTCAGCATCGATGCGCCGACGCGGACGCCGCCGCGGCTGTCGATGCGGTTGCTGCGCACCGCCGCTGTCGCGCTGCGACACCACGGTGTCGCCCGCCCCGCGGCGCACATCGCGATGCTGCGCGGCTGGCAGCGCTTCGTTCTGCTGGTCGCGGCACAGCCGCTGGATGCGCCGCAGCGCGCGGCGATCCGCGCCTTCAGCCGCGCCAAGGGTTTCGACCTGGTCTGGCTGCCCGACCTGCGTGCCGACGAGGCCAACCGCTACCAGCAGCTGGCCAGCGCGATGTTCTACGACGGCGCCCGCGCCATCCTCGATCCGCAGCCGCACGGGGCGCCGACGACGGCGGCGGCGCGCGTCGCGGCGATCAGCGATGACCGCCCGTATCCCCACCTGTCCACACCGCGGCCGCCGCTGCGCCAGCTGTTCGGCGATGCGCGCGCCGAACAGCGCCAGCGCTACGACAGCGGTGTCGTCATCGCGACCGTCATGGCCATGCTGGTCGGCGTCGCCGCGATCGTGCTGATACTGGTACCGCTGGTCGTCATGCAGCTGCGCCGCGGCGAACGCATCCGGCCCCGCCTGGCCGCTGCGACACTGCTGTACTTTGCCGCCATCGGGGTCGCGTTCCTGTTCACCGAGATCGCGTGGATCCAGCGCCTGCAGCTGTTTCTCGGCCACCCGGTCTACGCGACCACCGCAGTGCTCGCGGCGTTTCTCGTGTTCGCCGGCGCCGGCAGCCTGTGGGTGCAGCGGCGTGCCGCGACCGCGGGCGTCGCCACGCTGGGCGTCGCGGTGCTGCTGATCGCTGGTTCGGCCCTCGCCTATCTGTACCTGCTGCCCGGCGTACTGGCCGAACTCGCCGGCGGCGCGCTCGTGCTGCGCCTGGTCGCCGTGTTCGTGCTGCTCGCGCCGCTGGCGTTCGCGATGGGCATGCCGTTTCCGCTGGCGCTGCGCGCACTGAGCCGGCAGGCGCCGGGTCTGGTCCCGTGGGCGTGGGGAATCAACGGCTGCAGCTCGGTGATCGCCGCAACCACGGCGCCATTGCTCGGCGCCGCGTACGGATTCAGCGGCCTGATCGTCAGCGCCGCGGCAGGCTATCTGGCGCTGCCGATGATCGGCCTGATCCGCCGCCGCTGATTATGTCGTGCGGTTCTGATCTGGGGCAGAGGAAAGCGGACCCGGCTCACTATACTGAACACAGACAGCTGCCAGATATAAGGAGCCGGAGGGGACGACATGCAAGCAGAATCCAACACACCGATCGTCAGCGCGCGCGCGATCCGCGAGTCGCCGCTCGGCAGCGATCTGACCGACGCACAGTGCCGCAAACTGGCGGCCGCCTGCGGTGCGATCTGCCTGGAGGTCGGCACGATGTTGCTCGAAGAAGGTCACAGCGACGACACGCTGTACGTCGTCGCCAGCGGCAGCCTCGAGGTCATCAAGCCCACCGGCGGCGGCGACACCGTGACGCTGCAGCTACTGCACGAAGGCGATATCGCCGGGATCCTCGGATTCGTCGACGGTATTTCGCATTCCGCCGGCATCCGCGCGTTGACCAACTGCGAGCTGATCGCGCTCGACCGCAAGGACCTCGAGGCCCAGCTCGTCGACGACCCGCACCTGGTCTACGAGGTCATGCGCGCCGTGGTACGGTCGGCACATCGCATCCTGGCGAAGATGAACACCCAGTTCGTCGAGATGTCGAACTACATCAACCACCAGCACGGGCGCTACTGAACGACGACGGCGTGCCGTGCCGGCACGCCGCGCAGATCCAGACCCGGCCGCGAGCGTCGGGCCGGGCGCCTGTCACACCACCGCTTGGGGCCTTTTCCCACCGCGTGAGACGTAGCGACGGCGGCCGTCCTCCTGGCCGACAAGGCGCGGCGAGCGCGATGTACCCGCCGTACACGAGCGAGCAGCAACGCCGCAGGGTGGCCCATCATTTCGAAAAAAGGGCGGCCCCGTGCCTTCGGGTCGTGCCGCAAAATGTGCCATGCCGCGTTGCTCGTCGTTCGTTGGGGCCCACTAGGCGTCTGTCCCCGCGCCTTGCCCGGCGCATTCTGCGGCAGCAACGCTGCGCCTCACGTCGTGCGAACAGGCCCTAGCGTCGCACGCGATACAGCACGACGCGATCGTTGCCCGAATCCGCCAGCCAGACCAGGTCGCCGGCGCTGTCTGCGCCCTCCGGTGTGCGGAACAGACCCGGGCCGCGGCCGGCCTCGCCGCTGCCGAGCGTCGCGACCAGCCGACCGGCCCTGTCGATGAACTTGACGGCGTGGTTGTACTTGTCGGCGGCGACCAGCGTGCCGTCGTCCCAGACGTCGAGATAACGCACGCCGTCGAACGCGTACCGCGGACCGCTGAGTTCGTCGACGATCGTCAACGCCTCGTCGAGCAGCAGGATACGGTCGTTGCCGGCGTCCGCGAGCCAGATGCGGCCGTCCGCGGCGAGTTCGAGGTCGTGCGGCGCCGACAGGCCGCCGAGCTCGTGGACCACGCGACCGTCGCGATACGCGACGACATTGTTCGACCAGGCACCGGCGACATAAACCAGGCCGTTCGGGTGAACGAGCACACCCTCCGGCCCGGCGATACGCTCGCGCCACTCGCCGAGCAAGGTGCCGCGCGTGCCATCCATTGCGAAGATCGCGACGCGGTTGTTGTGCGTGTCGGCAACGAACGCCCGGCCGTCGGCGGCGAAGTCGATATCGTGGACACCGTCGAGGGTGGCGTCGCCGAAGCTGGCGACCGCGGCCAGCGTCGCCGCATCCAGCACCAGGATCCGGTCGTTGCCGACGTCGGACACGAACAGGTGGCGACGATCGGCGGACAGCTTGACGTCGTGCGGATTCGACATCGCGACGTCGGACGCGCGCACCAGCGTGAACTGCCAGGCCGCCGGCGACGCCGTCGGCAGCGCCAGCGCGAAGAGCAGGAGCAGTAAGACCGGCCGGGACATACCGCGAATGTAGACGACCAAACGGTCGCCGACAGCGGTCGGCGTGCGATCAGCCGACGCGGCCGCCGTAGCGCCGCAGGATGCGCTTGACGTAGGCGCGCGTCTCTGCGTACGGCGGTATGCCGCCGTGGCGTTCGACGGCGTGCTCGCCGGCGTTGTATCCGGCCAGTGTCAGCGCCAGGTCGCCGTCGAAGCGCTGCAGCAGCCAGCGCAGGTAGGCCATGCCGCCCTTGAGGTTCTGGCGCGGTTCGAACGGGTCCTCGACGCCGAAGCGCCGCGCCGTCGCCGGGATCAGCTGCATCAGGCCGAGCGCCCCCTTGTGCGAGCGCGCGCGCGGATCGAAGTTCGACTCGGCGCGCACCACCTCGAGCACCAGGCCGGGATCGAGATCGAACTGCGGTGCCAGCTCATGGATGATGACGGCCAGGCGGGCACGCCGCCGGTCGTCGATCTGCAGGTCTTCGCCGTTCGACGCGATGCAGGCCGGCCGCTTCGCCGCGATCCCGCCGAGGCTCTGTTGCAGCCGTTGCGGCGCGGCCGCGTCGAGTCGCCGTGCCTGGGCGAGCCAGCCGGCGGCCAGCGCATCGTCGCGGGCGACGCCACGCCCCTGGAAATACAGCCACGTGAGCTCGAACGCCGCGTCGCCGTGGCCGTGGCGGGCCGCCGCGCACAGGTGCACGAGCGCGCGATCGACGTCGCGCACGACGCCTTCGCCGTGCAGGTAGCGCAGGCCGAGCTGGGCCCAGTCGGCAGCCACCGAGGCCGCGGCCAGCCCCGGCGCGAGCAGCAGTGTCGCGAGCAGTGTGACGACGCCGCGGCGACGGGTCGATAGACGCGTGGGTTTCATGCCCAGGGGACAAGCAGGAACCGTACCCTGGCGCCGAAACGCTCGGTTTATCAATCGCTTGATTCGCGCCGCAACGGCGCCCGGACGGGCAGTGTAAAAAACTCCGACGGCGTGCAGCGCGCCGCTACAGGCCTTCGGTCAGGGCCTCGAAGTTGGCCGCCGGATCGTCCTGCGGCACGTACAGCGGTGCGACCTCGACGCCGGTCAGGGCATTGAGCTCGTCGCCGGTCTCCCTGGCGCGCTGCTGCAGACCGGTCTCGACACGGTTGGCCGCCTCGACCTTGCGCCGGTTCCACTGGTCCTCGCGGAAGTCGATGACGCGCGGCGTGATCAGCACGACGATCTCGGTCGCCGTGACGTTCTCGGAGCGGTTGGAGAACAACAGGCCGATGCCCGGCAGGTCCCCGAGTACCGGCACGCCCTCGCGGCTCTCGTTGACGTTGCGCCGGATCAGGCCGCCGAGAAACACCGTCTGGCCGTCGGGTACCAGCATGCGCGTCGACAGCTGGGTCGTCGTCTTGCTCGGGATGCCGTCGTCGGACACCGTGCCGTCGCTGACCTCGGGATGGATGTCGAGCAGGATCATGCCGTGGCGATCGACCGACGGCGTGACCTTGAGGATGATGCCGGTCTCGAGGAACTCGATGCTCTCCGACGTCACCTGGTTGATGGTCGTCGTGACACGGAAGCCGAGCCGCGTGCCGACGACGGTCTGCGCCTCGCGGTCCTCCATCGCCAGCAGTTTCGGTGTCGACAAGGTGCGCAGGCGACCGCGCGCGCGCAGCGCATCGAGCGCGATCTCGACGTTGGGCCCGACGAAGTCGAAGAACAGCCCGGGGTTACCCGGCGCGCCGAGGTTCTGCACGCCGAAACTGCCGCTGCCGTCACTGGCCGTGAACAGCTTGGCCCAGTCCAGCCCGTACGACTCGGCGTCGGTCAGCGTGACCTCGAGGATCCGTGCCTCGATCAGGATCTGCTTCGGTTCGCGGTCGATCTGCGTCAGCAGCGCCTCGAGGCGGCGCAGGAAATCCGGCCGGTCCTCGATGACCAGCATGCTGCGATCGTCGAGCGTCGTGATCGAACCGTAGCTCGACAGGTGCTCCTTGACGATCTTCTCGACCAGCGACGGCTTGGTGTACTGCACCTTGTAGGCGCGCACCTCGGTCATGCCGGATTCGCTGTGCTTGCCGGCCTCGTCGCGTTCGACGATGAAGTAGCTGCCCTTGCGGCGCTCGACCGCGAGGCCGGCCGATTCGGCGATCGCATAGATCGCGTCGACGACGTCCATGTCGTAGATGTTGATCGAGACGCGCGCGTCGATGCCTTCGGCGACGAAGATGTTCAGCCGGCGCTGCGCGGCCAGCATCTCCATCGCCTCGTGGATCTTGATGTCCTGGATCGAGATCGACACCCGCGACGGTTCCGCCGCGACGACCGCACCGCCCGCGTGCAGCAGCCACGCGATCACGCACAGGCGGGCCAGCGCTCGCAACCGTTGCCAACGCGTCATCGCCTGCCACCCTGTCTGTCTTGCGTCTCGATCTCCACCCTGACCCTGTCGCCCCGATGCTCGAACACCGCTGCTCCCTCGTGCACCTCGACGAGACGGAACCCCTGGTGTTCCTCACCGAGCAGCAGCAGGGTGTCTTCGAGCACCACCATCGGACTGTCGGCCGACACCAGCGTACCCTTGAGGCGCGGCGGGTCGACAGGCTGCTCGACGGACTCGCGTTCGACGGGGGCCGGTTGCGCCAGCAGTGTCGGCTTGTCGAACGGGTTGTGGCGCAGGCCGCTGCCGCCGTCCGTCGCAGCGGCGACCGACAGCAGGCAGGCGCAGAGCGCGATCAGGTAGACGGATTTCCGGCCGCGGACACGCATCAGTTGACCATCCGGTAGGCGACCATGGTCAGCCGGATATTCAGCACCGCATCGGTCAGCTGCCTGTCGAACGGCGCGATGTGGTACTTCTTGACGACGATGAAACCGAGTTCGTCGTTGATCCGCTGTAGCCAGGTCACGAAGTCGTGGTAGCCGGCGCGCAGTTCGACGTCGAACAGCCCCTCCTGGAACATCTGCACCTGCTGCCCGACGCCCGGCTTGATGCTGATCAGGTCGACGTCGGTGTTCCACGACACGCGTTGCAGGCGGCCGATGATGTACGACTCCATCTGTTTCGCCGGCAGTTCGGCCATGTCGCCGTGCAGACGCTTGGCCAGCCCTGCGACTTCGCCCTCGATCGCCTGCAGCTGCGTTGCCAGGCCGGCGCCGCCGGCGCTGATGCGGGCGAGGATCTCGCGACTCTCGTCGACCTGGCGGTAGCGCTGCCACTGCGGCCACAGCAGGTACAGCACCTGGACCGCACAGACCAGCACGACGATGACGATGACGCCGGCGGCCAGCGTGCGGGTGTCGGTCTTCTCGAGGTAGGCATCGATCACGACGTCGCTCCGCCGGCGGAGGCCACCAGAATGTCCAGGCTGAAACGCACCAGCGGGCGATCGTTGAGCCGGATGGTCTCGGTCCGGACCACGCGCACCGACTGGATCTCGGGCTGGTCGACGAGGTTCGAGACGAATTCAGACAGCGCCGCGTGGTCGAGCGCCTCGCCGTCGATCTTCATCTCGGTCTCGATCATCCAGGCCTCTTTCTTGCCCGGCTGCCCGCGCTTGACGACGATGAAATAGCCGGTGTCGACGGTGTCCGGGTCGCGGTCGGTCTTGGTCCCGGCGCGACGGAAGCGCCAGTCGGTGAACCACACCCGGCCCGGCCTGATCGCGCGATCGACGGTGACGAACATGCGGTCGGCCGCGGCGCCGCCGCGCAGACCGGCCAGCAGGTCGAGCTGTTGTCGCAGTTCGGTCTTGCGTGCGTTGAGGCGCTCGAGGTCCTGGCGCTGCTGCGCCGATATCGCCTTCTGCTGCTGCAGGCGCGCGACCTCGTCCTCGAGACGCTCGGCATGCATGCGCAGCGTCGCGCTGCTGCCGATCAGCAGCAGCGACAGCAGCAGCAGCAGCACGCCGGACCCGCGCAGCCAGCGCCGCAGCGTGCCGCGCCGCCGGTAGGCTGCAGGGATCAGGTCGATCTCAGTCATTGCCGATCACCCCGCGCAGGGCCAGGCCGATTGCGACCGCCATGTCGGGCACCCAGTAGCACTCGCCGCCGTGGGTGCCGCCAGCGTCGATGAAGAAGTCGTCGAGACGCCTGGCACCGGCCGATGCCGGCATGTCGACGAGTTCGCGCAGCAGTTCGCCGGCCCCGGCCCAGCGCGCCACGCCGCCGAACACGCACACCCGGGAGATCGGTTGACCGCGCGTCTCGGCCGCCGTGAACACCAGAATCCGGTTGATCTCGTCGACCAGCTCGACGAAACGGTGCTTGACGATCTCGCGCAGCGTCCCGGCGACATCCGGATGCGTCGGATCGTCGTCACTGCCGTCGTCGGCGCCGGCCTCGAGGCCGTGTTCGATGACCAGCGCACGCGCGCTGTCGACATCGAGGTCGAGCGCCTTGGCCAGGTCGTCGAGCAACAGCTGTTCGCCGAAATCGACCGCCTGGTCGAACAGCAGCCGTCGCCCCGAGATCACGCTCAGGTAGCTGCGCACGCTGCCGGTGTTCAGTACCAGTATCGTCTCGTCGACGCCGTCTTCGACGTGGAACACCGATACCAGGCGGCGGATCGCGGCGGGCCCGATATCGAGTGCAGCGACGCGCAGGCCGGCGCCATCGAGCGCGTCGAGCAGCGCGGTCACGTGGTCGCGGCGTGCGACCGCGGCGAGTACCAGACTCTCGTCCTGATCGGCGCCGCTGCGCACCGGCAGGTAGTCGATGACATGGTCGGCGAGATCGCCGTCGACGCGACCGGCGAGCGCCTTGAGCACGGCGTCGGCGACCGACGCCTGCTCACCGCGGAACGTGATCGGCATGAACTTGACGCGATCCGGCGGCATCGCCGCGACCGCACGTCGACCGACGAAGCCGCGCCGGCGCACGGCCTGGCGCAGCAGCGTGCGCAGGCGTTTGCGGTCGTCGAGCAGCGCGGTGCGAGGTCCGGAGAACACCGCGCTGGCGCTCGCGACGACGTCGAAACGGGTCGCGTCGTGGGTGCGCAGCTGGCAGAGCTTGACCGCATCGGTGCCGATCTCGACGCCGATCGGCCCGGTCAGGCGCTGCGGCGACGGCCGATCGCCGCGCAGGCTGCCCAGCGCCTCGCTGACGGACAGCAACATCAGGCGCCGGCCTCGACGACGGCGCGGCTGATGAAGGCACGCTGTTGCTGCCCCTTGCCGGCCTTCGCCCGGTACAGCGCCTGGTCGGCGCGCCGGTAGATGTCGTCCAGCGACAGCGCCACGCCCGGCGGCACCTCGAGCAGGCCGATGCTGACACCGACCTGCGAGCCGGCGCTGCCGGAGAACAACTGCGGGTCGGTGCGCAGTGCGGTCGCGCCCGCCGCGATCAGGTCGCCGTCGTCGCGTTTCGGCAACAGCAGCAGGAACTCGTCGCCGCCGAGCCGTACGAGGTGTTCGCCGCCGCGAAACAGCGCGAGGTAGTTGGCCGCGAGCCGCACCAGCACCAGGTCGCCGTAGTCGTGGCCACCGGTGTCGTTGATCACCTTGAAATCGTCGATGTCGATCAGCGCGAACTGCAGCGCCTGTCCGGCAGCGCTGTAGTCGGCGCGAATCTGCGTGAAGTTCTGGTCGAGAAAGCGCCGGTTCCACGCCCCGGTCAGCGGGTCCTTGAGCGACAGGCGGGCCATCCGGTCGCGCGCCTTCTCGAGTTCGAAGCGCGCCTTGATGTCATCGCGGCGTATCAGGATGTTGCGCGCGATCACGGTCAGCGTCGTGCCGCCGCCGGCGATCATCGCCAGCTGCAGCATCCACAGGGTCTCGGCATCGAAGCGGCCGTCGACGCTGAGCGTCGACAGCGTGAACATCAGGTAGACCAGCAGCACGATCAGCAGCGCCTCGCGCAGCCCCCAGGGCACCAGCGGCATGACCAGGAACAGCAGGATGACCGCGGCGAACAACGCCGCGTCGAGCGCGCCGCTATGGTGCGCGAGGAGCACGAAGGCCAGGCCGTTGACGACCAGCAGCGTCGTGCCGAGCAGGTAGACGACTCGGGTCTCGTTCACCGCCCTGGCCGACGCGGTCATGTGCAGCGACAGCACGGCGAGGATGCTGCAGGTGTACACGTACACGTTATCGAAGCCGAGCAGCGCGTAGGCCAGCGCCGCGCCCGCGAGCATCACCATCGACACCAGGCCGAGCGTCATCAGGCCGCGCCGGGTGTCGGCGAAGATCAGCGTCTCGGCGTAGCGGCTCAGTTCGGCGCCGTCGAAGCGGGTCACCGACCAGAGTTCGCCGAACGCGCGAGTGGACTGTGGACTGCTGGACATCGACGACGCGCTTACCTGCGACTGGAGTGGCAGGTTTCTTGGCGGCAGCGCGGCGGATTTCTTTAAATCCTGCGGGTCGTTGGCGGGTCTTGGCGCGGACGCGACGATCTTAATGCTTAACTTTTGAAAATAGTTATTTATTGTATTTTTTTTACGTTGTTTCGACTTTTTCCGCGGCCCGGTACCGGGCCGCAGGCGGCGGACTCAGGCCGCCCGGTTGCTCGGCAGGATCATCTGCGTGACGGCCGCGACCTGGCCCTTGATGTTGTCGATGACGCCGACGCACTGCGCCGGGTCGATGCCGGTGACCTGCCAGGCGTGCGGCGACGCGCTGCGCAGCGCGTCATCGACGTCGACCTCGGCATCGACGGCATCGGCCACCGCGGCCGCGAGGTGCACGATGCCGGTCGACAACGCGAACTCGTCGGCGCGGATCGGGTCGACGTGGAACTCGGTCGGCTCCCACAGCGTCTGTGGCAGCTTCCACTGCCGCATCAACTCGGCACCGACGCGCGCGTAATCGACGCCGAGGACCGCGCGCTCGGCCTTGAACAGCGGCGCGTTCTGCGCCTTCGCGAGTTCCATGGCCTGCACCGCCTTGTCCGGCGCGTACTGGTAGATGAACAGGTGGCCGATGTCGCGCAGCAACCCGCAGACGAACAGGCGCTCGCCGTCGAGCACGTTGCACAGCGACGCCAGCTCCTTCGCCCCGGCCGCGCACACGACGCTGCGTTTCCAGAACCGCGGCATGTCCATGACCTGGTTCGACATGCCGGCGAAGCTCTGCGCCACGGACACCGCCAGCACCAGGTCGTGGACCTCCTGGGTACCGAGCAGGTTGACGGCGCGGTTGACGGTGTCGATCTCGGTCGCGAGACCGAAGTAGGCGCTGTTGACGATGCGCAACAGGCGCGTGGTCATCGCCGCGTCGGCGCTGACCACGTTGGCGACATCGATCATGCTCGAATCCGGATCGTCGAGCACCTTCTTCAGGTGCAGGTAGACGTCGGGCAGCGACAGCAGCTGCGCCTTCGATGAAATCTGTTCCCAGACGGTCGACATAGTCTCCCCTTCCTGCGTCGGACCACTGCTACGGGCATCGGCCGTGCGGATCAAAACCTGAGACACCATCGTGTGGCCGGCGGTGCGGCGCGAGCGGCACAGCGCCGGCGCGATCAGCGCGACTCCAAGGCGCCGCCGCCCGACGGCAACGCCAGCGCCGGCGCCGTCACGACGCAGCTCGCCTCGACGTCGTCGAACCACACGGTGTCGGTGCCGCCCATGCTCGGCGACGTGATCAGGCGCAGCGTCGTCGTCGCCGACATGTGGCCGCTGATGTCGTGATTCGCCGTCTGGTAGCTGCCGTCGTTGTCGGGGCCGGCGTGCTCGGCGAGCAGCGTCCACGGCGCGCCGCCGGTCGCCGAGATCTCGACCCGGACATAGTCGCTCGAGGTGTCCAGGTTCATGCGCCGGTAGCGGTAGGTCAGCGTCGCCGAATCGGCGCCGGACAGGTCCATGATCCGCGACACGCCCTCGCCGCCGTTGTCGTTGTCGCGCAGCCGCAGCTGGTAGTTGCTCTGGTCGGCCGTCACGCGGATATCACCGGCGTCGGCCCCGTTGCTCTCGCCAATCTCCTGCCACGGGCTCGCCGACCAGTCGATCGTGCCGTTGCTGCCGTCGAACACGCGCGCGTCGAAGTGGTCGGCGAACGACCCCGGACAGGCCCCGGCGCCGGTCGGCGGCGGATCCGGCACGGTCGCCGGCGTGCCCCCGCCCGTCTCGTACAGATCGACCAGTTCGGCGCCGCCGAGGACCTCGTCGTAGATGCGCACGTCGTCGAGCAGCCCGTCCCAGTACTCGCCGTCCGGCGACCTGCCGAGCGTCAGCGGCGCCGTGACCGCGGTCGGTGCGAACGTCAACGGCCCGGTCTTGACCAACGCCCCGTCGACGTAGAGCTTGACCTCGTTGCTCGCGTTGTCGAACGTCGCGGCGACGTGGTACCAGGTATCGGCCTGCAGGCCGAGGCCGTTGGTGTAGACCTCGCGGAAGAAGCCGCCGGTCCAGAATCCGAATACCAGCTCGTCCTGCCAGGTGCCGAACCAGAAGTTCGACCCGGAACCGCCGCCGTCCTTGGCGACGATCGTCTGGTAGCTGCTGCCGAATGCGGCCGCGTTGATCCACGCCGTGAAGCTCATCGTGTCGAGCAAAGACAGCGCGTCGTCGTGCGGCACGACGACGTGGTCGTCACTGCCGTCGAGGTTCAGCGCGCCGCCGACCTGGCCGCCGTCCCAGGCCGGGCCGTTGGTCAGCGTGCCGTCGTGCCCGCCGACCGCGTCGACGGCGGTGGTACCGCTGGCGTCGTCCATCTGCCAATGCGCGACCGGCTCGCGCGGCTGGTCGGTCAGCGCGAATACCAGGTCGCTGCCGATGTCGCCGATCACGTGCTCGCAGGTCGCGCTGTTGATCGCGATCGCGTACGGCGCCGCGCTGCCGTAGGCCAGCGTGCTGTACAGGCTCGCGATGCCGCCCTCGAAACCGGCCTTGGCGACGTCGTCGTTGCCGCGATCGACGATCAGCAGGCTGTCGGTGCCGCGGATGTGCGCGAGGTCCTCGGGTTGGCTCAGATCAGCCGAGTAGTCCTGGACGTGCAGCGAGTTGGCCGACTGGTCGATGATCGACACGACGCCGCCGACGTCGAGCACCGCGACCGCGTCGTCGTAGGTCGCCGACGCCGTCGCGGCGATGTAGCTGACGCCGACCGGGTTGGCGACACCCGGCACGCTCGGGTTGGCTACCTCGTTGCCGTTCATGTCGAGCACGTACAGCCCGTCGTTGTAGTCGGTCAGCATCAGGTGACCGGCGTAGCTGCCGGACTCGATGTAGGCAATGCCGGTTGGCGCATTGCCCGGCATGCTGTCGTCCTGCAGCTCCGTCCCGGCCATGTCGGTCATGTAGATCCTGTCGTCGGCCGAATCGACGATCAACCATGCGCCGCCGGCCGGCGCCGCGGTGCCCTTGAACGCGACGCCCTCGGGCAGGTAGGTCAGGCCCTTGATCGTGTCGGACCCGAACCCGGTCGTCGCGAACTCGCCGGTCTGGCGGATCGGCGTGTAGTCGCCGCACACCGGCGGCGGCGCGCCGTCGACGTTGGCCGCCCAGGCCAGCGCCCGGTACAGCAGCAGGTGCGCATTGCTGGTCATCCGCGACCAGTCGGTCGAGCGCCCGACCGGCACCAACACGCGGCGGCCGGCCGCGCTGCCGCCGCCGGACAGGGCGCCGCCTGCGTCGATCGCGAGCAGCGCCGTGCTGCCGCCCATGCGCGCCAACACCTGGCCGCCGGCCGCGACACCGCCGGACACGCCGAGGCCCTCCATCGGCGCGTCGTAGACCGCGAGATCGCCGCCGACGAACGGTTGCGTGATGTAGTGCGAGACATCGCTGACATCGATCGTGTCGCCCACCGGCCAGGCCGCGCCGGCCGCGATACCGAGCTCGTCGTTGAGGTCGCCGTGCTGGTTGACGATGCCGATGTCCGTGGCGGTCAGCTGGGTACCGACGGCGCCGGGATCGGCGGTCGGCGACACGTAGATGGCGTCGTACAAATCGCTATTCAGCGTCCACAGGAAGTTGTCGTCGAACTGGTCGACGGTGAAGCCCCACGACTCGAACAACGCCTCTTTCGCCCGGTCGCGGTCGTCCGGCGAAAAGCCGACAAAATCCCCGACCAACGCGACCCGGCCGCTGCCACCGGTGGGCGCGACGCAGGTCCGGTCGCAGGCGCAGCGGTAGGTCACGGTCAGCTGCGGGCGTTCGTTGGCGTTGGCGTGGTCGCTGCTGCGGAAGTCGGCCGTCGTGCCCGGCGTTGCGGCGACCAGGATCACGCCATGATTGGCGTGGTCGCCGTCGACCCAGCCCTGGACCAGGTCCTTGAGGTCCCAGCGGTAGAACGCGTTGGTCGACGCCGGCAGCGTCACGCTGTCGACCGGCGTGGCGTCGAAGTCGCCGCCCGGGCTGGTCCATTGCTGCCCCCAGAAATAGCTGTTCCAGGTCGCGCCGCCACCCGTCGTGCCGTCGTCGTCGCCCTCGTCCCACCAGCGCGTGATCCGGTGCACGCCGATATCGCCGCCGTCGGCCGAGCCGTCGTGCTGGAACAGCGTCAGCTCGGCGCTGACGATCGCGGCGCCTCTCGGGATGCTGTCGAGATCGAATGCCAACAGGCTGCGCAGCTCGGCGTTGGCGGTCTTGTTCGATACCGGCAGGTCGACGGCGGCGCCGTAGTTGAAATCGTGGCCGGCCTGGTTGACCCAGGCATCCTTGCCGTCGGCGCCATCCGGCTGCCAGTGGCGGTAGTCACCGGGCGACTGGCGCAGGGTCGCGGCGGCACGCTTCACGGTGCGGGTCGTACCGCCGACCGTCGTCGCGACCGATACCAGCGCGGCGTCGCCGCCGGGCGGCGTCCCGGTCACGACGACGAGATAGGGCTGCTGGCTGTGTTCCCGGCTCGCGTAGCGGGCGTGAATACCATCCGCATCGGTATGCAGCGCGATGCCGTGGTTCGGCTCGCCGTTGATCCAGGCCTGCACCTGCGACGTCAGGTTGACCGATACCCACTGCATCGCCGTCGGCTGCGCCGGGATCGATGCCAGCACGGTCGCGTCCATCTCGTCGCCGATCAGGTCCCAGTCGGCGTCGGCCTCGGTCCAGTCGCCGGTAAGCCGGTGCACCTGCACGCTGCCCTGCGGGTGCGCCGTGGCCACGAAGAACCACGCGGTCGCCGACACCACCTGGCTGCCGGCGGCGATAGCCGAGAGATCGTAGCGGTAGACCGGCCGTTCGATCTTCGTACCGCCCTCGTCGCGGATATGCAGTTCGGCGTCGTTCGGGTGGGTCTTGTCGGTGTCGTCGGCGCGGATCCAGCCGTCCTGATCGACCGACACGGTGCGCGTCGTCACGCTGCCGCTGCCGCTGGTCAGCGTCGTCGTGTATTGCGCGCCGTCCAGCGGCGCGTCCGCCAGGTCGGTGAACGGCCCGCAGCCCTGCCGGTCGGCGTGCCACAGCGCGTGCCGCAGCCCCGCCTGCGCCGCGTACTCGGCGCGCGCGACGTCGAGATCGTTGTCGATCACGGCGACACTGGTCACGGTCTCGTGGTTCATCAGCAACGCGACCGCGGCGACCAGCGCGACCGCGAACACGACCGGCAACAGCACGAAGCCGGCCGCGGCACGAGCGCTGCCGCCGGCGTCGGATCGCGCCGGCCCGGCTCTCGACCCGCGACCCGCGGCCCGCAGCGGCGTCCGCTGCATCACAACGCGCCCCCGACCCGCACCCGCGAGCGCAGGCTGACGACGCTGCCGCTGACCGGATCGGCGGCCTCGATCAGCAGGTCGACAAGGGTCGCGCGCAGACCGGCCACGGCGACGCGCTCGACGCGGAAGCGCGTGACATTGTGCAACAGCTCGGATTCGACGCTGTCGCTGCCGTCGACGGCGCTGTCGCCATTGCTGTCCCACGGAACCGCACTGCGCACCTTGAGTACGCCGCTGTCGAGAAAGAACACGCGCACGTCGTACCAGTCCTCGTCGACCTGGCCGTCTTCGTCGTCGTCGTTGCTGTCGCCTTCGTCGATCGCACCGTCGCCATCGTCGTCGACGCCGGCGACACCGCTGGCGCCGTCGCGGTTGAGGTCGGGACCGAGGTCTTCGTCGACGCTGCCGTCACCGTCGTCGTCGAGGCCGTTGTTGCCCTCGTCGCCGAGGGCGCCGTCCTCGTCGTCGTCGTACAGCGTATCCGGCGAGTTGTCGACACTGCCGTCGCCGTTGTCGTCGATGCCGATCAGGCCCGCCGCGCCGTCGTGGTTGTTGTCACCGGGCGGGTCCTCGTCGATCCTGCCGTCGCCGTCGTTGTCGGCGTCGGGCGAGCCGTCGGCGTCGCGATCGGTGCCTTCCGGCAAGGTGACCGCGAAGACCGCGGTCGCCAGCGTGCTGTCGCCGATCGGCGGCGACGGCGGCACGGTCTGTTCGCGGACGTTCTCCGGCCAGTTGGTCGCCGGGTTGTCGACCAGCGGCAGCAGCAGGCGCCGGCTGTGCAGCGCGGCGTGGCGCATCTGCCGCATCGCCTCGGCGGCGCTGCGGTTGAGGTCGGTCTTGCCGACGACCGCGTCGCGCGTCTCCAGCGTATTGCCGACGATACCGGACAGCCCCAGCACCAGCAGGCCGCCGACGACGACGGCCAGCAGCAGTTCGACATAGGTATAGCCAGAGTTGGATGTGCCGAGCGTATGCATGGCCTGGGCTTGCTCATCGGGCGGCGACGCCTGAGCGCGTGCCGCGTGAAAGGTTATCGGCAGCAAACCCGGCACATGAATACCGGCGTCGCCCGGTCGGGCGTTGTCACGGCGTCGCCAGCGTCTCGAGGCCGGTCGGCGTGTCCGCGATCGCGACCCGTATCCAGATCAGGTCGTCGTCGACACCGGTGAAGCCGTCGCTGTCGCCGTCGGCGTCGTCGCCGTCGAAACGCGCCAGGTAGACGACGCGCCGCTCGGCGGTGCCGGCGACGTCGGAGTACGCCGCGACGATCGTCGTCGGCGAGCCCGCGGCATCGGCCGCGGCCGCGAGATCGGCGAACGGCTGCGCCAGGACGTCTTCCATCCTGCCGAGCACACGGTAGTGCTGGCTCGCCTGCGCGGCATGGATGTCGCCGCCCTGGACACCGCCGCGCAGCGCGTCGAGCGCCGGCACCAGCAGCACCGCGATCAACACCATCGCGACCAGCACCTCGGTGTAGGTGAAGCCCGCGGCCTGCAGCACGGCCGTGCGCATCGCGGTCACTGGATACGCACCGTGCCGTCGGCGGGATCGACGACCACGGTGGCGGAGGCATGGCCGGCCGCCAGCCTGACGGCGCCGTCGGTCATCCGGTAGAGCACGCCGTTGTCGACCCAGCGCGGGAAGCCGTCGGCGTCGAAGAACACGTAGCTCTGGTTGCCGGATACGCCGTCGAACGCGAACGGCTTGACGCCGTCGGCGAAACCGACGATGCCGCCACCGACGCTGCCACCGAGCCACGCGTCGTAGGGCTGGCGGCTCAGCGGGTCGCGCAGCAATGTCGACAGGCCGAACGGCGCCGTCGCCAGGTCCGGTTCGAACACGGTGATGTCGCGGCCGAGCGCCTGGTCGTCCGCGGTATCGACGAGCACGCCGCGCAGCGCGCCGCTGCGGATCGCCTCGCTGCGCGCAAAGCGCAACGCGTCGGCGACGCGATGACTCGCGAGCTCGAGCTGCTGCTCTCCGGTCGCCGCGTAGTTCGGCAGCACGATCACGGCGATCACGCCGAGGATCGCGACCACCAGCGACAGCTCGACCAGGCTGATGCCGCGCTGTGCGTGCATGTCAGGTCCCTGCCACGCGGAAACGAAAAACGGGCACCCTCGACCGAGAGCGCCCGCCTGCGTCGTGCATCGATCAGCGGCCGGCTTCGGCGGCGATGTTGATGATGATCTTGCCGGTCTGCGAGTCGTACTTGTAGCCGCCCGGGTCGCCGGCCGTCGCGCCCATGTTGAGGTCGGCGTCGGCGATCACCTCGAGGGCGTTGCTCTCGCCGAACGGCTCGTTCTCGAGCTGCGGCTTCTTCATGTACGGTCCGAACCTGTGGTTGGCATCGGCCACCGAGCAGGCACCGCCATCGGCATCCGTGTACAGGCTCAGCTGCTCGAGGAACGCGGTCGTCGCGGTCGCTCCGGCACCACCGGTCGCGACGCCGGTGCCGGACGTGCCGCCACAGGCACTCGTCGGTACCGCGGTCAGTGCGCCGGGGTATTCGCCGTGCTGCTGGTAGTACAGGTCGAGCGCGGCGCGCAGGTTCGACAGCGACGTGTCCGCCGCGGACGAGCGCGCGTCGTCGGTCGACGCGGCGAACTGCGGAACGACGATGGCCGACAGCAGCGCCAGGATGATGACGACGATCAGGAGTTCGACCAGGGTAAAGCCGCTCTGGTGCAGTGCTTTGGTGTTCATGCGTTTAGTCCTCGGGACAAGTCGGATTCGGCAGCTTGCGCCGCGTCTACATGCCCGGATTGTCGGCACGAACGACACAATCTTTAGTCGCGGGAATCCTCATCCCACGGCGCGCGACAGCTTGAAGATCGGCAGGATCAGCGAGCTGACAATGACCCCGACCACGGCCCCCATGACTAGCAGCATAACCGGCTCGGCGAGGCGCGACAGCGTGTCCAGCTTGCCGGCCAGTTCGCGCTCGTAGTGATCCGCCAGACGGCCGAGCACGCGCGGCAGGTTGCCGGTCTCCTCGCCGGTGCGGATCATCTGCACGACCACCGGCGGGATGAACGGGATTCCCTCGAAGCCGGCGGCGACGCCCTCTCCGCCCTTGACATCGTGCTCCACGGTGTCGAGCACGCGCGTGAACTCGCGGTTGCTGACCACGTCGCGGGTCGCGTGCAGCGCATCGATGATGCCGACGCCGTGGCCCAGCGACAGCCCGAGCACGCGCAGCGACTGCAGCAGGTAGAGGCGGCGGAAGATGCCGCTGACCAGCGGTGCGTGGAGCTTGAACCGGTCGATCCGCAGGCGTCCGTGGTCGCTCTGCGACCACAGCCGCGCGGCCAGCCAGGCCGCGGCTGCGCCGCCGATCAGCCACGGCCACTGCGCGAGCAGCAGGTGGCTGGTCTGCATCAGGAAGTGGGTCGTCGCCGGCAGCTCATCGGCGATGCCGGCGAACAGGTCGGCGAACTTCGGAAACACGACGACCAGCACGAACACCACGACCGCGAGCGCGAAGACCAGCAGGAACACCGGGTACGACAGCGCCGAGAACAGCGTGCGCGACAGCTTCTCGCGCTTGTCCTCCATGTCGAGCAGCTGCTCGAGCACCTCGTGGATATAGCCGCCGTCCTCGCTGGCACCGATCAGGTTGACATAGGTGCGCGAGAACACCTCGGGGTGGCGGCCCAGCGCATCGGAGAACTGCCGGCCCTCGCCGACGTCTTCGATCAATGCGGCGACCAGGCCGCGCATCGCCGGGCTGATCGCCTGATCGCGCAGTGCGACCAGGCTGCTGTGCAGGTCGATCCCGGTCGACAGCAGCAGCGCCAGCTGCTCGGTGAAGAAGCGCCGGTCGCGCGCCGTCACGCGCGAGCCATGCAGCGTGAACAACGGCGTGCGGCGCGCGGGCGGTTCGCGCCTGCCGCTGCTGTCGGGTGTGGTTGTGACCTCGATCGCCATCGTCTGCCGCGTCAGGTGTTGACCACCCGGGCGATCTCCTCGATCGTCGTGCGTCCCTGCAGCACCCGGCGCAGGCCGTCGTCGAACAGCGTGTCGACGTCCTTGCCATGGATGTAGTCGGACAGTTCGTCGCGGCTCGGGCTGGTGATGATCAGGCGCTGCAGATCGCTGTCGGTCTCGACGATCTCGTGCACCGCCATGCGTCCGCGGTAGCCGGAGTCGTAGCATTCCGGGCAGCCGCGCCCGCGCGACAGGCGCACCTTGTCACGGTCCTGCCAGCCGTAGGTCTGGATCACTTCGGGGCTCGCCAGGTACTCGGTCTTACACGCCGGGCAGATACCGCGCACCAGGCGCTGGGCGACGACGCCGATCAGCGCCGACGACAGCAGGTAGGGTTCGATGCCCATGTCGATCATGCGCGTCACGGCGCCGACGCTGTCGTTGGTGTGCAGCGTCGACAGCACCAGGTGCCCGGTCAACGCCGCCTGCACGGCGATCTCGGCGGTCTCGCGTTCGCGGATCTCGCCGACCATGATCACGTCCGGATCCTGGCGCAGCACGTGCTTGAGCATGCGTGCGAACGTCAGGCCGATCTGTTCCTTGACCGGGTTCTGGTTGACGATATCGAGCTGATATTCGACCGGGTCCTCGATCGTGACGATGTTCTTCTCGATGCTGTTGAGGTAATTGATCGCCGCGTACAGCGTGGTCGTCTTGCCGCTGCCGGTCGGCCCGGTGACCAGCACCAGGCCGTAGCTGCGATCGAGCAGGCGCTTGAGCGCGGTCTCGTTGGCATCGACCATGCCGAGCTTGCCGATGTCGAGGATCGCCTGGTTCTTGTCGAGCACGCGCAGCACGATCTTCTCGCCGTACAGACCGGGCAGCGAACTGAACCGCAGGTCGATCTGGCGGCCCTGCGTGTAGACCTGGATGCGACCGTCCTGCGGCAGCCGGCGCTCGGCGATGTCGAGGTTGGCCATGACCTTGAGGCGCGACACGATGGCCGGGTGCAGTTCGATGCGCGGGCTCATGACCTCGTACAGCAGGCCGTCGATGCGGAAGCGGATCCGCGACATCTTCTGCGACGGCTCGATATGGATGTCGCTGGCCTTGTCGGTCACGGCGCGCTGGATGATCGAGTTGACCATGTTGATGACCGGGCTGCCGCCGGCCATGTTGTCGATCGCCGCGTAGTCGTCGGGCTGCTTGCTCTCGACGACCTCGAAGTCGTCCTCTAGCGCCTCGAGCAGGCCGGCACCGTAGCTGTTGTCGGAATGCGCCTCGGCGATCGCCTTGACGATTGCCTCGCGCCGCGCCAGCACCGTGCGCACGCGCAGGCCGGTACGCTCCTCGACCTCGGTGAACCCGGGCGCGGCCTGCGGATCGGAGGTCGCCAGGTACAGTGCGTCGCGGATGCGGAACAGCGGCAGCATGTTCAGCCGCCGTGCCACCGCGGCGTCTAACTGGGTCGCGACCTCGGGGTCGTAAAGGCCGGCACGCAGGTCGATATAGGGGATGTTGAGCTGGTCACCGAGCACCTGGAACAGCGCCTTCTCGCCAATCCATCCCTTGTCGACGAGGATCTGGCCGAGACGGCGGGCGCTCTTCTTCTGCAGCAGGATCGCGTCGTTGATCTGGGCCTCGGTCAGCAGGCCCTTCTCGACCAGGATGTCGCCAAGGCGGATCTTGGCCGTGCTCGGCGGTGGCGCCGGACGGTCGTCGTCGGTCGACGCATCGGCGGACGCGATCGACTTGCCCAGGCCCGTCATGCGCAGGATGTCGCGGATCAGCGAGTTGCTGTGCGAGACCTTGAGCCAGCCACCGGCGCGGGTCAGTCGCTCCTGGGCATCGAGCAGCGTCTCCAGCGCCAGGCTCTGCAGCAGCGGCACCGACGACAGGTCGACGACCACCTGGACTTCCCAGCGCTCCAGGCAGCCGTCGAAGGCGTCGCGCAGCGGTTGCAGCTCGACATCGCTCGACAGCACGCCGGACGGCGCGAGGTAGGTGACTACACCCATGCGCGTGCGCACGACCTTCGCGGCCGCGTCACGATCGTCGAGTTCCACCGCTGGCGATGTCGCTGTCATGCGCGTCAGCCGCTGGCGGCATCGCTCGGCGGGTGCGCCGCGCGGATCACCTCCGCCAGCGGCAGCGGTTTGCCGAAGTGGTATCCCTGCGCGTAGTTGACGCCGATCTGCTTGAGCTTCCTGACGATCGCGTCGTTCTCGACGAACTCGGCGATCGTTGCCAGGCCCATGACCTGACCGACCCGGTTGATCGCCGCGACCATCGCCTCGGACACCGGATCTTCGTGGACCTGGCGTACGAACGAGCCGTCGATCTTCAGGTAGTCGACGTCGAAGCGCTTCAGATAGGCGAAGGAACTGAGGCCCGAGCCGAAGTCGTCGAGCGCGAACTTGACGCCGTAGCCCTTGGCGAACGCGATGAACGCCAGTGCCTCGTCCATGTTCGCGATCACCGCGGATTCGGTGATCTCGAACACCAGGTTCTCGACCAAAGGCCCGAGCCTCTCGAGCTCGTGGTGCACGGTGTCGAGGACCGACTCATCGGCCAGCGACTGGCCGGACAGGTTCACCGAGTAGATCTCCGGCAGCGGCTGCCGGTCGTTGGACAGCGACAACAGCGCATCGACGGCCGCGCGGACCACCCAGCGATCGATCTCGGCCATCAAATGGTAGTGCTCGGCGGCCGGGATGAAGCGGTTGGGGGTGATCAGCTCACCCTTCTCGCCACGCATCCGCAGCAGCACCTCGTAGTGCGGCACGCCGCGACCGGTGAACACCGGCACGATCGGCTGTGCGAACAGCGTGAAGCGGTCTTCACGCAACGCCGCCTGGATCCGTCCCACCCAGCGGAACTCGCCGCGCCGGCGCAACAGGTCGGCGTCGTTGAGCTCGTAGACCTGGACGCGGTTGCGACCGCGCTCCTGGGCCGCCTGGCGCGCGACCTCGGCCGCGCTGAGCACGGCAGCCACCGATTCCGAAGCGGCGGTGACCGGGGCGACGCCGATGCAGACGCTGAGCGGGTGGATCGTGCCCTTCCAGTTGAAGTTCTCGGATTCGACGCGCCGGCAGATCTTGGTCGCCAGGCGCGCCGCCGCGTCGAGCGAGCAGGTCTCGAGCAGCACGCCGAACTCGTCGCTGCCGAGACGCGCGACCGTGTCCTGGGCGCGCACCGCGTTGCCGAGGATCTCCGCGACCCGGCGGATCACGGCGTCGCCGGCGTCGCGACCGCTGATGTCGTTGACGACATTGGTGCGGTCGATGTCGACGTGCAACAGGGCGTGCTTCAGACCGCGGCTATGCGAGCGGCCCAGCGACTGACCGACGGCCCACTCGAAGCTGCGCGCGTTCTCGAGCCCGGTCATCATGTCGAAGTTGGCCTGCAGCACCTTGACGACCTTGTTGGCCATGACGTCGAGCAGGTTGCGGTCGCTGTTCTCGAAATCGGGGCGATCGGGCGCATTGGCCGCGACGAGCATGCCCTGCACGTCGTCCGGACCGAACTGGATCGGCACCGACATGACCTTGGAGGACAGGTCGGCATCGATTCGCGTGCGGCCGAGATCGCGCACGTTGTTGATCACGAACGGCTCGCCGGTGTCGCGCATCAGCTCGAAGAACTCGCCGCGCATCTGGTCGAGCAGGCGCGGCGCGTCCGGCACCGAGATCTGGTCGTCGAGATCGTAGACCTCGAAGCTCTTGGTCGGCAGCAGCAGTGCGGCAAGGCCGACGTTCAGGTACGCCGTCGTGTCCTTGACCAGGCGGCGCAGGGACTCGAAGCCGTACGCGAGACGCTGACCCGAGAGGTCCGACTGAAAGACCAGGTTCAGCTCTTCGTAGCGTTCGCCGAGCTCGGTCGCCATGACTTCGAGCTCCTTGTTGAGCACGAATTCCTGCTGCAGCGTGGTCGCGGCCGCCATCATAGCCAGGTGCACGCGATCCAGGCCCTTTCCCTGCAGCTCGATCGTCGGCCCGATCAACAGCACCATCTGGGCGATGTAGCCGTCGGTCTCGTCGGCCATGTGCATGCTGAACACCTGCCCCTGGTCGCCGAACAAGGCCGCTGCGAACTGATAGCTGCCGTTCTCCGGAATCTTGGAACCGACGACGTCGCGCGCCTGCAGCAGCCGCTCCCCATGCGCCGGTGCCTCGTCGTCGGTCCAGACGATCTGACCGTGCTCGTCGACGATTGCGTAGCCCTCGACCGGCAGTCCCAGCGAGCACAGCGTCTGGAAGTGATTCTCGTGTGCGATCAGGCGCAGTACGCGCGCTTTCATGCGACCTGCTCCCCGGAATCCGCCTGGCCGTTGAAATAGGCATCGAGCTTGGCAACCAGACTGCGGATGCTGATCGGCTTCTCGAGGAACTGCAGATTGTCGATCTCGCGCGACCACTCACGGTGTTCGACCTCGGTACGCGATGTGACGACGAAGATCAGGAACTCGCGCTCCGGCATTTCCTGCTGGATACGCCGGCACAGTTCCTCGCCGGTCATTCGTGGCATCTGGATATCGGTCAGCAACACGTCGGGCGGCTGCGCGCGCACCCGTTCGAGAGCCGCCGCGCCATTGAGCACGCCCTCGACTGCGAATCCGGCGCGCTCCAGGGACTGGCTGAGCACACGCAGTACGTGGCGCTCGTCGTCGGCGATCAGTATACGTTTCATCCGTTACCTGCCATTGCGAATCCGGGCACTTCTTTGTACAGGGTGATCGTGAACGTGCTGCCTTCGCCCAGCGTGCTTTCTAGCTCGAGGCTGCCGTGATGCAGCTGGATGATCTGCTGGGCCAGCGGCAATCCGAGGCCGTGACCGTTCTGTTCGCGTACCTGGTCGTCGTCCGAGCGATAGAACTTGTCGAAGATCTTCTGCTGGTCGACGTCGCTGATGCCGAGGCCGGTATCGCTGACGCGAATCAGCACCGCGTCTTCGCTCTCCTCGGCGACCAGTGTCACGCGGCCGCCTGGGCGGTTGTATTTGATCGCGTTGGTCAGCAGGTTGTTGATCGCGATTCGCAGCAGATCCTTGTCGACGTGCAGCGCACTCATCTCGCGCGGCACGTCGATATCGAAAGACAGGTCGCGCCCGCGACCGCTCTGCGCGACGGTATTGAACGCGTCGGTGAGCAGCTCCGGCACGCGCACGCGCGTGCGCGTCATCTTCAGGCTGCCGAGCTCGAACTGGCTGATCGCCAGCATCGAGTTCAGGAAGCCAGCCAGGCGCTCGACCTCGTCGTGGATCACGTTGAGCGCCTCGACGCGGAACGATTCGTCCTTGCCGTCGTCGCCGAGCAGTGATTCGCTGTACATCGCCAGCACGTTCAGCGGCGTCTTCAGTTCGTGTGCGATCTGCGCGACGAACTCGCTGCGCGAGCGCTTGGCGACGTGTTGTTCGGTAATGTCGCGCACGACCACCAGGTCGCCGAGCAGGCTGTCCTCGTCGCGCGGCGCGAACAGCGGATAGATCTTGGCCTCCAGCACCTTGTCCGGATCGTAATCGGGGACGATCTGCACCGAATCGGAGATGAAACCGACCTGATCCTGACCGCTGTGTCGACGCGACAGATAGGCAAGCAGGTTCGGGTTCTTGCACCAGTCGCGCGGGCGTTTGCCGATGACGTCGGCGCGGTCCACGCCGAGCATGCCGGCGACGCGCTGGTTGGCGTAGGCGACGATCCCGGCCTCGTCGAGGACCAGGATCGCCTCGGGGAGCATCTGCAGGATCGACTCGACCTTGCTCTGCTTGTAGGCAAGCAGCTTGGTCGACGTCAGCATGCGATCGTGTTCGGCCTGCAGGGCATGGATGCGATTCTGCGCGGCATCGATGAATCCGCTGAAGCGCTTGATGAAATCGCTCAGCTCACCGCTCGGGTGCAGTTCAACCGGCGCTGCGCCGGCCGTCGCCAGCACCTCGTCGAGGTTGTCGCTGATCTTGCGCAGCGGCCGCGTCTCGTTGCGCAACAGGAAATAGAACAGCGGCATCAACAGGAACACCGGCAGCCCGACGGTCGCGATCGACGACAGCCCGGCGGCATCGAGGACGAATCCGGGCTTGATGTAACCGAGGCGCACGTAACCGGCCAGGTCGCCGCCGCGGAACACCGGCGCATGGAACTCGAGAAACGTCAGGTCGCGGTGTTTGCCGACCACTTCCCGCTCACCGAGCCAGGCCGACGGGTCGTTAGGCAACGGACGATCGGGAACGACGATTCCGGCCGCCGCGACGACGTTGGCCGGCGCACCGCTCTGATCGACGACGGCGGCGTACGCGAAGTCCGGGTTGTTCTGGCTGTGTTGCAGCGTCTGCAGGATGCCTTGGCGGCCCTGTCCGGGCACCAGCTCCTGCCACGCCATACCGCCGAGCACGCGCGCCAGCCCGACGCCGTGGCTGCGGACCTGCGTCAGCCTTTGCTGTGACTGCTCGCTGAACACGACCAGCGCCACCGCGCCGATCGCCAGCAGAGAGGCCACAATCATGATCAGTCCGATGCGCTCGCTGCGCCACATAGGATGCCCGTTCCCTGTCGAAGCCAAGGTCTGCCGGTCGGCCAGTGCGACAACCGCAGATCCTGATCCTGTGGCGGCGTCGCCAGCGCAATCTTTACCGCCTGCGGCGGGCCGCGGACACCGTGCGGCGAC
>JASJCU010000035.1 GCA_030065815.1 Gammaproteobacteria bacterium | reverse complement strand
GCACAGATCGAGCACGGGCTGCGCGGTTTTTCGGCCGCCGGCCTGTTGTATTGCATGCTGCTGCTGGGCCCGTCCGTTGGCCTGGCAGCCGGTGGCGGCGCCGAGTCGGCAGCGGCGGCCGACGCGACGCCGGCGGCCACCCCAGACCCTACCGCCGACAGCGACGAGATCGAAGACAGCGAGGACGGCAGCGCGGCGCTCGGCGACACGTCGCGGCAGATCGGCACCAAGGTGCTGTTGCCCGTCACCGTGGACGAAGAACAATCGCTGCTCGGAGACTGGGGCGACTCGGAGAACGAGGATTGATCCAGAACGGCCGTATTCGCCCGGCGGCGGTCGCCGGGCGAGGCGTCAACGCATTACTTCGCGTTTAGCGAGTTTCCGGCGACGAAGTAGCGGTAGCGCACGATCCTCTCACGCTTTCCGGCACTGTCGGTCCTTTCCTTGAAATAACGTCCACCGGAGCGAACGATGTGGCGACACTTGGCCTGCCGCTTGCCGAATGCAAGGCATATCTGGCCGTCGTCGCGGACCCGCCAGGTACCTTTGCGCCGCTGCCAAAGGCGTTCTTGCAGCGCCGTTCCGTTGGGATCGTAGTACGTGAAGCTGGTCAAGCGGGTGTTCAGATTGAACGACTCCACGGTGTTGCCGACGAACAAACGGACCACCTCGTCGCGCGGTAGCTGACCGTCTCCGCCACGCCACGGCGTCGTCTGGCACGCTGTCAGCAGCGACAACGCGGTACCCGCCATGAACAGCGCCACTCGCCGCCGGTTATTCGAACTCTGCGTCATCGTCTTACCTGCCTTTCTTCGGCTGGCGCAGTTTGCGCACCTGTTTGCTGAGGCGCTTGTAGGTCGCCCGCTTCGGGGCGATCAGCTTGACCAGCCGCCAGCGGCTGGTCTTCTCACCGCGGGTGCGTGCCATCCGGGTCACCAGGCCCAGGTCTTCGCTGTACGAGAACTCGCGACGCTCCTTGATCACCGGCTGCCAGTACTTGCGGTGAACGACGAAGCGCTCGCAGACGAAATCGGTGACGCGTCGGTCGGCACCCGCCACCTTGGCGATGTGCGTCCTGCCGCGCGCGCAGCGCCAAGAGCGGTTCGAGCGCTCGCCGGTGTAACGCGTGCGCTCGACGGTGAACTCGACCCACGCGCCCCGTGCCGCCGTCGCGATCGCGTCCGGATCGCCGGCGACGACCTCGCGCCGGGTCTGTCTGCCGCTGAGAAAGGTCGAACGCGTCACTACCGGCACCACCGGATTGCGTGACCGCAGGTAGCGGCGCTTGCGATCGTCTTCCCACAGCAGACCGGCACGGTCGGCAGACAACAACTTCTCTACGTTGCCGTTCGAGTAAAGCGCGACCGTGCCGACCGGCACTGCCGCCAGCGGCGCGGTCGCTGCGGCGACCAGCATCACGGCAACCGCTACGCGCAGACGTGCCGCGACATCGCCCGGCGACCGCGACGCCGCCGTCCGGGCGCGCCCGGCACCGACCGACGGCGTCGCATGGATCTTGTGCTTAGCCATATCAGAATCTACAAACCTCAAGTCTGGTTAGCCATAACAAAATTCGAACACCTTGGTCGCCAGGTCGCCCTTCAGTACGGCCTCGCGGAACGAATGCTCGACGTCGTCCATCTCGATGAGTTCGACGCCGCCGGCGACGCCGCGCTGCCGCGCGACGGCGTTCATCGCGTTCACCCAGCGATGGGCACGCTCGAGACGACTGAAGCCCTGTTGGCGGCAGATCCTGGCCGAGCGATTCAATTCCATGTCGTCGACCTTGTTGTCGCGTGCGCCGACGATGACCAGGGTGCGCAATTGTACCGCGGCCACGAGATTGAGGCGCGCATTGTCGAGCCCTGCGGCGTCAGCGACCCCGTGCGGGTACGGGGCCGTCAAGTCCGGCATGGTGTACCAGCCGGCGGCACCCAACACAAGGCGCCTGACCCGCTGAGGATGTGCGAACGTGAAACGGTGCGCAAACTGTGCACCACCGGAAAACCCGAACAAATCGACTTTGCTGGTGTTCCAGCCGGTCCTGACGCCGATCTCGTTCAGCGCCCGTATCAGCGCCAGGTCGGCACGCGGCCCCTTGGACAACCGGCCCAGGCGCTGGTAGTCGCGGAAGCGCTCGGCGTCGAACGTGGGTGCGATGACCACGGCGCCGTAGCGGTCGGCGAGGTGGCGGAACAGTGCGACATGCTCCTCGGCATTGCGCGAGACGCCGTGCACCGAGACCAGCACGCGCGGTTCGTCAGGGACGCTCTCCGGGACGTAGACCCAGACCGGAAGCCGCGGTCGCGACCCCGATTGGAACTCGACCAGCTGTCCGCGCTGGCCAGCGCCCGCATGCCCGTCGACGAGGGCCTGCGCGGCTCGCCACGCAGAATCCGCTTCGGCCCCGCTCACCGCGAGGCTGCCGCACCCGGTCCGACGCTGGTCAGCGCGTCGCTGGCGGACGCCGCCACGTGCCGGTCCTGCACGATCTGCTGCTGTAGCTTGCCATCGTGCAACTGCCACACCACGTCGCAGCTGATCAGGCTGGAGCTGCGGTGCGTCGCCAGCAGCACGGTCCCGGCAAACCCGGCGATGGTGCGATTGAGCGCACGCACGGCCTGTGCATCGAGATTGGCGTCGGGCTCGTCGAGCAACAGGATCCGCGGCTGGCGCAACAACGCGCGTGCCAGCGCAACCCGCAGGCGCTCACCCTGCGACAGGTTGCTGCCGCCCTCGCCGATCCGGCCGGCGAGGCCACCGTCGAGACGCGCGACCACGCGCTCGAGCTCGCAATCCCGCAACACCTGCTGCAGGCGCTCGTCATCGACGCGGCCGGCGCCGTAGCACAGGCAGCGGCGCAGCGTGCCGCCGATCAGCGGCACATCGGCCCCGACGTAGGCCAGCTGGCGGCGCAGCGACGCGAGCTGGACACGGGAGATGTCCTGGCCGTCGATGACGACGGCACCCTCGTGCGGGTCGAACAGGCGACCGATCAGACCGAGCAATGTCGACTTGCCGCTGCCGTTGGCGCCGGTCAGGGCGATCCGGCTGCCACCCGGGGCCTGCACGTTCAGGCCGCTGAACAGGCCACGCATACCGACGTCGCGGAGCGTGATCGCGCCGCGATCGATGCGCAGCGGCGACCGACGGCTGCGCGCCGCCAGGCGTTGCGTGGTCTGGGCCAGGGACAGCAGATTGGCGCGCGCCACGCGCGACGCCAGCCAGTACTCCTGGGCGCGCCCCAACTCGCGCAGCGGCGGCGTCAGGAACCCGATGATACTGAGCACCGCGGCCAACATGCCCGGGCTGAGATCCCCCGGCGGCTGCAGGTAGGCCAGCGCCAGGACGACCAGCACGCAGCCGCCGGCGGTCGCGTCGATCACGCCGCGCAGGCCGCCGATGCGCCCGGCCTGCTCGACCGCGGCCGTAGCGAGCCGCGCCGACTGCCGCCGCAGCACGCGGTGCTCGTGCGCCGCCTGGCCAAAGGCCTGCACCGCGCGGACCCCGTTGAGTTTCTCCGTGACATTGGCCGCGAGGCTGGCCTGGCGGCGCCGCGTCGTCGCGATCGCCCGACGCAGGTCTTTGGCCCGGTACAGGATCCAGGCGCCGGCCAGCGTCAGTATCGCGGTGACGCCGGCGGCGAACGGCCAATGCAGCCACAGCAGCGCCGACAACGCGATCGACACGGCGATACCGGCCACCACGAGGCGCGCCAGCCCGAGGCTGATCCAACGCCGCAGCGCCGACAGGTCGCCGACGAAACGCAGCAGCACCTTGCCCTTGCGCGGGCGCCGTTGCGGCCGCGCACTGGAGGTCAGCAGGCGGCGATACAGCCGCCCGCGCACGGCGCGCACGTAGTGCTGCCCGAGCCGCTCGGCACTGACGCGCTCGCTGCGCCTCAGCCACGCCGTGGCGACCACGGCGGCGGCGGCGCCGGCGAACCACAGCGCGACCGGGCCGGACGTGGCGCCGATGCCGTCGAAGATCCGCATCACCAGCACCGCCGTCAGCACTGCCAGTACGCCCTGGGCGACCCCGTTGCCGATCAGAGACGCGAACAGGGTCTGGCGCCTGCCGACCAGAAGTCGCGGAAGACGCATGGTCAGCCGTCCGCGTCGACCAGCAGGGCAGCGGCCGATGCGGCATCCCCGAGCTGGTTCTTGGTCAGGACGGGCAGGCCCAGTGCGGTCGCGGCTTCGCGCACCGCGAGCGGCGCCGCGGTCAGTGCACCGCTGACCGCGGCGACGTCGAGGCCGCGCGCCTGCAGCCACTGCACACCGGCAACGGCGCCCATCGCGTCGCCGGCGGCGAAGACCAGGCGGTCGTAGTAATAAGAGAACCCCGGCGACGACAGCAGGTCGGCGGTCTCCGCCTGCAGGATGCCGTCCGCCACCTCGACGACGATGACGTCGACGCGCTGGTTGCCGAGATGGCTGAGCAGGCGCAGAAAGATCTTCTCGACCTCGTGGCCCGGCAGCAGGTAGGTCGACGCGAACCCGGCATCGGTGAAATCGACGACCTCAACGGCGCCGGCATCGGTCATCTGCCAGTAGTCGCCACCGGCGCCGGTGCCGGTCACCTTGGCGGCACCGACCCGCTTGCCGGCACGCGTCAGGCCGCGGACCAGCGAGGCTGCGGTCGTCGTCTTGCCGGCATTCATCGCGGTACCGGCGACGACGATGACCGGCGGCAGCGGCTTCGGAATTGGACGACTGTCCATCGCCCAGCCGCGCACGTTGAGTGGTGTGCCGTCGCGGTCGCCGATCAGACCGATCGGGCGGATGCGCGTCGGCCGTCGGGTACTCGCGTTGCGGCTGACCAGCTGTGACGCGATGCCGCCGGCGGCGACCAGGTCACAGTCGCCGAGGTCGGCCGGCACCTCGGCCTCGAACTGGTCCGGCGCATAGCGATTTGCGTACGCGACAACGATTTCGTCGCCGATGTGGAGTTGCGCGCGACGACCATGGGGTGATTCGAGGCGTTTGTGATGGCCGAGCGACAAAACCTCGGCGAGAACCAGATCGCCGGCACGCGGCGGGGTGTCGCCGTTAACCAGGACCGTGTCGGATGGGAATGTCACGCGGCGGGTCGAGAATCCACGCTTTACGGCGTCAAGGCGCTCAGCCGGCAAGGCCTCGAAGTTCCCCGATCCCCGGTTGCGGTCCGTGACGTTGTCCGCCATTGCGCTAGCCGCCGATGCCCCGGCGCACCCAGTACGACCCAATGGCCTCTCGTCAATGCTCATTCACACCCTCCTAACATCTAAGGAACCGTTGTTGCGAAGCCGGCGCGGCCGCGATTCGGCCGGTTCTCCGGTCGGCCGTGCGGCGCGACTGCCGCACCCTGCGGTCAGTTGTCACAACGCGTGCGCTGCACGGCATATTAGGAAAACGTGCGAGACGGGCGGATTCATCCAGACGCCCGAAATCCGCGGGAACGGGAGTCTGGCACTGGCATCGCCGCGGCGACCCGGACGGGCGGTCGGCGGCCGGACTCAGTCTTTGTCTCGGACCTCGAGGCCCTTGCGATGGGTTTCGTTGATCTGCTTGAGCAGCGTGTGGAACGGGATCTGGTCCTCGTGGCGCCGCAGCACCTCCATGAACGCCAGATCGTCGCGACCGAAGCTGTAGGTACCGGCGACCATCGCGTCGTAGACCTGTTTGACACCCTCCTCGAGGGGCTCGATGTAGCCAGGGAATCGCTGCAGGTCCTCGATCTCGTAGAGCAGGCAGTCCTTGAGGTCACCGACCTCGAACATCGCCTGCTTGACCCACTCGGCATACTCTTCGGCACTGCGTGCCCTGCGCAGACTCATGCGCCGTTCTCCTCGAACAGGTCGCGAAACTCGTCCAGCTGTTCGGCCGTGAGCAGGAACACGCCGTCGCCGCCACGTTCGAAGTCCAGCCACAGAAACGGCACGTCGGGATAACGCGCCATCAGCAGGTCGGCGCTCGCACCGACCTCGACGACCATGATGCCACCCGGCTGCAGCAGGTCCGCGCCGCCGCGCAGGATGCGCGCGACGATGTCCATGCCGTCCGCGCCGGCCTCCAGCGCCAGCGCCGGCTCGTGCCGGTACTCGGCCGGCAGCGTCGCCATCTCGGCGCTGCTGACATAGGGCGGGTTACTGACGATCAGGTCGTAGCGCTCGCCGTCGAGGCCATCATAGACATCGGCGCGCAGGGCGCGCACGCGATCGTCGAGGCCATGGCGTTCGATGTTGCGGTTGGCCAGCTCGAGCGCCGCCGGCGAGATGTCGGAGAGATCGACGAGCGCATCGGGGAACGCCAACGCGCAGGCGATGCCGATGCAACCGCTGCCGGTGCACAGGTCGAGAATGCTGCTGACGTGATCGGCGTCGAGCCACGGCGCGAATCGCTCGGCGATCAGTTCGGCGATTGGTGAGCGCGGGATCAGCACGCTGTCGTCGACGTAGAACGGCAACCCCGCGAAGCGCGCCTCGCCGATCAGGTAGGCCGCCGGTATCCGGCGCTCCACGCGCTCGCGCAACAGCGCGAAGATCCGCTCCGCCTCGTGCTCGGTGACGCTGCCGGCGAGGAAGTCGGCGGGCAGGTCATGCTCGAGATGGAGCGCGTGCAGCACCAGCGCCAGTGCCTCGTCCAGCGCGTTGTCGGTACCGTGCCCGAAGAACAGCTCGGCGGCATTGAAGCGGCTGGCGCCCCAGCGTACCCAGTCGCGCAGCGTCACGAGTTCGCCAGTGTGCGGTCGCTCCATGTCCAACCCCTATCGAGGACGGGAATCAGCGCACGCCAACGGGGCCGGCGGCGCGCGGCAAAACGGTTACTATAGGCCATTCGAGCAACAGAGGCCGCAGCACCGGTGCGATTGATCCAGTCTCTGAAATTCCAGATCGTGCTCGCGATCGTCGTGCTCACGGCCCTGTTCGCCGGGGCCACGCTGTATTCGCTGCACGTCATCGACCGGCAGCACGGCGACGACGTGCTGGTGACCCTGGCCAGCCAGATGCAGACCAACCAGAAGCACCTGACGCTGCAGGCGATGCGTTACCTGGAGAACGCGCCCCGTGACTACGCCAGCTACAACCGCGACCTGGGGCTCTACTTCGAGGACCTGAAGACCACCCGCGCCGAACTCAGTCGGCTGATCGAGGCATTCGCCGCGAACCGCTTCGCGCCGGAGCTGATCGGCGAGGACATGAACCTGCAGCCGCAACTCGGCATGCAGACCCAGGAGGTCGCCCAGCAGTGCGCCGTGACCTGGCGGCAGTTCCTCGACGGCCTCGACGAGCGCATCGGGCCCGACCAGGCCGAGCCACGCCTGGAATGGGCCGCCGAATGGATCGTGCAGCACCACCAGGCACTCGAGACGATCAGCGGCGAGCTGTTCACGACGCTGCGCGACGATGTCGCGCGGCGCGCCGGGCGTGCCAACACCATCAACCGCGTTTTGCTGGTTGCCGCGTTGGTCGTCTCGCTGATCACGGCGGCGTGGTTCTACCGACGCGTCCTGGCGCCGCTGACCGTGGCGGTCAACGGCTTCAAGCAGGTCGCCAACGGCGATTTCTCGTATCGCGTGCCGGTCACGTCGAGCAACGAGATCGGCATGCTCGCCGGATCGTTCAACCACCTCAGCGACCGCCTCGACGCGTTGCGCAAGCTGCTGACCGGACTCGAACAGGGTGCCGATCTCGATGGCACGCTGAAGACCTTGACCAAGACCCTGCCGTCGCTGATCCCGGTCGACTGGATCGGCGTACTGGTGACCGGCGTAGACGGCCGCTTCCATCTCGCCAAGGCCTACAGCGACGGCAAGCCCGACCGTGTCGGTACGCTGAGCTTCCATCCGGACCGGACACTGCTCGACGAGTGCATCCGCAGCAGCGACCCGCTGCACATCCCCGACGTCGCCGGCGTCGCCACGCTGTCGGACAGCTATGTGTTCCTGAACCAATTGAGCAAGTTCGGCAGGCGCGATGCCGTGTTCATGCCGATCGGCAACGGTGCCGTGCAGGGTGTCGCGGTGTTTGCCAGCCGCTTTCCGAACAACTTCCGCCCGGAACACTTGGCGCTGCTACGCAACCTGGGCGTATTGCTCGGCGTCAGCCTCGGCCGCACGATTCAGCTGACCGAGAGCAGCAGGCTGGCGTCGATCGGCCAGTTCGCGTCCGGCATCGTGCACGAGATCCGCAATCCGCTGGCGACGATCGCACTGGCGCTCGACCACCTCGACTCGGTCGACGGTATCCCGGAAGGCAGCAGCAAGCGTGTCGCGTTGGCGAGCACCGAGGTCGCGCGCCTCGAACGCCTGCTCGAAGACATCCTGCTGTACGCCAAACCGCTGGCGCTCGACCGCCAGGTCGCGGCGATCGACGATGTCGTACGCTCGGTCGTCGATAGCGAGAGCAGCGACCAGGACCGGATCGACATCGTGCTCAGTGCCGGCGTCAACCTGTCGATCGACGCCGACCGCATGCAGCAGGTGCTGCTCAATCTGCTGCGCAACGCGCGCCAGGCGGCGCCGGCCGGAACGCCGATCCGGATCCGCAGCTACGTGACAGACGACGACTGGGTGGCGATCACGCTGGCTAACCAGGGTGAACCGATACCACCGAAGACCCTGGAGCGTATCTTCGAACCCTTCGTGACGACGAAGCGCCACGGGACCGGGCTCGGGCTGCCGATCGTACGCCGTATCATCGACGCACACGGCGGTCAGGTCACGCTTGCCTCCGACGCACTCAGTGGCACGGTCGCGACGCTGCGGCTACCGATCGGGCTGCCGCTGGCCGCCGACGGCGCCGTCGCACCGCCGCCGGCTCAGGCTGCGGATTCCGAGGCCGGCTGATCGGCGGACTGCTTGGATTGCAGATCGGCGATCGCCGCCTTGATCGCATCCTCGGCGAGCACCGAACAGTGCACCTTGACCGGCGGTAGCGCCAGCTCTTCGGCGATCTCGGTGTTCTTGATCTGGCGCGCCTCGTCGAGGGTCTTGCCCTTGACCCACTCGGTCAGCAGCGAACTCGACGCAATCGCCGAGCCGCAGCCGTAGGTCTTGAACTTGGCGTCTTCGATGACGCCGTCGTCGCTGACCTGGATCTGCAGGCGCATCACGTCGCCGCAGGCCGGGGCGCCGACCATGCCGGTACCGACGTTCGGCGCCTGCTTGTCGAGCACGCCGACGTTGCGCGGATTTTCGTAGTGGTCGATCACCTTGTCGCTGTAAGCCATGTCTGTGTCCTGCGTTGAATGCCGGTTACGCGATCATCCGCCGGCCGTCAGCCGGCGATTCGGCCCCGCCGTTCAGGCTGCCTGCGTTTTCAGACCGACGAGCTGGGATGCGGCGGCCTTCTTCTCGCGGCGCTCCGCCTCGCGGGCCTCACCGCGCTCGACCAGGTCGGCCAGCGAGATGTCGGTCAGGAACATGAAGATCTGCTGGCTGAGGTCGTCCCACAGGCTGTGGGTCAGACAACGCTGCCCGTCGTGGCAGTTCTGCTTGCCCTTGCAACGCGTGAACTCGACCCACTCGTCGACGGCACAGATGATATCGGCGATCGAGATCTCGTCGGACTCGCGGCCGAGGTAATAGCCGCCGCCCGGACCGCGCACGCCGCGCACCAGGCCTTTGCTGCGCAAGGCCGCAAACAGCTGCTCGAGGTAGGACAGCGAGATCCCCTGGTTCTCCGAGATGTCGGCCAGGGTCACCGGGCCCTCCTTTCCGTTCAGCGCCAGATCCAGCATGGCGGTGACTGCGTAACGGCCTTTGGTTGAGAGTCTCATCGGTTAGTCCTCGTGTTTCGCACCTGGGTGCAATTACCTACTAAATTGCTTGGGTAAAAATTTAGCAGTGACCAACAAAAACAGTCAACAATATTTTCATGCCGCATCGCGGTAGCCTGGGTGCGCCGAATACTCAGGTGCCTTGTAAAAAACACCTGTTAGACGATTGTTTTAAAAAAGCTTGTAGTCGAACCGGTTGATGCGACACGGCCGTCCGGGTCAGCTCAGATCGCAGACCGGGGCGCGCAATGCCGAGACGTCGTCGACGAACACGTGGCCCTGGCGGACACAGAACATCAGCCAGCGCGACACGAACAGGTTCAGGCGCCACTTGTTCAACAGCCCGGGCGCCTCGTAGACACGCTGTGTCGGCAGGGCCTGCTGACGCAGGTCCTCGACCTCGACCTGGCGCGCGTCGTGGTAGACCCGCAGCAGGGCATCGGGGTCGGACATCCGACCGTCCTCGTCGGGGAAGTGATAGGTGAGCCGCAACAACGTCGTGTACCGCGTCTGCTCGACGATGGTCAGGTGCAGGTCCTGGTGGTCCGGTGTCGTCGAGCGATGCCGCCCCTGCAGCCGCCGCAGCTGCGGCACGAGGTTCAACAGACAGTGGTAGTTGTCTTCGCACAGCGCCATCAGGTCGCCGACCCGGGGCTGGCGATCGATGATGTCGCGAATGTGCTTTCCGGCGCTGTGCTGCATTACCCAGACCGCTGCAAACCAGCCCAGAGTATAGCCGGCCGCGTCGCGACCGCCGCACCGCCCGCCGGTCAGGCCTGGCCGGTCTGCTGCTGCTCGGCGACCTGGCGCCGCACCTCGTCCATGTCCAGCTCACCGGCCTTGCCGACGAGTTCGCGGAAGGCCGATTCCGGCAGTGCACCGGCCTCGCTGTAGATGATGATCTTGTCACGGAAGATCATCAGCGTCGGGATCGAGCGGATCTGGAAATGGCCCGCGATCTCCTGCTCGTCCTCGGTGTTGACCTTGGCGAACACGATGTCGGGGTGGTCCTCGGAGACCTTTTCATAGGTCGGCGCGAACGAGCGGCACGGGCCGCACCACGGCGCCCAGAAATCAACGATGACGAACCCATTGCTGGTGACGACGTCCTCGAAATTGTCCTTCGTCAGTTCGACGACTGCCATGACGGCCTCCGGATGATACTCAGATAAGCGCCGCAGTCTAGCACACGCTGCCGGCGCCCTGGAGCCGGATAATTATCATTTAAAAACAGAAAATTAAAGAATTTTCTTGCAGCTTCACCTTAACCAAGGCCGGTGAAGATCTGGTCGCGGATCTGGTCGACGCTGCCGACGCCGTCGATCTTTACGTACCTGCAGTTGCCGGCCTCGGCCTCCTTGTTGTAGAAGCTGATCAGCGGTTCGGTCTGGTCGTGGTAGACCTTGAGGCGCGATTTCACGGTCTCTTCCTGGTCGTCGTCACGCTGAATCAGCGGCTCGCCGGTCTCGTCGTCCTTGCCCTCTTCCTTCGGTGGATTGAACACGACGTGATAGGTGCGGCCCGATGCCAGGTGTACGCGTCGGCCCGACATGCGCTTGATGATCTCTTCGTCTGGCACGTCGATCTCGACGACCGCGTCGACCGGCACGCCGGCCTCCCTGAGCGCCTCTGCCTGGGGGATCGTGCGCGGGAACCCGTCGAACAGGTAGCCGGCCTCGCAGTCGTCCTCCTGGATGCGTTCCTTGACCATGCCCATGATGATGTCATCGGAGACCAGCCCGCCTTCGTCCATGATCTTCTTGGCCGCGACCCCCAGCTCGCTGCCGGCCTTGACGTGCGCGCGCAGCATGTCGCCGGTCGAGATCTGCGGGATGCCGTAGCGTTCCTTGATGAAATTGGCCTGGGTGCCCTTGCCGGCGCCTGGGCCGCCGAGAAGAATTACGCGCATAAGTCTGTCCCCCGAGTTTGATTAGGCAGTTTTTTCGCTGGCGGAGTCTGCCACACGCTTGGCAATCCCCTCCATTCGAGCATGTGAATAGGTGGATTCAGGTGATTTATCAACGATCGCTAATGGTCGCCCGCCGTCACAGGTGCCGGTCGATGCCGTGTGCCTTCAGGCCCCACGCGAACAGCGAACCGAGGCGCCGGTCGGTCTGGCGCAGGCGGCTGCCGAGGATCCTGAACAGCTCCTTGAGCACCGGGTAAGCGAACGCCGGGTGGGCGTCGAGATACTCGCCGAGCGCGATGGCGTCGAATTCGAGCAGCTCGCAGGGCTCGACCGCAACCACGGAGGCCAGCCGCGGGCCACTCTCGAACAGGCTCAGTTCGCCGAACACATCGCCGGCAAACAGGTCGCACAGACCCGGCTGGATGTGCCGGCTGTCGTCGAGTTCGATGCGTTCGAGGACCCTGACGCAACCCGACTCGATGACGTACACGCCGCGCTCTTCGGAACCCTTCTCGATGACGATGTCGCCGGTCCCGTAGTGACGACGGTCGGCGATGCCCGCATCGACGAAGCGGGGGTCGCGCAGAATGACGTGTATATTCGACATATCGACCTCGCGGCGTCGGCACATGCCGTGTCGGTACAGGACCGCCCGGCGCCCCGTCCGGTCGGGGCGGCCGACCGTGCATGCCTGCCGGCGAAAGATAGCATCTGTGACCGGCGAGCACAGTGTCGACTCCGCTGCGGCGAGCGCAGCGGCGAGACCTCAATCGGCAGGGAGACAGCGCATGCGGCTGGCGCGCGGCGCGGACAGCGCAAACCACGTGTACTGGGTCGAACCGCTCGACGCGTCGAGCGGTCGCATTATGTCCGGCGACAACCCGTTCGACGGACTCGAACCGAGCGGCGGCGAGGTGGCCATCCAACGCTGGCTGGCGCCCGTCCAGCCGACGACGATCTACGGCATCGGCCTGAACTACCGCGCGCACGCCGCCGAGACCGGGGCGCCGCTGCCCGAACACCCGGTCATGTTCATGAAGCCGGCGACGACGGTCACCGCACCGCACAGCCCGATCGAGCTGCCGGCGGCATGCGAGCACGGCCCTGAGGTCGACTACGAGGCCGAGCTGGCCGTCGTGATCGGCAGGACGGCGCGCAACGTCGACGTCGCCGACGCCCTGTCGCATGTCTTCGGATACACCTGCGCCAACGATGTCTCGGCACGGCGCTGGCAGAAGCACGCCGGCGGCGGCCAGTGGATCCGCGGCAAGAGCTTCGACACCTTCTGCCCGCTGGGGCCGGTGCTGGTCACGGCCGACGAGATCGGCGATCCACAGCAGCTGCCGATCCGTTCGACGCTCAACGGCGACGTCATGCAGTCGAGCAACACCGGCGACATGATCTTCGGCGTCGCCGAGCTGATCGCGTTCATCAGCCGCGACACGACGCTGCTGCCCGGCACCGTGATCCTGACCGGCACGCCGGAAGGCGTCGGCTTCGCCCGCACACCGCCGGTCTTCCTCGCCGCCGGCGACACGATCGATGTCACGATCGACGGTATCGGGACGCTGAGCAATCCGGTGCGAGAAGCGGACCACTAGATCGGTTCGCTCTCCGCCCCCGAGTCTCAATACGCGAAGGACACGAAGGCGCTAAGGACGCAAAGATTATGACTGCCAGCCAGCGTCGAAGGCGTTGCGCAGCGAGCGGTGCTGCCCGGAAATTCGATCTCAACTACCGGGGCTACCAAAAACCACGGACCGCGCCTCATTTGTCAGACTTTGCGTCCTTTGTGCCTTAGCGTTCTTTGCGTTCGATACTCGGTACTCAATCAGGCCGACATATCGAGCATCAGCCGGTTCAGGCGATGCACGAAGCCGGCCGGATCGTCGAGCTGGCCGCCTTCGGCGAGCAGCGCCTGGTCGAACACGACCTTGGCAAGCTCGCCGAACTTGTCTTCGTCGGTCTCGGCGTCCATGCGCTGCATCAGCGGGTGTTCGAGGTTGATCTCGATGATCGGGGTCGGCATCGGTGCATCCTGACCCAGCTGCTTGAGCACGCGCGCCAGGTTCTGGCTCATGTCGTACTCGTCGACGACCAGGCATGCCGGCGATTCGGTCAGCCGGCTCGATACCCGCACCTCCTTGACGCTGTCGCCGAGCGCGTCCTTGACCCGCTCGATCAGGTGCTTGTTCTCCTCGGCCGCCTTTTCGGCCTTCGCCTTCTCTTCCTCGTCCTCGAGCTCACCGAGATCCAGCGCGCCCTTGGCGACCGACTGCAGCGGCTTGTCCTTGTACTCGGTCAGGTGCGAGACCAGCCATTCATCGACGCGGTCGGTCAGCAGCAGTACCTCGATGTCCTTCTTCTTGAAGACCTCGAGGTGCGGACTGTTGCGCGCCGCCGACAGCGTATCGGCGGTGATGTAGTAGATCTTCTCCTGCTTGTCGGCCATGCGCTCGACGTACGCGTCGAGCGACACGGTCTGGGCATCGCCGTCGGACTTGGTGGTCGCGAAACGCAGCAGGCCGGCGACCTTCTCGCGGTTGGCGAAGTCCTCGGCCGGGCCTTCCTTGAGGACCTTGCCGAACTCCGTCCAGAACGTCTGGTATTTCTCGGCGTCGTCTTTCGCCATCTTGTCGAGCAGGCCAAGCACGCGCTTGACGTTGGCGGCACGGATGCTGTCGATCTTCTTGTCGTGCTGCAGGATCTCGCGCGACACGTTCAGCGGCAGGTCATCGGAGTCGACGACCCCCTTGACGAAGCGCAGGTAGTGCGGCATCAGCTTGTCGGCCTCGTCCATGATGAACACGCGCCGCACGTACAGCTTTACGCCGTGCTTTTGTTCGCGGTCCCACATGTCGAACGGCGCGCGCGACGGGACGAACAGCAGCGAGGTGTACTCGTGCTTGCCCTCGACGCGGTTATGCGCCCAAGCCAGCGGCGCCTCGAAATCATGGCAGGTGCTCTTGTAGAACTCGTGGTAGTCGTCGTCGGAGATGTCGGACTTGTTGCGCAGCCACAGCGCCGTCCCGGTATTGACCTGCTCCCACTCGGGCGCGGTCTGCTCCTCGCCGTCGGCGGCCGGCGGCGGTTCGTTGAGCATCTCGACCGGGATCGCGATGTGGTCGGAGAACTTGCTGATGATGCTGCGTAGGCGCCAGGCGTCGACAAACTCCTGTTCGTCGTCGCGCAAGTGCAGCACGATCTCGGTGCCGCGCGCCGCGCGATCGACGTTCTCGATCGTGTAGCTGCCCTCGCCGCTCGACTCCCAGCGCACGCCCTCGTCGGCGTTCATGCCGGCGCGCCGCGTGGTCAGCGTGACCTTGTCGGCGACGATGAAGGCCGAGTAGAACCCGACCCCGAACTGGCCGATCAGCTGGCTGTCCTTGGCCTTGTCGCCGGACAGGTTCTCGAGGAACTTGCGCGTGCCCGAGCTGGCGATGGTGCCGATGGTCTCGCTGACCTCCTGGCGGCTCATGCCGATGCCGTTGTCGGTTATCGTCACGGTACCGGCCTCCTGGTCGACGGCGACGCGGATGCGCAGGTCGCTGTCGCCCTCGTACAGCGCGTCGTTGCTGAGCGCCTCGAAGCGCAGTTTCTCGGCCGCGTCCGACGCGTTCGAGACCAGTTCACGCAGAAAGATCTCTTTGTTCGAGTACAGTGACCGGATGACCAGGTTGAGTACCTGGCTGACCTCGGCCTGGAATTCCAGGGTTTCCTTCTGCGCGGTTGCCGTCATTTTTGTCGCTCCTCGGGCTGCATCGATCGATGGGCGCGCACGTTGGGGCGGCGAATCGGGATTTCAAGGGCCGGCTGTGGTTAAAATCCGCGCAGCCCCCGCAGGACCCACGAACCCCATGGCATTCACGACCTACTCGACCCACCCGTTCACCGACCAGCGCCCCGGGACGTCCGGCCTGCGCAAACGTGTGGAAGTCTTCCGCCAGGGCAACTATCTGAAAAACTTCGTGCAATCGGTGTTCGACGCGCAACCGGACCTGCACGGCGGCACGCTGGTCCTCGGCGGCGACGGCCGCTTCTACAACCGCGAGGCGATCCAGATCATCCTCAAGATGGCGTCCGCCAACGGCGTCGCGACCGTGCTGGTCGGCCGCGGCGGTCTGCTGTCTACCCCGGCCGCGTCGTGCGTGATCCGCAAGTACGCGGCCGCCGGCGGCCTGATCCTGTCGGCCAGCCACAACCCCGGCGGGCCGGACGGCGATTTCGGCATCAAGTACAACACCGCCAATGGCGGACCGGCCGCCGAGCGGGTCACCGAGGCGATCTACCGGCGCTCGCTGGAGATCGCCGATTTCCGAATTGCGAATGCCGACGACGTCGACATCGACAGCATCGGCAGTGTCGCGATGCAAGACATGCAGATCGAGATCATCGACCCGGTCGGCGACTACGCGGAACTGATGACGGCGATCTTCGACATCGATGCGATCCGGGCACTCCTCGCCGCCGGCTTCCGGATGCGCTTCGACGCGATGCACGCGGTTACCGGCCCGTACGCGCGGCGGATCTTCGAGGACATTCTCGGCGCTCCCACCGGGACCGTGATCAACGGCACGCCGCTCGAGGACTTCGGCGGCCACCATCCCGACCCGAACCTGGTGCACGCCGCCGACCTCGTGGCGATGACGCGTGGCGACGACGCCGTCGACTTCGCCGCGGCGTCCGACGGTGACGGCGACCGCAACATGATCCTCGGCCGCGACTTCTTCGTCACGCCGAGCGACAGCCTCGCCGTGCTCGCCGCGAACGCGACGCTGATCCCGGCGCATCGCGACGGCATCCCGGGCGTCGCCCGCTCGATGCCGACCAGCCAGGCCGTCGATCGCGTCGCCACGGCGCTCGGCATCGAATGCTTCGAGACGCCGACCGGCTGGAAGTTCTTCGGCAACCTGCTCGACGCCGGGCGGATCGCGTTCTGTGGCGAAGAGAGCTTCGGCACCGGCTCGGATCACGTGCGCGAAAAAGACGGGCTGTGGGCGGTAATGGCATGGCTCAACGTGCTCGCCTTGCGTGGCGAATCCGTGGCCGACATCGTCACCGGGCACTGGCGGCAGTACGGGCGCAACTACTATTCACGTCACGACTACGAGGGCATCAACGACAAGAAGGCCAACGGCCTGATGGACGCCCTGCGTGCCCGGCTGCCGAGCCTGCCCGGCGGCCTGCTCGACGGCCGCGAGGTCGCGTATGCCGACGACTTCAGCTACAGCGACCCGATCGACGGTTCGGTCAGCGAGCGCCAGGGCATCCGCATCGGTTTCACCGACGGCTCGCGTATCGTGTTCCGCCTGTCCGGCACCGGCACCGTCGGCGCGACATTGCGCGTCTACATCGAGGCGTACGAGGCCGACCCGGAGCGCCAGCTCGAGGAACCCCAGGCGGCGCTCGCCGAGCTGATCGCGACGGCCAACCGGCTCGCCGAGATCCACCCGCGTACCGGCCGCGACGCGCCGGACGTGATCACCTGACAACGCACGGAGGCCACGCCATGCAGACCGCACACTGGTGTCGCGTCGAGGTCGACGGCCAGGCACGCCTCGGTCGGCTCGACGGCAACCAGATCGCGCTGCTCGACGGTGAGTTGTTCGGCGACAACGCCGCCACCGGCGAGACGGTCAATCCGGACGACGCGCTGTGGCTGCCGCCGGTCGAACCGCGCCAGTTCCTCGGCCTGTGGAACAATTTCCACGAGCGCCAGCGGCTCGAGGGCACGCGGCTGCCGGACTTCCCGCTGTTCTTCGTCAAGCTCGGCGAATCGCTGTCGGCACACCGGCGTCCGATCACCCGGCCGCCGGGCTTCACCGGCCGTGTCAAGTTCGAGGCCGAACTCGGCATCGTTATCGGCGCGCCATGTTTCCAGGTGTCGCGCGACGCCGTCGACGACGTGATCTTCGGCTACACCTGCGTCAACGACGTCACCGCGCCGGAGGCCTTGTTCGCCAACGACGAGTTCCACCAGTGGTGTCGCGCCAAGAGCCTGCCGGGCTTCGGCCCGATCGGCCCGTACGTCACCAGCGGCATCGACCCGGCGGGGCTGCGCGTCAAAGGCATCCTCGACGGCGAACCGCGGCAGGACTACCCGGTCAGCGACATGATCTTCTCGCCGCAGGACATCATCTGGCACCTGAGCCGCGAGATCGCGCTGTACCCGGGCGACGTCATCGCCTGCGGTACCTCGGTCGGTGCCGCCGACATCGCCGACGGCCAGACCATCGTCGTCGAGATCCCGGGCATCGGCAGCCTGCACAACACGCTGCGCTGACCGGCAACAGGGCCAGTGCCGACGGCGCGCGCGGAATACCACATCGCTGTCGATCGCGCCGGTCTCCGCGCGCTCGACGTGCTCGCCGCGCATGTCGCGATCAGCCGCAACGCACTCAAGCAGGCGATGCACAAGGGCGCGGTCTGGGTCAGCGACGCGCGCGGCACGCGCCGCCAGCGGCGTGCCGACAGGCCGCTGGCTGCCGGCGCGACGCTGCATTTCTACCACGACCCGGGGATCCTCGCGCAGCGGCCGCCCGCGGCGCGCCTGATTGCCGACGAAGGCCGCTTCAGTGTCTGGTTCAAGCCCCGCGGCATGCTCAGCCAGGGCTCGCGCTGGGGCGATCACTGCTGCATCGACCGCTGGGCCGAGCGCCAGCTGGAGCCGCAACGCCCGGCGTTCGTGACCCACCGGCTCGACCGTGCCGCCAGCGGCCTGATGGTGCTCGCCCACGGCAAGGGCGACGCTGCCGACCTGGCACGGCAGTTCCGCGAACGCCAGGTGCGCAAGCGCTATGTCGCTGTCGTCCACGGCTGCCTCGTCGGCGAGCGGCGCATCGAACAGCCGCTCGACGACAAGCCGGCGGTCAGCATCGTGCGCACGTTGGCAATCGACGAACGCGCCGGTCGCAGCCAGGTCGAGGTCACGATCGAGACCGGACGCAAGCACCAGATCCGCCGTCATCTCGCGGCGGCCGGATTCCCGATTGTCGGCGATCGGCACCATGGGAACGCGGCGCGCGACGACGAAGACCTGTGCCTGACTGCGGTGTCGCTGGCCTTCAGCGCGCCCGGTGACGCGACAGCGCGCTGCTACCGGCTGCCGGCGAGAGACTGGCCGTCGCTCCACGCGACGCGGCCCGGCACGTCGGCCTAGCCGCCGCCACAGACTGCCGAACCGGGAACGCGCAAGAAACCGGACCCAGCACCGCGTACCGGGGTCGTCAGTAATAACGCTCGACGCCGACCCGTTGCATGATCTCGATCGCGAGCTCCTCGATCGACACCGCCGTGCTGTCGAGGAAAGGTATGGTCTTGTCGCGGAACAGGTCCTCGGCCGCCGAGACCTCGGTGCGACACTGGGCGAGGCTGGCATAGCCGGACCCCGGCCGCCGTTCCTCGCGGATGCGGTGCAGGCGATCGGGCGCGATCGTCAGGCCGAACAGGCGCTCACGATGCGCGTGCAGTGCATCGGGCAGACGCCCATGCAGGAAATCGTCCTCGGTCAGCGGGAAGTTCGCCGCGCGCACGGCGTACTGCATGGCCAGGTACAGACAGGTCGGCGTCTTGCCGCTGCGCGACACGCCGATCAGGATCAGATCGGCTTCGTCGAGGCCGCGCAGGCGCGAACCGTCATCGAAATTCAGGGCGAAGTTGACGGCGTCGACGCGACGGTCGTAGTGATTGGGGTCGCCGATGCCGTGGCTGAGGCCGACGTGACCGCTGCTCGGCACGCCGATCGCCGCCGAGAGCCGTGGCAGAAAGGTATCGAAGATGTCGAACACCTCGGCATCGGCCTGCTGCAGGCGGCTGCGCAGCACGTCGTCGACGATGCTCGAGAACACGACCGGCGGTGCGTCGTCCTCGCGTGCCGCCGCGTCGATCTCGCGCAGCGCCGCCTCGATCTTCTCCGGGCTGTCGAGAAACGGCAGCACCATGCGTTCACAACACATGTCGTCGAACTGGCTGATCAGGGTCTTGACCAGGTGTTCGAGCGTGATCCCGGTGTGATCGGACAGGATGAACAGCGTGCGCGCGGGATTGGCCATACCACTCTCTGTGCCCGTCTGGCGACCGGCCTCTGGCGAATGGTAGCAAAGCGTGGCGGGCCCACTGATAACGGTCGATGTCCGGAAGATTTCGTTGGTTAATGCGCGCCCATGGCATGGATTTTTTTGCCACAATCGCGGCATGAGCGCCCAACCCAGAGAACTGCGCCGCGACGCGTTGGCACGCCGCCTGCGCGCCGTCGTCGACGGTCCGCACGTGCTCAGCAGCGAGGCCGAACTGAGGCCGTACGAGTGCGACGGCCTGTCGGCCTATCGCGTGGTCCCGCTGCTGGTCGTGCTGCCGGGCAGCGCCGAGGAGGTCCAGGCGGTGCTGCGGATCTGCCATGACGAGCGCGTCGCCGTCGTCGCCCGCGGTGCAGGGACCGGGCTGTCCGGCGGTGCGCTGCCACACGAAGACGGCGTCCTGCTGAGCCTCGCCCGGCTCAACCGCATCCTCGCGGTCGACCCGGACAACGGCTGCGCGCGCGTGCAGCCAGGCGTGCGCAACCTCGCGATCAGCGAGGCCGCACGACCGCACGGGCTGTACTACGCGCCCGATCCGTCGTCGCAGATTGCGTGCAGCATCGGCGGCAATGTCGCCGAGAACGCCGGCGGCGTGCACTGCCTGAAGTACGGACTGACGGTCAACAACCTGCTGGCGCTCGACCTCGTGACGATCGACGGCGAACGCGTGACCGTCGGCGGCAGCGGCCTGGACGGTCCCGGCTTCGACCTGCTGGCGCTGGCTACGGGGTCCGAGGGCATGCTCGGCGTCGTCGTCGAGGTCACGGTCAAGCTGCTGCCGATCCCGCAGCGTGCCCAGGTCGCAATGGCCGCGTTCGCCGACGTCGAGAGCGCCGGGCAGGCGGTCGCCGACATCATTGCGGATGGCATCCTGCCCGCCGGCCTCGAGATGATGGACAACCCGTCGCTGCGCGCGGCCGAGGACTTCGTCCACGCGGGCTACCCGATCGACGCCGCGGCGATCCTGCTGTGCGAGGTCGACGGCGGCAACGAAGAGGTCTCGGAGGACATCGCGCGGGTCCGGCAGCGCCTGCTCGACTCGGGCGCCAGCGAGGTGCGCACCGCCAGCGACGACAGCGAGCGCGCGCGCTTCTGGGCGGGGCGCAAGGCGGCCTTCCCGGCCGTCGGCCGCATCTCGCCCGACTACTACTGCATGGATGGCACGATTCCGCGCAAACATCTGCCGCGGGTGCTGCGCGAGATCGCGCGCTACTCCGAAGAATCCGGACTGCGCATCGCCAACGTGTTCCACGCCGGCGACGGAAATCTGCACCCGCTGATACTGTACGACGCCAACAACGCGGGCGAGCTCGAGCTGGCCGAACAGGTCGGCGGTCGCATCCTCGAACTGTGCGTCGAGGTCGGCGGCACGATCACCGGCGAACACGGTGTCGGACTCGAGAAAATCAACCAGATGTGCGCGCAGTTCCCGCCGGAGGAGCTGCAGATGTTCCACGACGTCAAGGCGGTGTTCGACGCGCACGGCCTGCTGAACCCCGGCAAGGCGATCCCAACGCTGAACCGCTGCGCCGAGTTCGGCGCCATGCACGTCAAGGCCGGCGACCTGCGCTTCCCGCACCTGGAGCGCTTCTGAGTGGCGGATCAGGACCATGCCGAGGCGCTAGCCGAGCGCGTCCGCGACGCCCACCAGCGCCGCCAACCGCTGCGCGTGCGCGGCCTCGACAGCAAGGCCTTCTACGGGCGCCGCGTCGACGCGCCACAGCTCGACGTCAGCCCGCACCGCGGCATCGTGCGCTATGAGCCGACCGAACTGGTGTTGACGGCGCGCGCCGGGACGCCGGTCAGCGATATCGAGGAGGCACTCGCCGCCAATGCCCAGATGCTGGCCTTCGAACCGCCGTCGTTCGCTGCCAGCGCATCGATCGGCGGGGCCGTCGCCGCCGGGCTCGGCGGACCGCGACGGCCATGGGGCGGCGCACCGCGCGACCTGCTGCTCGGCTGCACGCTGCTCGACGGCCAGGGTCGCATCCTGCACTTCGGCGGCGAGGTCATGAAGAACGTCGCCGGCTACGACCTGTCGCGCCTGATGGCCGGGGCCCTCGGCACGCTCGGCGTGCTGCTCGACGTCTCGATCAAGGTGCTGCCGGCACCCAAGGTCGAGCGCAGCCTGGTGCTGAATCTGGGCTACGAGCGCGCGCTTCGCCTGATGCGCGACCTCGCCCGCCAGCCGGCGCCGCTATCCGGTGCCGCACACCTCGACGACCGCCTGTACCTGCGTCTGTCCGGCAACGCGGCCAGCGTCGAGGCCTGGCAGAAACAGATCGGCGGCGATGTCGGCAGCGGCACCGGGTTCTGGCGCGACCTGCGCGATCACCGCTTACCCTACTTCGCCGGCGAGGAACCGCTGTGGCGCCTGTCGGTGGCGCCGGCGACGCCGCGCCTGGACTGCGAACAGTCCGTGCTGACGGATTGGGGAGGCGCGCAACGCTGGGTCTACACGCGCTGCGCGGCGTCCGAGATCCGCGCCGAGGTCGCAAAAAACGGCGGTCATGCCATACTTTTCCGACATGGCGACGACGAAATCCCGGTCTTTCACCCACTCGACGCCGTCAAACAGCGTCTGCACCAGGGGCTCAAGCAGCGCTTCGATCCGCACGGCATTCTCAACCCGGGCCGTCTGTATCCGTCGATGTAGCACGCTGCTGATCGTCGCACTCGCGATCGCTGTGCCGTCTGCCGCGCACGCGTTCTTCTGCCTCAAGTCCTCGACCAACAACAAGTATTTCGGCCGCTCGGTACCGTTTCCGGCGGCCGCCTATCCGCGTGCCGCCTACCGCCTGCCGCCGATCATGCCGCGGCAGCGCGCCGCTCGCGCGCGCGCCGTCCAGCGTCCGCCGCCGTCGCGCAATCCGATCTGGCGGCCGATCCGCTGAGTGCGCGTCGCGCCCGCTGTCCGGCACCGCCCGTCGCGCCGACCCTGCAGTCTGCCGGGTTGCCATGTCCAGGGTCTGAGCAGCGGTTAGAATGGCGGCCGGTTCGTAGGCCGCATAGAGGATTTCCGTGCAACAACGTGAGGTAGATGTCGCGATCATCGGTTCCGGCAGCGCCGGGCTGTATGCGATGAGCAAGGTCCGTCCGTCAGGCAAGTCGGTCGTGCTGATAAACGGCGGTGAGCTCGGCACGACCTGCGCCCGTGTCGGCTGCATGCCGTCCAAGGCCGTGATCCAGGTGGCCGAAGATTTCCACCGCCGCGGCGTTTTCAAGCGCTTCGGTCTCGAGGGCGAGGAGGCGTTGAGCCTCGATGTCAGCGAGGCGCTGGGCTACGTCCAGGACCTGCGCGACATGTTCGTCGAGCGCGTGATCTCCAACAGCACCGACAAGATGCCCGAGGGCATGTTTATCGATGGCTACGCCCGCTTCGTCGAGCCACACGTGCTGGAGATGGAAGACGGCCAGCGCATTCGTGCCGGCAGCGTGATCATTGCGACCGGTTCTCGACCGATCGTCCCCGCTGCGTGGCAGCCGTTCCGCGATCGCATCATCACGACCGACGAGTTCTTCGAACTCGAGGACCTGCCCGACTCGATCGCGATCGTCGGTCTCGGCGTCATCGGCCTGGAGCTTGGACAGTCGCTGCACCGCCTGGGCTGCAATGTGGTCGGCGTCGACATGCAGGACACGATCGGCGGACTGACCGATCCGGCGGCGATCAAGGCGGCCATCGATATCATCGGCAAGGAGTTCCCGCTTTGGTTGGGCGACGCCGCCGACATCAGCGAGGGCAGCGACGGCAGGCTGAAGGTCAGCGCCGGCGAACACAGCATCGAGGTCGATCGCGTGTTTGCCAGCATCGGTCGCACGCCCAACGTCGACAAGCTGGGCCTCGATGCAATCGACGCACCGATCGGTGACGACGGCGTACCGGTCTACAATCCGAACACGATGCAGGTCGGCGACCTGCCGGTGTTCCTCGCCGGCGACGTCACCGGCGAGCGTCCGTTGCTCCACGAGGCCGGTGACGAGGGCCGCATCGCCGGGCACAACGCCAGCAGCGATACCGTCACCGCGTTCCGCCGCAAGACACCGCTCGGCATCACCTTCTGTGACCCCAACATCGTCCAGGTTGGGCAGGCCTTCTCGTCACTCGATGCCGACACGACCGCCGTCGGCGAGGTGCAGATGGCACCGGTCGGGCGCGCGCTGATCATGGCCAAGAACAAGGGCGTGATCCGAGTCTATGCCGACAAGACCAGCGGCCGGATGCTCGGCGCCGAGATGGTCTGCGCCAAGGCGGAGAACCTCGGCCACCTGCTGGCATGGAGTATCCAGCAGGGGCTGACGGTCGGGGACCTGCTGCAGATGCCGTTCTATCACCCGGTCATCGAAGAGGCGTTGCAGGCGGCGTTGTACGACCTCTACGACAAGGTCGATGCCAAGAACCCGGGTCCGATCACCGAGTTGCGGCCACTCTGAGCGCCGCCGGGACGCGGCGTCGTCACGGCTGCACGAGGGCCTGCCGCCAGTGCGCGATCTTGTCGTCGAGGCGCATCGCGGCGTGCGCCGGGCTGGTCGACGGCAGACGGATCATGACCAGTCCTTCCCGGTCGGCGATCGACGGCGCGACATGGCGCTTGAACAGCCGCTCGGCGGTTGCGCCGTTGAAACACAGCTTGCAAACGGCGGGATGACTGGCGAAGAAACCGGCGAAGTCGTTGACGACTATCGAGCGCGGATCGATGTCGGCATCCAGGCTGCCGGGGCGGTGGCAGCTGCGCAGCACGTCCCACACCGCGACACCGTGGCCGACGAGCGCTGCGCATCGCTCGGCGTACGCTAGCGACCTGTCGATTGCGAACAGCGCATCGACGATCGACCAGAAGGCATTGCGTGGATGCGCGTAGTACTGGTTGGCATTGAGCGACGCGGTGCCCGGCATCGAGCCCAGTACCAGGACGCGTGCCGCCGGGCCGGCGAGCGGCGGGAAACTGCTGACCCGGCTCACGGGCTGCGCGCCGTCACGACCGACAGCTGCGATGCCGGCGTCAATGCGTGCCGTTGACCGCCAGCACCATGCGCACCAGCTCGGCCAGGGATCCCGCCTGCATCTTTTCCATGACCCGGGCGCGGTGCGCCTCGATGGTCTTCGCCGACACGCCGAGCGCGTTGGCGATCTCCTTGTTCGAGCGCCCCTCGGTGACCATCTCCATGACCTCGTGTTCGCGCGGCGTCAGGTGTTGCAGGCGCTGTTGGATCTGCAGATGTTCGACCTGGTGCGAGCGCTGCTCCTCGCCGAACGCCAGCGCGCGACGGATCGCGTCGAGCAGCACCTCGTCGTTGAACGGCTTCTCGATGAAATCGATCGCGCCGCTCTTCATCGCCCGCACCGCCATCGGCACGTCGCCGTGGCCGGTGATGATGACCACCGGGATGTGGATGCCACGCTGGGTCAGCCGCTCCTGCAGCTCCAGGCCGCTCATGCCCGGCATGCGGACGTCGAGGACCAGACAGCCCGGCCGGCTGGGTTGGTACTGGGCAAGAAACTCGTCGGCGGATGAGAAGCTCTCGACCTGCACGCCGACCGATTCGATCAGCCACTTCAGGGAGTTGCGCATCGCCTGGTCGTCGTCGACGACGAAAACTGTGGACTTCACGTGAGCTGATTCCGACATAGCCTACGAGACCGCGCTGACAGCAGCTTCAACGCTCGGAGGCAATTCGATCGTGAACGTACTGCCCTTGCCGGGCCAGGAGTCAGCAGTGATCTTACCATGGTGATTGCTCATGATCGTCTGGCTGATCGCCAGGCCCATACCCATGCCGCTTTCCTTGGTGCTGAAGAAGGCATCGAACAGGTGTTCCATGTTGTGGCCGCTGATCCCGGCACCGTTGTCCGAGACACTGACGTAGACCATGCCGTTGCTCTGCACGCCGGTCTCGATGGTCAGGCGGCGCTGGCTCGGCGGCACGTCGTGCATGGCGTCGAGCGCGTTGCGCAGCAGGTTGACCAGTACCTGTTCGATCTGCACCGAGTCGACGCGCACCCACAGTTCGCTTGGCGACAGGCGACGATCGATGACCAGCTCCTGACGCTGCAGTTCATGACTGATCAGTGAACAGGTCTCGCGTGCGAGCACGTTCAGATCGACGACGTCGCGCTGCGGCTGGCGCCGCGCGACCATGCCGCGCAGGCGCTTGATGATCTCGCCGGCGCGCTTGGCCTGGGCCGATATCTGTTCCAGGGCCTCGAGCAGTTCGTCCTTGCCACCGATGTCGAGACGCAGGCGCCGGGCGCAGCCGTTGGCAAAGTTGACGATCGCCGACAACGGCTGGTTGAGCTCGTGCGCGATGCCGGTCGCCATCTCACCCATGTTGCTAAGCCGCGTCACGTGGACCAACTCGTTCTGCCGTCGCTTGAGCTCCTCTTCCGCGATCCTCTCGCTGGTGATGTCGCGGGCGTAGACGTTGACGTAGCCCAACTCGGCGACCGGCGCCGTCAACAGCGAGAACACGCCGTCGTCGGTGCTGATCTCGACCTCGTTGGTCGTGCCGCTGCGCAGCACCTCCTCGACGTAATTACGCCAATAGACCGGCAGCGTCTGCAGCCGACGGCACCCCCAGTGCCTGAGCAGCGGTTCGCTTGGCTGGTTGGCGTAGGTGATGACACCGCGGCGATTGATGCGCAGCACCGGGATCGGGCTCTCGCTCGGGAACGCGGCCAGGCTGCGGATCTCGGCCTCGCGAACCTTGCGTTCGGCGATGTCGCGCAGATACAGCGTGAACACCAGCTGCTCGTCGAGGAACACCGGCTTGATCGACAGCTCGACCGGAAACAGATTGCCGTCCCGGGTCACCGCCTGCATCTCTGTACGCTGCAGCGGCGCGCCCTGCTCGGCACCGGCCAGCGACAGGTAGAGCAGGCGTTCGAAGGTCTCACGCCAGCGCGGCGCCAGCAGCAGCTCGGCGAACGAGCGCCCAACGGCCTCATGTTGCTGATAGGCAAAGGAGTCCTGCGCCGTGGTGTTGAAGTCGATGATGCGCCCGCGGTCGTCGACCGTGACGATCGAGTCCAGCGATGCATCCATGATCGCGGCACGCAGTTTTTCGGTCTGCAGCAGCTCGGTCTCGTGCTGACGACGCATCTCGTCGCGCGCACGCATCACGACCTGGACGAAGTCGCGAATCCAGTCCTCGAGGATCAGCAGCTGGTTGCCGTGATGATCGAGGCCGGTCTCCGGCAGGTCAAGGGCGCGCCGCGACAGCACCGAGACACGCCGCAGCAGGCGGCTGATCCGGCTCGACAGGAACACGAACAGCAACACGAAGGCAATGACGATGACCGCCGCACCGATCAGGCGTTGGCGACGTTCGAGATCGAGCACCTGTTGGCCGGTGCGCTCGAACGAGGCCCGCGGCAGCAGCGTCGCGAACAGCAGGTTCAGATCCGAACCCTCGTAGTCGAAGAACGACTGCGCCGTGATCAGGTACTGGCGTTTCAGCACGTCGACGCTGCGCCCGGCGGCAACGGCCAGCGGACTGCTGCTCGCGAGGATGCGCTGGGCATCCGGATCGAGTATCGCAACGACGTTGTTACTGGACTTGACGAACTGCTGCGACGCGCTGAGAAAGGTGCTGTCGAGCGGGATCAGCACGACGATGCCGCCCATCGGCGTATGCGCATTGTCCTCGGTCGGTTCGGAGACGATCAGCCATGGCGACTCCTGGAACACGGTGACGAAAGAACTGCGCTTGCCGCCGGCGACCTGGCCCTGCGCCTGGGCCGCGAGATCCGGCGGTAATCCCTGACCGTCGCGGCTGTACAGCTCGCGAATCGCGCCACTGCGGTCGGCCAGCGCGAAGAACCGAGGGTTGATGCCACCCTGCCAGTTCAGATCGTCGGGCAGCCAACTCGGCGGGTTGTCGGCATCGTAATGCACGATCTCGGCCGGCCGCCGGCCCCAGATGATCGGGTCGAGGTAATCGGCCATGCGCCGATGTGTCGAAACCAGGCGGGTAAAATACGTGAACGAGCGGCGATATTCATCGAAACGAATCAACGACTCGCGTGCCTGCTGGTCCAGCTGGCTCTCCAGCGCGTCGTCGAAGATATTGCTCAACGCGCGGGTCTGGACGCCGTCGACGACCAGCCACAGGACCAAGCCGGTCACGATGCCGAACGCCAGCGCCAGCACCGGCAGCGGGATCCCCTTCAGGAGTCGGCGAGATATCGATCGCTTGCTAATGGCACCGGTCCCGGCGGCCCTACCTCGGCGGATTATCGCCCCGGATCGGCGATTGGCCAAATCGATGACGCTGCGCAGCGGCATCGTGAACGCGCGCAAGATCGCATCAACGCGGTGAAACAGCGAAGGAACCAGGTGGCACAGGGCCGGACGGCAGACCGCCTGGCGGCCCACCCGCGTGGTCGACGGTTTCGGACCGGGTCAGACC
>JASJCU010000034.1 GCA_030065815.1 Gammaproteobacteria bacterium | reverse complement strand
CGCGAGATCATCGAGGTGGCGACGTTTCGCGCCGGCCAGGACGACGACCTCGGCAACGCCCATCAGACCGACGAGGGGTTGTTGTTGCGTGACAATGTCTACGGCACGATCGAACAGGACGCGCTGCGACGCGATTTCTCGGTCAACGCGCTGTACTACAACATCGCAGACTTCTCGATCATCGACTATGCCAATGGCGTCGCCGATCTCGAGGCCGGCGTGTTGCGCCTGCTCGGCGATCCCGAGACCCGCTACCGCGAAGACCCGGTCCGGATGCTGCGCGCCGTCCGCTTCGCGGCCAAGCTCGGCTTCCGCATCGCCGCGGATACCGAGGGTCCGATCGGCGAACTCGCACCGCTGCTTGCCGACATACCGCCAGCGCGCCTGTTCGAGGAAACGCTGAAGCTGTTCCTCGGCGGGACCGCGGTGAGCGGTTTCGAGAAGCTGCGTCAGTATGGATTGTTTGCACAACTGTTCCCGGACACCGAGGTCTGCCTGTCGCGGCTCGAGCACGAGTTCCCGCTGACCTTGGTGTTGAAAGGGCTCGAGAACACCGACAACCGTGTGATCGAGGACAAACCGGTCACGCCGGCGTTCCTGTTTGCCGTGTTGCTGTGGGAGCCGGTGCGACAGGGGGCCGAGGCGCTCGAGGCGCACGGTATCTCGCCCTACCAGGCGCTGCAGCAGTCGGCGGCCGAGGTCGTGTCGAGGCAGCTCGCGAAGGTGGCACTGCCACGCCGTTACAGCACGCCGATGCAGGAGATCTGGGTCATGCAGTCGCGCTTTGGCCAGACGCGGGGCAAACGTCCGCAGCGCCTGCTCTCGCATCCGCGGTTTCGTGCGGCCTATGATTTCCTGCTGTTGCGTGCAGCGGCGGGCGAGGCCGATCCACAGGTGGCGGAGTGGTGGACCGCGTTTCAACAGGGGAACGTCGAGGCCCCGCCGGCCAGCGAGCCGGGGGCGTCGAGCCGTCGGCGGCGGCGTCGGCGGCGGCGCAAGCCGAGTGCGGCGCCCGCCGAAGGCGAATGAGCGCGCCGGTCGATGCCTTCGTCGGGCTGGGCAGCAACCTCGACGATCCCGCGCGCCAGGTGCGGGCGGCCTTCGCCGAACTCGACACCATCGACGCCACGCGGCTCGTCGCCGCATCGCCGCTGTATCGATCCGCTCCCGTCGGACCGGCCGATCAGCCGGAATACGTCAACGCCGTCGCGTGGCTGCACACCGGACTCGAACCGGATCCGCTACTCGATGCCCTGCAGTCCATCGAGACGCGGCACGGCCGCGTGCGCGGGCAACACTGGGGGCCGCGTACCCTCGATCTCGATCTGCTGTTGTATGCCGACCGACGCATCGACACCCGGCGCCTGGTCGTCCCGCATCCGCAGATGCACCAACGCGCATTCGTGCTGGTACCGCTCCACGACATCGCGCCGGACACCTTCCTGCCCGGCTTGGGCCCGCTGGAGACCTGGATGAACCGCGTCGACCGCGCCGGGCTGCGCGCGGATCCGCCCGCCGGCCGAGACTGAGCCGGAGTTCGGACACCGGTGTCGGGCATCGTCGCCGGCGCGGTTGTGTTTCCGATGCCGACGCGGTTGGCAGCGCCCACGGCCCGGCTCGCGCGACCGCTCCCGGCCGTGTCGCCTACCTGCCCGTCTGCACAAATGGTCACCCGTTCACCGAACGTCCTCGCCGCGGCGCCGGGCCGGCACGGTACGACTATGGGTATCGCCGCGGTAGCGCCCGGTCGTCTGTGTGCAGGTATCCGTCGATCTGAATGTGTTGCCGCAAGAACGCGTCGACGACGCACGTGACGTGCCGATGACGATCACCGGCCTGGAGCGCCCGTCCGCGGCCGGTAGCGGGTTGCTCCATCGCCGCGCTGCGGCACCGGCATTGGGCGTGGGCGGTCGCGGTATCGGTCGCGCCGCATGCCAGGCGCCTTGCGCGCGACGGCTTGCCAGGTGCCGCGGCGGCTGCGCTGGAAGGCGCTGTTTCAACGCGTCACCGCTGGCGATACACTGACGGCAACGCCGGGTCGAATCACACAATCGGTGGGAAGGAGGACAGGTGGGCAAGATAACGATCAGCGCCCTCGACCGCATGAAATCCGCGGGTGAGAAGATCGCGGTCATCACCAGCTATGACGCCAGCTTCACGCGCCAGATCGAGCAGGCCGGGATCGACGTGATCCTGGTCGGTGATTCGCTCGGCATGGTCATCCAGGGCCATGAGAGCACGCTGCCGGTGACGGTCGGCGACATGGTCTATCACACCGCCAACGTGATGCGCGTCAGCGAACACGCGATGGTGATTGCCGACATGCCGTTCATGAGCCACGGCACGCCGGAGCAGGCACTGGACACCGCCGGGCGGCTGATGAAGGAAGGCGGCGCGCACATGGTCAAGATCGAGGGTGGGGCACCGCAGCTGGAAACGGTACGGCACCTGACCGCACGCGCGGTCCCGGTGTGTGGCCACCTCGGCCTGATGCCGCAGTCCATCCATCAGCTCGGTGCCTACCGCGTACAGGGGCGCGGCGAGCACGAGCGCGAGCGCATGCTCAAGGACGCGGTCGGCCTACAGCAGGCCGGCGCGCAAATGCTGGTGCTGGAATGCGTCCCGGCGATGCTGGCCGCAGAGATCACCAAGGCATTGGACATCCCGGTCATCGGCATCGGTGCCGGGGCGGACACCGATGGCCAGGTACTGGTTCTCTACGACATGCTTGGCGTCACGATGCAGGGCACGCCGAGTTTCGTACGCGACTTCCTCGTCGAGACCGGCAATGTGCAGGACGCACTGATCGCCTACGTGAAAGCAGTCAAGGAGCGCACCTTTCCCGCCGCCGAGCATACCTTCACGTGATGACGATCAACGACGTCGGCGGGCTGCGTACGCAGGTCGATACGTGGCGGCGCGGCGGCAACGTCGCTTTCGTGCCGACGATGGGCAATCTGCACTCTGGGCACCTGGCGCTCGTCAAGGCCGCGCGCGACCTGGCGGACCGCGTCGTCGTCAGTATCTTCGTCAATCCTTTGCAGTTCGGTGCCGGCGAGGATTTCGACAACTATCCGCGGACGCTGGAGCGCGACGCCGGCATGCTCGAGGCGGAGGGTACCGATCTGCTGTTCGCGCCGCCGGTCGCGGCGATGTATCCCAAGCCGCAAGACCAGCAGACTCGGGTCGAGGTGCCCGGTATCTCGACGCTGCTGTGCGGCGCATCGCGGCCGGGACACTTCGTTGGCGTCGCCACGGTGGTCTGCAAGCTGTTCAACATGGTGCAGCCGGATGTCGCCGTGTTCGGCAAGAAAGACTTCCAGCAGCTGATGGTGATCCGGCGCATGGTCGAAGACCTGGCGATGCCGGTGCGCGTGGTCGGCGCAGAGACCCTGCGTGAGTCCGACGGCCTGGCGATGAGCTCGCGTAATGGCTACCTGACCGCCGAGGAACGTGCGCTCGCACCGGTGCTGTACCGGGTGCTGAGCGGACTCAAGAAACACCTGGTTGCCGGCAGCGATGACTTCGCCGGGCTGCAGTCCAAGGCGGCGCGCGAGCTCGACGAGAACGGCCTGCGTACCGACTATGTCGCGATCCGTCGGGCCAGCGATCTCGCCGAACCGGGACCCGGTGAGCGCGAGCTGGTGGTTCTCGCTGCGGCCTACCTCGGCAGGGCACGGCTGATCGACAATATCGACTTCAGCCGCTGATCGCGGCGCATCACGCTCACCCGGTGTTGCGCATGCCGCCGGCAATCGCGTTGATCGTACGCAGCAGAGGGTCGAGGCTCGCTTCGCGGTCGAGTTCGCGGGTGTACGGGTCTCGATAGCGCGTGATCAACTCGAGCTGTATGTGATTGAGCGGATCGAGGTAGGGATCGCGCCGCGCCAATGACGTCTTGAGCAGCGGGTTGTCGTCGAGCAGCTCGTCGACCTCGGCGATCTTGCGGATCCACTTCTTCGTCAAGCGGTACTCGCGTTCGATTTTCGCAAAGACGCCCATGCAGGTCGCTTGATCCTGGCACAACTCTGCGTATTCGCGGGCGATGTCCATGCGTGACTTGAACAGCGCCATCTGAGTGTTGCTGAGCAACGCACGGAAGAACGGCCAGTCGCGGTACATCGTGCGCAGCACCTTGAGACGCGTCTTCTCCTGCGTGCAGCAGCTGTCGAGCGCGCTGCCGATGCCGTACCAGGCCGGCAGCGTCTGCCTCGCCTGGGCCCAACCGAACACCCACGCGATCGCCCGCACCGACGACTTCGATCGATCGCCCCTGGCACGGTGCGACGGGCGCGAGCCGATGTTCAACAGCCCGATCTCCGCGACCGGTGTCGCCTCGTAGAAGTAGTCGAGGAAACCCGGTGTATTCTCGGTGAGGTCGCGGTAGGCCGCTTCACCTTTTTCGGCAAGCACCGCCATGTTGCTGTGAAAGTGCCGTTGGTCCGGCTTGACCTTGCGGATCATCCCGATACTCGCGCTGACGACGCCGGACAGGCCCATTGTCAGCTCATACACGGCCGTTTCCGGGTTGCTGTACTTGTACGACAGCACCTCGCCCTGCTCGGTGAACTTGATCTGGCCGAGCAGCGTGCCGGCCGGCTGTGAGCGGATCGCGTCGTGCGTCGGTCCGCCACCGCGGCCGATGGTTCCGCCACGGCCGTGGAACAGGCGGATACGGATACCGCGTTCCTTGCCGATCGCGATGACCTTCTGCTGCGCGCGATACAGCAGCCACGCCGAGGCGACGATGCCGCCGTCTTTCGCTGAGTCGGAGTAGCCGAGCATCACCTCCTGCAGCGTCGCGTGCTTGTCGAGCAGGCGGCGATAGACAGGATGATCGAGCAGCTCCGACATCACCGGGTCGATGCGCTCGAGGTCGTGGATGGTCTCGAACAGCGGCGACACGCCGATGCGACAGGTGAATCGCCCGTCCTGGCGTCCGGCGAGGCCGGCCAGACTGGCCAGAAACATCACGTGCATCACGTCGGAGGCCTGGTGCGCCATCGAGATCACGTAGCGGCCAATGACGCGTGGGCTGATCGCGTCCTGCATCTCGCGGACCACGTCGAGCACCGCCAGCACCTCGCGCGTCATGTCTGCCAAGCGTATATCGTCGGGCAGCCGAGGCGGGTCGTCGATCAGCTCGCCGAGCAGCCGGAGCCTCGCCGTTTCGTCGAGCGTCGGGTAGTCGTCGTGGATGCCGAGCGCCGCGAGCACGTCGGCCACGGCCTCGGCATGCACCGTCGACTCCTGGCGGATATCGAGCCGCGCGAGGTAGAAACCGAAGGTGCGCACCAGGCGGATGAGATCGAGCAGTTCCGCATTCGCCGCATCGGCGTCGCCGTGGCTGATCAGCGAGTGGCGGATCAGTTCGAGATCGTGCAGGAACTCGGTCTCGTTGCGGTAGCCGTCGACATCGGCCCGCGGCGTCTCGCCGGCGAGCAGTGCGGCACAGCGTTGCTCGGTCTGGCGCAGGCGCAGGTCCATGATGTAGAGCTTGCGCCGGTAGGGCTCCTCGGGAAAACGCGCCGGCCAGTCGTCGTCGAAGCGCTCGCGGTAGGCATCGTCTTGCAGCAGGCTGGACTCGAATCCGGTCGACGGGGCACAGAACGCCTGTGAATGCGTGAGGATCCCGACCAGCCCCCGGGTCCGTTCGATATAGGCGCGCAGGATTGTCTGATGCTGGGTCAGCAACGCCTCGCGCGTGGTCTCTGCGGTCACGTTGGGGTTGCCGTCGCGATCGCCGCCGATCCAGCTGCCGAAGCGGATCATCGCCGGGACATCGATGCCGCGGTAGTCGGGATGATCGTGGTAGGCGCGCTCGATCGCGCGCTCGATCCGTGCGTAGACGACCGGGATCGCGTCGAACAGCGAGCCCTTGAAATGGTGCATGCCCATGCGGATCTCGTGGCGCACGTCCGGGCGCGACGGTCGCACCTCGTCGGTCTTCCACAGCGTCTGGATATGGGTATGCAGGTCGCGGGTGTGGATTTCCTCGTGGTCCATGTAGCTCGGCGGCGCGTCGAGGGCATCGTTGCTCTCGAAAATGCGCCGCAGCTGCAGCTGGATCGAGCGCCGCTTCGACTCGGTCGGGTGTGCCGTGAACACCGGCATGTAGCGCACGTCTTCGAACAGGTCCTGGAGCTCGTCAGGGGTGACGCCCCAGCGGCGCAGGTCGCGCAGGCAGGCGTCGAACGAGCCCTTCCACAGTGCGCCGCCCTTGGCCGCGACCCGGCGTCGTTGACGGTGCTGGAAGCTCTCCTCGGCGGTGTTGACGAGCTGGAAATAGATGCTGAAGGCACGGATGACGGGTCGCAACGCGTCCGGCGACAGCGACGCAATGAGCTTCTTCAGGCGGCCGAGGCGAATCGCATCGGGCTTGTTCTGCAGCTGGATGAAGCCCTTGCGCAGGCGTTCGACGGTGCGCAGGACGTCGGCGCCTGCCTGTCTGCTGATGACGTCGCCGAGCAGCTGGCCAAGCAGCTTGACGCGGCCGCGCAGGGCCTTGTCGTGCTTGACGCAGGCGTCGATGAAAGGGTCGCTCATGTCCTCTAACTCCAATGCATGGCTGTGTGCCGGACAGTTTACGCGTTGGCGTTGATATACTCCGACAAATCTGCAGCGAAACTGCCGTAAGATCCGACAGCTGACACGCCCGCGAGTTGGTAGCTCCGAACATGTCCCTGATCAGCCATGGCCCGGCCTGGGCCGCCCTACAGGCCCATTGGTCCGATATCGACCGGCTGCGCATGCGCGACCTGTTCGACGACGATCCGGAGCGTTGCGCGCGCTTCAGCCTGGAGGCCTGCGGGCTCCATGTCGACTACTCGAAGAACCTGATCACCGCAGAGACGATGCGGCTGCTGATGGCGCTGGCGCGCGAGGCGGATCTGGACTCCTGGCGTAACCGCCTGCTGCGTGGCGACAAGGTCAACAACACCGAGGGGCGCGCGGTGTTGCACATGGCATTGCGCAACCTCGGCAATCGCCGCTACGAAGAGGATGGCGAGGAGGTCATGCCGGGCATCCGTTCGGTGCTATCGCGCATGCGGGCGTTCTCCGACGACGTCAGGCACGGCCGCTGGCTCGGTCACACCGGTCGGCGCATCAGCGATGTCGTGAGCATCGGCATCGGCGGGTCCAGTCTCGGGCCGAAGATGGCCTGCGAGGCGCTGCGGCCCTATCAGCGGAACGACCTGCGCGTGCACTTCGTGTCCAACATCGACGCCGCCCACCTGATGCAGACGCTGGACGGTCTCGATCCGGCCACGACCCTGTTCGTCATCGCCTCCAAGACCTTCACGACCCAGGAGACGATCACAAATGCCGAGTCGGCACGGGCCTGGTGTCTCGACGCGCTGCACGACGAGGCCGCGATCGCGCGGCATTTCGTTGCCGTGTCGACCAACCGCGACGCGGTCGCGGCGTTCGGAATCGATCCGCACAACATGTTCGAGTTCTGGGACTGGGTCGGCGGTCGCTATTCGCTGTGGTCGGCAATCGGGCTGCCGATCGCACTGGCGGTCGGCATGGACCGCTTCGAAGAGCTGCTGGCCGGCGCGCACGACATGGACGAGCACTTCGTCGAGGCGGCGCCCGAGCACAACATGCCGATCGTGCTCGCGCTGCTGGGGATCTGGTACAACAACTTCGGCGGTTCCGACACCCAAGCGATCATCCCGTACGACCAGAACCTGCAGTATCTGCCGACCTACCTGCAACAGGTCGACATGGAGAGCAACGGCAAGCGCGTGACCCGCGACGGTGACGCGGTCGACTATGCCACCGGGCCGGTGATCTGGGGCCAACCGGGCACCGACGCCCAGCACAGCTTCTTCCAGCTGATCCACCAGGGAACGCGGCTGATTCCGACGGATTTCATCCTGCCGCTGGCCAGCCACCACGATCTGGGGGGGCACCACGACAAGCTGGTAGCCAACTGCCTGGCGCAGGCCCAGGCGTTGATGCGCGGCCGCACCGCGGACGAGGCGCGGGCCGAACTCGAGGCCGGCGACGTCGACGCCGGCCGCATTGCGGAACTGGTAGCGCACCGTGTGTTTCCGGGCAACCGGCCGAGCAACATGATCGTCGTCGACAGGGTCACGCCACGTGTGCTCGGCGCGCTGATCGCGCTGTACGAACACAAGGTCTTCGTCCAGGGTGTGGTCTGGGGTGTCGACTCGTTCGACCAGTGGGGCGTCGAGCTCGGCAAGCAGCTGGCCGGCAACATCCTTGCCGATTTTCGCCGGATCACGTGCTCGCCGGGTGTCGATTCGTCGACGGCCAGCCTGATCAGGCGTTATCGCATGGCGATCGACGAATGAGCCGCGTCGGGCGTGGGCACGGTCAGGTAGCGGCGGCTCAGCTCGACGAATGACTGCAGGCCCGCGTCGCCGCCGGGCAACTCGTCACCGATGATCTGCGCGACCTCGGGTGCCAGCTCGCCGGCCATCGCGGCATCCAGGAACAGTATCCGCGCGCGGCGGGCGAGGACGTCCTCGACTGTCCTCGCCGATTCTTCGCGCACGGCGAAGCGGACCATGGCCTCGGTCAGGCCCATGCCGAGTTCGCGATCGTGGCCGGGCAGGTCGTCGAGCCGGTCGGCGTCGGTGCCGTACAGGTGGGCGCCCGGCGCATCCGCGATCTTCGTGGTGGCGGCGGATGGCGCACCGACCAACGGTAGCGTGGCGGTGCGGCACGGCGTGCGCGTTTGCACCAGGCCTGCGTCGATACAGCGGTCGACGACGTCTTCGGCCATCGCCCGGTAGGTCGTCCACTTGCCGCCGGTCACGGTCACGAGGCCGGACGCGTCGACGACGATCACGTGCTCGCGCGAGAAGCTCTTGGTGTTGCTGGTGTCCGCGTTCGGCGGCGTCACCAACGGCCTGACGCCGCCCCAGATCGAACGCACGTCGCCAACCGATGGCGCGCGGGCGAGATACTTCGCGGCCTCGCCGAGTATGAAGGCCACCTCGTCGACCAACGGCGTCGGCTCGACCTCGATACGGTCACGCGGTGTGTCGGTCGTTCCCAGGATCACTTTGCCGAGCCACGGCACCGCAAACATCACGCGGCCGTCGTCGGTCTTGGGCACCAGCAGCGCATTGTCCCCCGGCAGGAACTCGCGGTCGACGACCAGATGGATGCCCTGGCTCGGTGTGACCATGCGTTGTCGGTGCTGGTCCTCCATGTGCCGCAGCTCGTCGACCCAGACGCCGGTGGCATTGACGACGCAGCGTGCCTGCACGGTGATGCGTTGACCGGACTCGGCGTCGTTGACGATGGCACCGCTGACCCGTTCGCCGTCGTGCAGCAGGCCGACGACCGGGCAGTGATTGACGACAGTCGCGCCGTGGCTGGCGGCGGTGCGTGCCAGCGCGACGGCGAAACGGGCGTCGTCGAACTGGCCGTCCCAGTACTGAATCGCGCCGGCGAGCCTGTCTGCGCGGACGCCCGGCAGCGTCGCCAGTGTCTGCGTGCGGTTCAACAGGCGTGTCGCGCCCAGCCCCTGGCTGCCGGCCAGCACGTCATAGAGCTTCAGGCCGGTGCCGTAGAAGAACTTGTCCCACAGGCGGCCCTTGAGACCGAACGCCGGCATCAGAAACGACAGCGGCTGGGCGAGGTGAGGGGCATTGTCGAGTACCGCTTTGCGTTCCCTGAGTGCCTCCCTGACCAGGCTCACGTTGCCCTGGGCGAGGTAGCGCACGCCGCCGTGCACGAGCTTGGTCGCCCGCGATGATGTGCCCTTGGCGAAGTCGTCGCGCTCGACCAGCGCGGTCGACAGGCCGCGTGTGGCGGCGTCTACGGCGATACCGAGTCCGGTGGCGCCGCCGCCGATGACCAGGATGTCGAACGGCGTCGTAGCTCTGAGCCGTTGCAGGCCGGACGCGCGGTCCAGGCCGGCGGTATCGGCGCGGGTCTCGGTCACGTCGGCGGATCTCCGTCGACCGACTGGGCGAGTTCCACGCTGACGTCGTTGTCGGCGCAGATACGAGCGACGCCGGGCTCCGGCCACTGATCGGTTACCAGGTAGTCGACGTCAGAGATGTGGCCGACGCGCACCGGCGCCGAGCGCGAGAACTTCATCGCGTCGGCGACCAGGATCGCACGGCGGCTGGCCGCCATGATGGCCCGCGACACGCTGACCTCGCGAAAGTCGTAATCGAGCAGTGCACCGTCGGTGTCGATGCCGGACACGCCGAGGACGGCGAAGTCCACTTTGAACTGGCGTATGAAGTCCACCGTGGCCTCGCCGACGATACCGCCGTCGGTATGACGCAACACGCCGCCGGCGACGATGACCTCGATATTGGCGTATCCGCGCAGCAATTGCGCGACGTTCAGGTTGTTGGTGATGACCATCAGGCCGTGATGGGCGTGCAGCGCGCGCGCGACCTCCTCGGTCGTCGTGCCGATGTTGATGAACAGCGAGCAGTTGTTGGGGATGAGCTGGGCGGTGCGTTCGCCGATCCGGCGCTTGGCGTCGGACGAGATGTGCCGGCGGCTCTCGTAGCCGACGTTGGCGACGCCGGCGGCGAACATCGCGCCGCCGTGAAAGCGTTGCAGCACGCCGAGATCACACAGCTCGTTGAGGTCCTTGCGAATGGTCTGCGGCGTGACCTCGAAACGCGTCACCAGGTCGTCGACCGTGACCCGGCCGGTGCCGCGGGCCAGCTTGACGATCTCGGTCTGTCGTGGGCTCAGCCCCTGCATGGCAACCTCGCGCGCCGCGCGTCGTTCGGCAACTCGTTCGTATTATTTCGTATCTCTTTCGTTTTGCAAAGACATTTTCGCAAACGAAGAATGTCGGGGCCCGCCGGCGCCGTTTCGGCGTCCCCCGGCCAGGCGCGCCGTCAGGCGCGCCGGCTCCGGCCATTTTGGGCAGTGGATGCGACTCGTCCCGCGGCCTCGAGATTGGCAGATGCGAATACCGCAAGATTCCGAATCCCTGAATAACTAATCCCCGTCATTTCGTTTGACATTCGTTTGATTTCGTTTAGATTGCGCCTGCAGCATCACAACAACAGCCCATCACCCGAAGGAGAGACACCATGCTCAGTCATCGCAAGCTGGCGGTCGCGATGTCCCTTGTGACATCGCTCGCGCTGGGCGGCGCCGCCCATGCCGACATGGACGCGGCGAAGAAATGGATCGACAACGAGTTCCAGCCCTCGGTGTTGTCGAAACAGGAACAGATGGATGAGATGGCGTGGTTTGCCAAGGCGGCCGCGCCGTTCAAGGGCATGGAGATCAACGTGCTGTCGGAGACCATCCCGACCCACGAGTACGAGTCGAAGACCTTGACCAAGGCGTTCGAGGAGATCACCGGCATCAAGGTCAATCACCAGCTGCTCGGCGAGGGCGAAGTGGTCCAGGCGGTGCAGACGCAGATGCAGACCAAGCGCAATCTCTATGACGCCTACATCAACGATTCCGACCTGATCGGCACCCATTCGCGGCTGCAGCTCGCGGTCAACCTCAGTGACTGGATGGCCGGCGAGGGCAAGGACGTGACCAATCCGCGGCTCGACGTCGACGACTTCATCGGCAAGTCGTTCACGACGGGCCCGGACGGCAAGCTGTACCAGCTGCCCGACCAGCAGTTCGCGAACCTGTACTGGTTCCGCAAGGACTGGTTCGACCGCCCCGACCTCAAGAAACGCTTCAGGGACAAGTACGGTTACGAGCTCGGCGTGCCGGTGAACTGGTCGGCCTACGAGGACATCGCGCAGTTCTTTTCCGAAGACGTCAAGGAGATCGACGGTGTCCGGGTCTACGGGCACATGGACTACGGCAAGCGCGCACCGGACCTCGGCTGGCGCATGACCGACGCCTGGCTGTCGATGGCCGGGGCCGGATCCAAGGGGTTGCCGAACGGAGTGCCGATCGACGAGTGGGGCATCCGCATGGAAGAGGGTTCGTGCAACCCCGCCGGCGCGTCGGTGACGCGCGGCGGTGGTGCGAATGGTCCGGCCGCGGTCTACGCGATCCGCAAGTGGGACGAGTGGCTGCGCAAATATGCACCGCCGGGCGCGGCCGACTACGACTTCTACCAGTCGCTGCCAGCGCTGTCGCAGGGTAACGTCGCGCAGCAGATCTTCTGGTACACGGCGTTCACCGCGTCGATGGTGAAGCCCAAGTCCGACGGCAACAACACCGTCGACGATGCCGGCAACCCGCAGTGGCGCATGGCACCGTCGCCGCACGGCCCGTACTGGGAGAAGGGTCAGAAGCTTGGCTACCAGGATGCCGGTTCGTGGACGTTATTCAAGTCGACGCCGGTCGATCGGCGCAAAGCGGCATGGCTGTACGCGCAGTTCGTTACGTCGAAGACCCTCGACACGAAGAAGTCGCACGTCGGCCTGACGTTCATCCGCGATTCGACTATCAATCACGCGTCATTCACCGAGCGTGCGCCGAAGCTCGGCGGCCTGGTCGAATTCTATCGCTCGCCCGACCGCGTGTTGTGGTCGCCGACCGGCATCAACGTGCCGGACTATCCGAAACTGGCGCAGCTGTGGTGGCAGAACATCGGCGACGTCAACTCCGGCGCGTTTACACCGCAGCAGGCCATGGACCGGCTCGCCGGTGAGATGGACCAGGTCATGGCCCGTATGCAGAGGGCCGACGAACGAGCCGAGGTGTACGGTGGCTGCGGTCCGCGTCTCAACGACGAGCGGTCGGTCGCTGACTGGCTCGGCAAGGGTGGCGCCAAGGCCAAGCTGGCGAACGAGAAACCGCAGGGCGAGACCGTCGCCTACGACGAGTTGATCAAGCGCTGGTCGAACTGACGGCGCAGCGGTAGGGCACACCGGGCGCGCGACGCGCCCGGTGTGCCGCGACGACGGCCAGACAACGGCGTCCCGCCGAGGAGTCTGTGCGCGGGGCCCCGGCTCTGCGGCGGCAGTGCCCGGTCCGTTTCGCAGAACCGAGCAAGGAGACAGCATGTCCCTGACGCTGAAGAACGTGTCGCTGATCGTGGATGGCCAGACGCACATCTACGACACGACCGTGGAGCTCGTGCCTGCCGGTTTCAACATCCTGCTGGGGACGACACTGTCCGGAAAGACCACGCTGATGCGACTGATGGCGGGCCTTGTGCAACCGTCGTCCGGCCGCATCCTGTTCAACGGCGACGACGTGACCGGGGTCGCGGTGCAGAAACGCAACGTGTCGATGGTCTACCAGCAGTTCATCAACTACCCGAACATGTCGGTTTTCGACAACATCGCGTCGCCGCTGCGGCTCTCCGGGCTGGCTCGCGCGGAGATCAGAAAACGCGTCGAGACCGTCGCCGATCTGCTGCGCCTCGGCCCGTTTCTCAAGCGCAAGCCGTCGGCGTTGTCCGGTGGCCAGCAGCAGCGCTGCGCGATGGCACGGGCGCTGGTCAAGGATTCCGACCTCGTTCTGCTCGACGAGCCGCTGGCGAACCTCGACTACAAGCTGCGCGAAGAACTGCGCGACGAGCTGCCGCGATTGTTTGCGGCGCGCGAACGCACCGTCGTCTATGCGACGACCGAGCCCTCGGAGGCGCTGCTGTTGGGCGGGTACACGGCGGCGTTGCACGAAGGACGCATCACCCAGTTCGGGCCGACCGGCGATGTCTATCGGCACCCGGTGGACAAGCAGACCGCGAGCGTGTTTTCCGATCCCCCGATCAACCTGATCCCAGTGACCAAGACGGGCGAACGTTTGCAGACATCGCATGGCGCGAACTGGCGGGTCTACGGGGCGTTCCGTGATCTCGGCGACGGCGAGTACGAACTCGGTGTCCGGCCCCATCACGTGCAGCCGCACGACGGTGCGGGTGACGGCGCCGTCATCGAGGGCCGGGTGCAGGTCGCGGAGATCTCGGGATCGGAGTCGATGGTGCATTTCGATCTGGAAGGGCGGCCCTGGGTCTCGCTCGCTCACGGGGTCCGGGCGTTCGGCGTCGGTGAAACGGCGCGTTTCAAGATCGACGTCGATCATTCGATGCTGTTCTCGCCGCAGGGCGAGACCGTTGCGACGATGCGCGCCTAAGGAAGATTCGATGGCACGCATCGAACTGCGCGATCTGCGACACAGTTACCTGGCCCACCCGGCGGGTGACGCCGATTACGCGCTGAAGAAGGTCGACCTGGTCTGGGAGGACGGCGGTGCTTACGCGCTGCTCGGGCCGTCAGGTTGCGGCAAGACCACGCTGCTCAACATCATCTCCGGTCTGCTCACGCCGTCCGAAGGCAGCATCCTGTTCGACGATGTCGAGGTCACCGACAAATCGCCGGAACAGCGCCAGATCGCACAGGTCTTCCAGTTCCCGGTGGTCTACGACACGATGACCGTCTACGACAACCTGGCATTTCCGCTGCGCAATCGCGGGGTGCCGGAGAACGACGTCGATGCGCGGGTGCGCGCGGTCGCGGACATGACCGACCTGACCGCGATGCTGAAGCAGAAGGCGGCGGGTCTGACGGCAGACGGCAAGCAGAAGATCTCGCTCGGCCGCGGCCTGGTCCGCGAGGACGTCAACGTGATCATGTTCGACGAGCCGTTGACGGTCATCGATCCACACTTGAAGTGGAAGCTGCGCTCGAAGCTCAAGGAACTGCATCAACGGGTCAAGACGACGATGATCTACGTGACCCACGATCAGACCGAGGCGCTGACCTTCGCCGACCAGGTCGTCGTCATGCACGAGGGATGGGTGGTGCAGCAGGGGACTCCGGTGGAGCTGTTCGAGCGCCCGCGGCACACCTTCGTCGGCCATTTCATTGGTTCGCCGGGCATGAACCTGATGCCCTGCGAGCTCGCCGACAGCGTTGCACGCGTCGCCGGCCATGCGATTGCGATCGAAGACGCACCGAAGACCCCACCGCACGGCGACGCAGCGCTGGAGCTCGGCGTGCGGCCGGAGTTCGTGTCCTTCGTCGACGTCGACGAGGGACTGCCGGTGGACATCGTCGCTGTCCGCGACACCGGGCGTAACCACATCGTCGAGACCGATTTCGCCGGCCATCGGGTGCGTGCGCTGGTGCCGGAGGGTATGCCGGTGCCGGAGGGTCGGGCGGCGATTCGTTTCGACCCCGCGTACACCCGGGTCTACGCGGACAGTTGGCTCTTCGAATGAGAACCTGAAACATGAGTGCCAAGACTACGAATCAGAAGGCATGGTTGCTGGTGGCCCCGGTCGTGGTCCTGGTCGCCTTCAACGCGGTCATACCGCTGATGACGGTCGTCAATTACTCGGTTCAGGAGACGTTCGGCGACAACCTGTTCTTCTTCGAAGGTATGAAGTGGTTCGAGGAGGTCCTTTCGTCCGAGCGCTTCCACGATTCATTGCTGCGCCAGCTGCAGTTCACGTTCATCATCCTGGCGATCGAGGTGCCGCTCGGCGTCGCCATCGCGCTGGCGATGCCGCGCCGTGGGTTCTGGGCGTCCGTGTGCCTCGTGTTGATGGCAATGCCGCTGCTGATACCGTGGAACGTCGTCGGTGCGATGTGGAACATCTTCGCGCTGCCGGACATCGGCCTGCTCGGCAAGACGTTGAACGCGATGGGCTTCGACTATAATTTCACGCGGCAGCCGTTTTCAGCGTGGGCGACGCTGATCGCGATGGACGTCTGGCACTGGACGTCGCTGGTCGTGCTGCTGTCGTACGCGGGCCTGAGTTCGATCCCTGATGCCTACTACCAGGCCGCGCGCATCGATGGTGCGAGCGCCTGGGCGGTGTTCCGTTACATCCAGTTGCCCAAGCTCAAGCACGTACTGACGATCGCCGTGCTGCTGCGCTTCATGGACAGCTTCAACATCTATACCGAGCCGTTCGTGTTGACCGGCGGCGGTCCGGGCAACTCGACGACGCTGCTGTCGCTCGACCTGGTCAAGATCGCACTCGGCCAGTTCGATCTCGGCCCGGCGGCGGCGATGAGCCTGATCTACTTCCTGATCATCCTGTTGTTCTCGTGGATCTTCTATACGGTCATGACACGCGGGGAGGATCGCTGATGGCTGCGCGCGGCAACAGTCGATTCAAGTGGATCGTCCCGTTCCTGTACATCGTCTTCCTGATGCTGCCGATCTACTGGCTGCTAAACATGTCGTTCAAGACGACCAACGAGATACTCGGCACGTTCAGCCTGGTCCCGCAGGAGTTCACGCTCGACAATTACCGCGCGATCTTCACCGATCCGACCTGGTACAGCGGTTACATCAATTCGCTGATCTACGTCTGCATCAATACCGTGATCTCGGTCAGTGTCGCTCTGCCGGCGGCCTACGCCTTCTCGCGCTATCGCTTTCTCGGCGACAAGCACCTGTTCTTCTGGCTGCTGACCAATCGCATGGCGCCGGCGGCCGTGTTTGCGCTGCCGTTCTTCCAGCTGTATTCGGCACTCAACCTGTTCGACACGCATATCGCCGTCGCGCTCGCGCATTGCCTGTTCAACATCCCGCTCGCTGTCTGGATCCTCGAGGGTTTCATGTCCGGCGTGCCGAAGGAGCTCGATGAAACCGCCTACATCGACGGCTACCCGTTCTGGAAGTTCTTCGGCAAGATCTTCCTGCCGACGATAGCCGCGGGTATCGGGGTCGCGGCGTTCTTCTGCTTCATGTTTTCGTGGGTCGAGCTGCTGCTGGCGAAGACACTGACCTCGGTCGATGCCAAGCCAATCGCAGCCGTGATGACGCGCACGGCGAGCTCGTCGGGCTACGAGCTCGGACTGCTCGCGGCCGCCGGGACGTTGACGATGATCCCCGGAGCGATCGTGATCTTCTTCGTGCGCAACTACATCGCCAAGGGCTTCGCCCTGGGGAGGGTGTAAAGATGGGCCTGTCGTGGATGGCCTGGACCTGGCAGACCGCGACGTTTTTCGCGATCATCGCCGGTCTGCTGGTGTTGATGACCGTACTCGAGATCCGACGCCCCGGCGGCAACGCGCGCGACGGCATCCTCGGCCTGCGCACCACGCGCGGCGACCGCCTGTTCATCTCGCTGCTGGCCGCGGCCTACGTCCACATACTGTGGCTGTTCTTCTTTGGCATGCCCCTGACCTGGGCGGTCGTGGTCTCGCTGGCGCTCGCGGCGGCGATCTGGAAATGGGTATGAGCACGGGGACACTGCAATGACAAACCACGTAGTCGCCATCGACCAGGGCACGACCAGTTCGCGGGCGATCGTGTTCGACGGCGATTATCGCATCGTCGCGACCGGGCAACAGGAGTTCACCCAGCATTTCCCCGACTCCGGCTGGGTCGAACACGATCCCGAGGACATCTGGCAAACGACGGTCGCCACCGTGCGCGAGGCCCTCGACAAGGCCGCTCTCGCAGCCGGCGACATCGCCGCGATCGGTATCACCAACCAGCGCGAGACCACCCTGATCTGGGACCGCGACAGCGGCAGGCCGATCCACCGGGCGATCGTCTGGCAGGACCGGCGTACCGCACCCTTGTGTGATCAGTTGAAGGCGCAGGGCCTCGAGGCGACGTTCAGCGGCAAGACCGGCCTGCTGCTCGATCCCTATTTTGCGGGTACCAAGGTGGCCTGGTTGCTGGACAACGTGCCGGGTGCGCGCGAGAAGGCAGAGGCCGGCAAGCTGGCATTCGGCACGGTCGACTGCTTTCTGCTATGGCGCCTGACCGGCGGCAAGGCACACGTCACCGACGCCAGCAACGCGTCGCGCACGCTGCTCTACAACATCGAGCGCAATGCCTGGGACGACGAATTGCTCGAGATCCTGAACATTCCGGCGTCGCTGTTGCCCGCAGTCAAGGACTGCGCCGACGACTTCGGCGAGTCCAGTCCCGAGCTGTTCGGCGCGCCGATCGCGATCCGCGGCGTTGCCGGGGACCAGCAGGCGGCCCTGATCGGACAGGCCTGCTTCGAGCGCGGCACGATCAAGTCGACCTATGGCACCGGCTGCTTTGCCGTGCTGAACACCGGCGATGAACTCGTCCGCTCACAGAACCGCCTAGTCAGTACGATCGCCTACCGGTTGCGCGGCAAGACCACCTATGCCCTGGAGGGTTCGATATTCGTCGCCGGTGCGGCGGTGCAGTGGCTGCGCGACGGCCTCAAGGTGCTCGACGACGCCGCGCAGTCGGGAGCGATGGCCGCGGCCGCGGATCCGAACCAGCACGTCTACCTCGTACCGGCCTTCGTCGGTCTCGGTGCACCGCACTGGGACGCCAACGCCCGCGGCACGATTTTCGGCATCACGCGCGCCACCGGGCCCAATGAGTTCGCGAAGGCGGCGCTGGAATCGGTGTGCTACCAGACCCTGGATCTGCTCGAGGCCATGGATGCCGATTACCGGGTGTCATCGGAGGCACCGTTGCGCGTCGACGGCGGCATGGTGGCGTCGGACTGGACGATGCAGCGCCTCGCCGACATCCTGCAGCGCCGCGTACACCGGCCGCGCGTCCTCGAGACCACGGCGCTCGGTGCCGCCTGGCTTGCCGGCATGCATGCCGGGGTCTGGCCGGACGAAGACGGTTTCAGCAGCGCCTGGGCGCTGCAGCACTGCTTCGAGCCCGACATGCAGCCGGGCACCCGCCAGCAGCTGATCAAGGGCTGGCGCGAGGCCGTGCGTCGAACCCTGACCTGACCCGTCGCCACGCGTCGGCACCGGTCGCGCGCTCGCAGACGTCGGGCGATGCCGGCGGCGCTGTCGGTCTGGGCGACGTCCCGCGGTATGCGTGGGCCCCGCCCGCGCTGTGCGGATGGCTAGCCTGCGTGCTGCGCGAGCCGAACAGCGCAAACCCCGCATGTACCTGCCATTACGGTGGATGCAGTCGGTTTGTGCGAAGCACCGGACGTTGTCGTTTGTAACCGGCGCCGTTCGATTCGGAATCCCGCGGTTTCTCGCCTGCTGTGGCTTGGCTGTCGCTCAAGCCAAGGCGCCGGCCATGACTTTCGCTGCGAGCCGGCGCCACAATGGCTGCGACGACCGCGGGATCTCCGAACACACATGCTACACGCAGGCTAGCGTACCGCGCCGTTCTCGATCGCCAGCACCTCGCCGGTCGCCAGTGCGCGCCACGGTTCGTCGGTCAATGGGACGCTAGCGATCAGCGTCAGTGCCTGGCGCGCGGTCTTCAGGATCACGCCCGAGGCCGCGAGGTCCGGCACCTCCTCGTGGCAGCTGCGTTCCAGCAGGTAGACACCCGGCAGGGGTGCGCCGCTGTCGATGTCGATCCGGCGGTCGGCATGCACGAACAGCGTATGGCTGTCGGCATAGAGAAAGTTGGCGGGACCCAGCGTACGCAACGTCGTCGCGTAGTCGTCGATCACCGCATGCCGTTCCTCGAGTGGCGGGACGTCGTCGGTGCGCTGGTCCCACAACGCGGCGAGGCGGTCGAGCAGGCGGCAGAACGCCCACTCGGAATCGGTCTCGCCGATCGGCGCGAAGCGGCTACCGGTCGCCGGCAGGTGCGTGTGAATGCCTTCGAGGTCGCCGTTGTGGGCGAAGGTGTGCATGCAACCGCCGAGTTCACGGCTGAACGGCTGGGTGTTGGCCAGCGTTCGACCGCCGAACGTCGCGAGCCGGATATGCGAGATCACGCACTCGCTGGGTGGGCCGTGACGCTCGATGTGGCGCACCAGTTCACTCTCGCTGGCCGCACCGGCCTCACGCAGCAGCAGCGCGTCGCGCCCGGTGTAGAAGGCCACGCCCCAGCCGTCGCGGTGCGGGCCCTCGGCGCCGCCGCGCCGGGTCAGCCGCTCCAGCGAGAAGCTGATGCTGGTCGGGAAAAGGCTGGACATCGCAAACAGTTCGCACATCCGTCAACTCTACCCGGAACCTCGCGGCACCACTAATTCCCGCGCTCTGCGTCCATTCCGACCCTTTCGGCCGGCGTCGGTGGTTCAGCCGCGAGCGCGGCAGCGGCAGACCGGCCTTGGTAGCGCGCGGTCGGTGGCGTGAAAACTCGACACGGCAAACGTGAATATGCACATCTGGATCGTGGGCGTATTGGCCATTCTTGTCGTGGGCGCCGGGCGATCGATCACCGCCCGCCTCGGTCCGCCGCGTCGCAACCGACCCACAGCCTTACGCCGGCGTCCGGTCGCGCGTGGCCGCGAGGCGGCACCGTCGGGATTCTGAGATAACGGATTAGGGAGTATCACACGATGAAGAAGCCATGTATTCACGGGACATCCAAGGCACGCGGTTGTTCGCATGCCGAACTGGGGCGCTTCGGCGTCATGTTCGAAGACCTGCAGAGCTGGGGCGTCGACGTCTCTGACGTGCCCGGCGAGTCGATCGCACCGGCCGAGGCGGCACGCATCGCGGCGCTGCTCGGTGCCGCGGGCGGCGTCATGGACGGTGGCCTCGAGGCCAACGCCTGCCCGTCGGCGGTGCCGGCCGGGTACACGTTCTTTGCCCAGTTCGTCGACCACGACGTCACGCTGGACGTGACCACGGCGCTGCACGGTGAAGACCTGCGTGCCGACAACAGCAACCACAAGGTCGAGAAGCTGCCGAACCTGCGCACGGCATCGCTCGACCTCGATTGCGTCTACGGCCTCGGGCCGGAGGCCTCGCCGTACCTGTACAGCGCCGACGGCACCGGCGTGATGCTGACCGGCCACGCCGACAACCCCGACGATCTCGCGCGCAATCACGAGGGCCGCGCGCTGATCGGCGACCCGCGCAACGACGAAAACATCTTCGTCTCGCAGATGCAGCTGTTGTTCGTGCGCTTCCACAACTGCCTGATGGCCGGCCGCTCGTTCGAGGAGGCGCAGCGTCAGGCGCGTTTCCACTACCAGTACGTGGTGTGGAACGATTTCCTGCGCCGTATCAGCGATCCCGACGTTTTCGCCTACCTCGACCAGGCACTGCGCGATGCCGCGGCGGCCTTCAACGGCGGTGACAACAACTACGACCCTAAGGGGCTCTTCGACCTCGTCGACAAGTGCCATCGTCCGCTGATGCCGGTCGAGTTCTCAGTCGCCGCGTACCGTTTCGGTCACGTCACGGTGCGCTCGAACTACCCGGTCAACAAGTCCACGCCGGTCGTCGAGCTTTTCGACGAGCGCTTCAGTACGCTCGGCTTCAGCCCGGTACCGCAACACCTGGTCGCGGACTGGCGTTTCCTGTTGCCGGTCGACCCCGGCATCACGCCGGTCATGACCAAGGCCTTCGATCATCACCTGGTCGATGAGCTGATCCGCCTGCCGGACCCCATCGTGTCCAAGCGCGCGACCGACAACGAGCGTTCGCTGGCATTTCGTAACCTGCTGCGTGGTTACGTGCTCGGTCTGCCGAGCGGCCAGAACATCGCCGATGCGGTCGCCACGCTGGGCATCCCCGTCAACCCGAACCAGGACCTGGATTTCGCCGGGATCCCGGGATGGGGCGAGATCGACGCGGCGACCAGGACCAAGCTGGAGGAGCACACGCCGCTGTTCTTCTACCTGATGCGCGAGGCCGGGCACGTCGGCGGTGGCCAGCACCTGGGCCCGGTCGGTACCGCCTTGCTGTTGAGGACGTTCGGGTCGATGCTGCTCAACTGCAAGAGCTACCTGACCGAGGCCGGGCACGCCGAAGGCGACGCGCCCTGCGGTGAGCCGCAGGCCTGGCAACCGCTGCCGGAGATCGCCGGTGACGCCGAACTGGAGCTCGCCGACATCGTGCGTTACGTGGGTCGCTGACCGCGACCGTCGACTCGCAGGTCGCGCCGGCCGCCGTATGGCGGCCGGTGTCATCGGGAATCTCGCCGCGCGGCCTGCGCCTTCGGCATGGCCGTTGCGCCGCAGCAGTCGGCCCACCGCGCGACTGCGGCCTCGGGCCGCCGCCGATGTCAGGGCGCGGCCGGGTCGTTGGTCGCGGCCGCGTCCTCGGCGCCACGGATCCGGTACTCGCTGGTCTGGGTCAGTCGGCGGCCGATGATCCCGGTCAGGTTGCGGAACAGCCTGAACGCCAGAATCGGATACAGGTGTGTCAGGCGCTCGATGCGTCGCCAGCTGAGGATCAGCACGCGGCAGTCTTCGCGCGCCACGACGTCGGCGGTGCGCCTGCAGCCCGACAGCGGGGCGACCTCACCGAACAGATCGCCGCTGCGCATCAGTCGCAGGTGGTCGACACTGCCGTCGTCGCGCCGCTTGCGCGCCTCGACGCTGCCTTCGAGTACAACGTACATCTCGGCACCCTCGGTACCTTCCTCGATGATGAGCTGACCGGCGGCGAAGCGGCGAACCTCGCTGGCGAGCAGCAGTTTCTTGATCTGCCAGACGTACATCCCGGCGAACAGCGGGGAGCCGCGCAGGGCTTCGTTCTGCAGCCTGCATGACAGCAGGTCCCACACCGTGAGCAGCTCGGCGCTGCTCAGCAGCAGGGGGGTCAGGATGAAGGTCGCGAGCAGTGCGACGAGCATTACCATCGCGCTGAGCACGCCGAACGCGACGACCGGCTCGAAACTGGACGTCGCGAATACGAGGAAGCCGGCCGCCAGCGCGATCGATGTCGCGAATATCGGCGTCGATTCGGCGCGTAGCATCGCCGTCAGCGCACCCTTGCGGCTCTTGCGTGTGCGCAGTTCCTCGTGGAAACGCGACATCACGTGCATCGTGTCGTCGACACAGATGCCAAGCGCGATCGCTGCAATCATGCTGGTCCCGGCGTTCAGCGGTATGCCGGCGATCCCCATGACGCCGAACAGCGTGATGACCGGGAACAGATTCGGGATCAGCGCAATCACGCCGGCCCGCACGCTGACGAACAGGATCGCGACAATCCCGAAGATCACGCAGCCGATCAGCGCCAGCGATCGCATCTGTCCCCATGCCATTTCCGCTACGGCCCGGTTCGACAGTATCGACTTGCCGGTGACCTCGATCCGCAACGCCGGGTCGGCCTCTCTGGAGACGAGTTCCTGGAGTTCGGTGACGGCGGCATTCAGGCGGTCTGAGGACGTGATGTTGTGGCGGACGAGGATCCGCGCACGGTCGTACGTTGGCGAGACGTATGCCGAAACGCTGTCCGGTTTGATGAACAGCAGGTACTCACGCAGCACATCGTCGGAAGCGGGGAGGCGGTCTTCGTGATCAAGATCGTCCGACATGACGCCATGCAGCAGCTTGACGAAGTCGGCAAACGAGAACGAGCGGTCGAACACGCCCAGCCTGTCTATCCGCGCCTGCAGGCGTTCGACCTCGCGCAGGTACTTGACCTGCAGGAAGCTGTTGTCGATGCCCGCGTCGACGATGATCGAAAAAGTGTGGACACCGGACAGGTCCTCGTGCACGCGGTCGGCCTGTGCGCGCAGCGTCGACTGCTCGCCAAGGTAATCCAGGTAGCTGTCGCTGATGCGCAGCTGGGTCGCTGCCGCCAGCGACAAGCCGGCAAGTGCGGTTGCGCCGGCAAAAACCATGCCGCGGTGTCGGCGCGACCACAGCATCGATCCAACGGCCCAGCGCTGGAACGCCAGCTCGGTGGCACGCTTGCCGTGCGACAGTGTGCGGGTGTGGCCGAAGCGATCGAGGAGTATCGGCACGATGGCGATCGTGATCACGAAGTTGAACAGCAGTCCGGTCGAGGCCGCGAGGCCGAACTGGTAGATCAACGCGATATCGCTGAGTGCGAACGACAGGAATCCGAGATACGTCGTCATGAACGTCAGCACGACGGCTAGCCCCATCTTGTCGGCCATCCGCGCGATCGCGGCGCGGCGATCGAGGTTGGCGCGTATGCCCGCCGAGTACTCGGTGAACAGATGGATGTCCTCGGTAGAACCGATGATGATGACCAACGCCGGGACGATCGAGGTCATGATGTTGACGGGGATGTCGACAAGGGCGAGGAAGCCCAGTGTCCAGACGACGCTGAGACCGGCAGTGCACAGCGGGATCAGCGCGGCGTTGGCACGGCGCAGCGTCAAGGCCAGTGACAGCAGCAGCACCGTCGCGGCGAGCGGCAAATAGACGCGTTGGTCGCTGCGGATCCGGTCCGTGAGGTCCGCGCGCATAGCCGCGGCGCCGATCTGGAAGACGTCGGCAAAGTCGTTTCGCAGCGGCGCGATGATCCGCTCGATGGCATCCGTGACCCGGCGGTCGAACCCGGGGTCTACGGCCGATGGGTGCAGGTACAGGTTGACCGCCATCGTCGTGCCGTTGCGCGAGACCAGGTTGTCGACCACCAAGGGGTTGCGTGTCGCATCGGCCAGCAGGCTGGCCGTAACGGCCGGCGACTGCGGTGGCGGGTCGAGAAACGGGCGGGTATGGATGACGCCGTCGACGCTCTTCAGGTTCGGTGCATCGAACAGACTCGACGTGTCGCTGACGAATGCAAGGCCCTGGAGTTCACGCAATGCCGCGCGCACCCGGTCGAGCTTGGCCGGGACGAAGAGCTCGGCATCATGGAGCACGACGATTACGACGTCTTCGCTGCCGAAGGTCTGCACGGTCGACGCAAAGTAGTCCCACGCCGCCGAATGCCGCTGCAGCATGCTCTCTGCCGAGATCTGGACCTTGAGGCCCGGGATCTGGTAGGCAAACAGCGCCGTGATGATCGCGAGCAGCGCGACTACCGTACGGCCAAGGCCCGCCGTCATTCTGAGAAGCTGTCGCATGCCAACGTCTCGCCTGTCGCGTTCCGGTGCGTCCCATCACGTCAGGGTTGCGAATCTCTACGTCGCCCACGTTCGGAGCAAAGCCTTGCCACGGGGCCAAAAAACCAGAACCCAAGCCGTCCTCGACGTGCTCGTCAGCGTGCCCCCGCGGCGCTGATGGCGCCTCTTTCCGTACAGATATCGCCAGAATGTATTAAATGTAGGACAAAGCATGGTCGCCGGCGTCGCCAGCGCCTGGCGTCGGTGATTCCGCCGGCGGTGGGAACCGGGTGGCGTTGCGGCTGTGCGCCGGTGGGGTGAGCGCGACAGCGCGTGCGGCCGGACCGGCCTGCGGCGTCGTCGACCGTTTGCAGGCGGGCGAGCGTTGCCGGGCCGGGTCCGCGGCCCGGCGCATGTACTGGGGCAGACGAATGAGTGAAGACCGGGCGACCGCGCCCCGCCGACAACTGGCAGCCGGAACGGCGGGTGGACACCGCGCCCCGATGTCGGCCGCGCTGGCGGCGATCCTCGGGGCGCTGGTGCTGTTGGCGGTGCTCCTGGTCATCGCGATCGCGACCTGGACCGGTTACCGCAATACCGTCGATCTGCTGCGCCAGAAGGCCGAGATCATGGTGTCCGCGGCCGTCGATCAGCTGCGCATCCATCTCGATGTCGCCGAACGCCAGGGGCAGTTCGTCGCCGACTCGATCGGGCGCGGCGAGAGCGATCCGCGGGACGTCGACAGTTTCTACGCGTTGCTGGCGGGTTCGCTCGCGGCGACGCCGCAGATCACGGCGATCGCGTTCGTCGCGCACGATCTCACGGTTACCGCCGCCGAGCGCGACCAAGCGACGGTGATTCCGGTGTTCGCGCGACTCGCCGAGGATCCGCACTGGCAGTCGTACGTCGCCGAGGCGGGGCGTGCCGGGCGCGCGTACTGGACCAGGCCAGTCTGGCGCGACGAGTATGGTGCCGCGCAGCTGACGCGACGCCATCCTGTGTATCGGAACGGCCAGTTCCGGGGCTTCGTCAACGTCGAGGTCGGCGTGCCCAGCCTGTCCGCGTTGATCGGAAACCTGGAGTCCGACTTCGGCCTAAACGCGTTTATCCTCGCAGACCGCCGCTATGTCGTTGCCCACCCGGTGCTGCAGTTCGGGTTTCCCGGGCTCACGCGTTGGCGGCCGATGCCGGAGATACGCGAAACCGGAGACCCGGTGCTGATGAGTATCTGGGATAGGCGGCTGCACAACACCCGCGTTTCCCGCCTGCTCGCTACCGACACCGGGCATGCGATCGACGTCGGCGACGACAGCTACGTGTTCGTCTATCGCCGCGACGATCGCTACGGTGGCGACTGGTTGATCGGTACCTACCTCGAGGCATCGGACGTGCTCAAGGAGATCGAGCGCCTGTTCCAGGCGATCGTTGCCTGCGCGGCCGTGATTGCCTTTGCACTGCTGCTGGCCGTGTGGCTGGGGCGGCGAATCTCGCGGCCGGTAAGGCTGCTGGCCGAGCAGTCGCGGCGCGTGCGCAATCTCGACTTCGACAACACCCAGGCGGTGCCAGGCAGCTACATCAAGGAGCTCGACGAGGCCGCAGCGGCGTTCAACCAGATGGTGGAGGGTCTGCGCGAACGCCAGTTGATCCGCGATCTGTTCGGCAAGTACGTGCCCAGGGAAATCGTGTCGACCCTGCTGCGCGACAAGGGTCGGCTCGATCCGCAATCGGTCGACGCGACGGTGCTGTTCGTCGACATCGCGGACTTCACGCGCCTGTCCGAATCGCTGCAGCCGCAACAGGTCGTGGATACGCTGAATGCCTACTTCGCCGCCGTCTGCGAGATCATCGAGCAGCAGGGTGGCATTGTCACGCAGTTCCAAGGCGACGCCATCGTCGCGGTCTTCAACCTGCCGCTGCCGGTCGACGGGCACGCACGCCGCGCCGTTGAGGCGGGTATTCGTATCCGCGCGCGCGTCGCACGCGACAGATTCGTCGGTCGGTGCCTTCGTTGCCGCATCGGCATCAATACCGGGCCGGTCGTGGCCGGTAACGTCGGCGCCCGCGACCGGCTGCACTACACGGTGCATGGCGATACCGTGAACGTCGCGGCGCGCCTCGACGATCTCAATAAGGCGTTGGGCACGAGCCTGTTGATTTCGGCGTCGACGAAGGACCGGATCGGCCCCGACTGGGTCGCGCTGCGCCCGATGGGCGAGACCCGGATCCGCGGCAAGCGGGAAGCGGTACGGGTCTACGAGATACCGGCGGATGCGGTTATCGCCGCGAAACACGGCGGCGGTGGTGACTGACGCGGCCGATCCTTCGCTCGGATCGTGCTACCGCGGGTTCGCGATTGGCGGGCCAGCGCGCTCACGATGGTGAGCCTGGGCTTGCCTGGGGGACAACCGAGCCGCGGCAATCGATCGTCGGACAGGGGAGGCGGCTTCACTTCGTGGTCGTGTACGCGAAAGTACCAGCGGTATCGCCTCGCTGCCTAGAGCGCAAGTTACATTGGGCTTGGCCATCGTCTGCTCACAACACAGGAACGACCTATCGGCTGTTCGGCGACCACCGCTGCGTTGCGCCCTTTGCGGACACGGTGGTTCGACCGCCTCTCAGAGGCGCAACCGGCGAACGCTCACCCTTCCGATTGCGCCCCTGCCCTCGATGAATCGAGCTAGCGTTCCAGACGCTCCACGAGTTCTTCCAGCTTCTGTGCCAGGGCGTCCCAAACTCCCATCAGCCCGGCCCTCTCGATTTCCTCTTCTCGCCAATGGTCCGGCGATTTGAGTTTGAATTCGTCGACCCGGACTATCAGCTTGTCGCGCTCGGCCATCAGCTCGGCGAGTTGCTCACGGGCCTCCTTGTGCTCGGTAGATTCCGTGACACGTTCGTGGGCCTTTTCGGCCAACTCGTCGATGTGTTTGCGCCGGGCATCGTGTTCACGGATATGCTGTTCGATCAAATGATTGAGATTTGTCATTTGCGTCTCCCGATTCTTCCGGCAAGCCAAGAATGACCTTTGTTACCAGTATGCGCCCAATACGAGTCAGCCGGGTCGCAATAGACCGAAATTGAACGGAATGCGCCGGGCAGCAGACCGAGAATCACATTGTCCGTACTTGGTTATTGCCGAACCGGTAGGCGTGAGAACGTTCTAACCTGATCGGGTTTGATAAGAGGCAGCAGGCAACACAGAGCGGACGATGCCGGAGTTGACTTCTAGGGTGGCGGTCCGCTCTTCACCGACGTATAGGCGAATGCCCGGAATCGACGCAATTGA
>JASJCU010000155.1 GCA_030065815.1 Gammaproteobacteria bacterium | reverse complement strand
GTGTCGGGTAGCGAGCGTCGCCGACCACCAGCCGGTCGGGTAGATCGGCTGCGGGAAGAACAACGTACGCGCGTCGCTGAATCCGGCCGCCTTGAGACTGGTGTACATGCGCTCGAGGATCGGCATGTGGATCAGCGGTGACTCGCTCTGCTGCACGATCAGGCCGCCGTCGTCGAGGGCGCGCAGACATGCCCGGTAGAACGCGTCGCTGAACAACACCTCGCCGGGGCCGACCGGGTCGGTGGAGTCGACGATGATCACGTCCAGCGACGCCGCCGCCGCATCGCCGATCCACTGAATGCCGTCGCTGAACAGCAGCTCGGCGCGCGGGTCGTCGTTGCGCTCGCACAGCTCGGGAAAGTGCTCGCGGGCCGCGCGCGTCACCGTCTCGTCGATATCGATCTGCGTGACCTCGTCGACCTCGGGGTGGCGCAGCACCTCGCGCAGCGTGCCGCAGTCACCGCCGCCGATGATCGCGACGCGGCGCGGCGCCGCGTGCGTGTACAGCGCCGGGTGCGCCATCATCTCGTGGTAGAGATAATTCTCGCGTCCGCTGAGCATCGTGAAGCCGTCGATCATCATCAGCTTGCCGTAGCTCGCGGTGTCGAACACCTCGACCTTCTGGTAAGGCGACTGCTCCGCGAACAGGCGCCTGCCGCCCTTCAGCGAGAACGCCGAGCCGCCCTCTTCACAGACTTCGGTGATCCAGTCGTCGTCCAGGCCCATGGCGGCTCCGTGTCGTGCGGCGGCGAGAAAATGCGCGCACGATAGCCGCCCGTCGGGGCGGCGGCAAGCCGCTGCCGGCGGTGCGTGCGGCGCTCAATTGCCGGATAATCCGGCGACCATCGCAGACCCATGGACGCCATGAACGACGCCACCGCGGCCGTGCCGCAGACCTACGCCGTCAGCCGCTGGGGCGAGGGCTATTTCGGCATCAACGCGGCCGGCCACGTCACCGTGCACCCGGATCCCGCTGGCGCCGTCGCGCTCGACCTCTACGCGCTGGCCCGCGAGCTGACCGCGGCCGGCCTGCGCCTGCCGGTGCTGCTGCGTTTCGATGACATCCTGCGCCACCGCGTGCAGTCCCTGTGCGCGGCGTTCGCCGCGGCCGCCGCGGCCCTCGACTATCGTGGCGGCTATCGCGCCGTCTACCCGATCAAGGTCAACCAGCAGCGCAGCGTCGTCGAGCAGATCGTCGCCGGCGGTGCCGATTGCGTCGGCCTCGAGGCGGGCAGCAAACCGGAACTGCTCGCGGTGCTGGCCAGCGCGCCGCCACACGCGGCGATCGTCTGCAACGGCTACAAGGACCGGGCCTACATCCGCCTGGCGCTGATCGGGCGCCAGCTCGGCTACGCCGTCTACATCGTCATCGAGAAGCTGTCCGAGCTCGATCTGGTGATCGCGGCGGCCGCCGAACTGGGTATCGAGCCGCTGCTCGGCGTGCGCGTGCGCCTGGCCGCGGTCGCCGGCGGCAACTGGCAGAACTCGGGTGGGGCGAAGTCCAAGTTCGGCCTGTCGGCGGCCCAGGTGCTGACATTGGTGCAGCGCCTGCAGGCCCGCGCTTGCCTGCATTGGCTGGTGCTGCTGCACTCGCACATCGGCTCGCAGATCCCCGACCTGCGCGACATCCACCGCGGTGTCAGCGAGGCCGCACGGTTCTATGCCGAGCTGCACGCCCTCGGCGTGGCGATCCGCGTGGTCGATGTCGGTGGCGGCCTCGGGGTCGACTACGACGGCAGCGCGTCGCAGCACGACTGCTCGATGAACTACGACCTCGCCGCCTATGCGGCCGAGGTGCTGCGTCCGCTGGCGCGCACCTGCGCCGAGCACGGCCTGCCGCAGCCGCTGGTGTTCAGCGAGTCGGGACGCGCGATGACCGCGCACCACGCCGTGCTGGTCACCGACGTCATCGAGCGCGAGGCACCGTTCGCCGGCGAACCGCAGACCGCGGCCGGCGATGAAGACGATCTGCTGCGCCGCCTGGCCGCGCTGCGCGATACGCCGGGCGCCGCGCCGCAGCGCCTGCACAGCGCCCGACTGCTGCTCGACGAGGCCAACGAGCGCTTCGCCGCCGGCGGGATCGGCCTGCGCCAACGTGCCCGCGCCGAGAGCCTGTTCTACGCGGTCGCCCAGGCGGTCAGGCGCGATCTGCGGCTGAGCTCGCGGCGCCACCGTGAACTGCTCGACGAGCTCAACGCGGTCCTCGCCGAGCGGGTGTTCTGCAACTTCTCGTTGTTCCAGTCGCTGCCGGACGTCTGGGCGATCGCGCAGATCTTCCCGGTGATGCCGCTGCAGCGCCTCGACGAGGCGCCGAACTGCGCGGTGCGCATCCACGACCTGACCTGCGATTCCGACGGCTGCATCGCCAGCTACGTCGACCAGGACGGGGTCGAGGACACGTTGCCGCTGCACCCGGCGGTGGCCGGCGAGCCGTACCTGCTCGGCATCTTCCTGGTCGGCGCCTACCAGGAGATCCTCGGCGACATGCACAACCTGTTCGGCGACACCGACGCGGTCAACGTCGCGATCGCCGCCGACGGCAGCTACTCGCTGGCGCCGCCGGAGTTCGGTGACCGTGTCGACGAACTGCTGCGCTATGTGCACTTCGCGCCCGAACAGATGCTCGCGACCTACCGCGCGCGGCTGCAGGCGCACGGCAATCCGCCGCCCGCGATCGATCGCTATCTCGCCGAACTCCAGGGCGGTCTCGGCGGTTATACGTACCTAAACAGCCAGATCCCTGAATAATTGGATGGAAAAAAGAAAGTAAGCAATCACTTACTAGAGACGCCGCACGCCCGTCGAAGGCATCGAACCTGGACAAATTTCTATACTCAGCGGCGAATTTTTCTGGACAGTGCTTGCTTGCCACGCGCCCACGCGCTTGCCTAACCTGCGGTCAGCTGGACGTACGAAGGTCGTTCGTCCGACCCAACCCGCGACACAGGAGGGCATGGCGATGACGATGATCGAAAACCTGCACGGCATGCTCGAACGTGGGATCGACAGCGCGCTGCTGCGTTACTCGCTGGGCAACGAGTTCCTGAAGATCGGCAACGCCGACGCCGCGATATCGCACCTGCGCGAGGCGCTGCGCTTCGATGCCGAGTACTCGGCGGCGTGGAAGGCGCTCGGCAAGGCCCTGGCGCACTCCGGCAACCACGCCGAGGCCGTCGACGTGCTCGACCAGGGCATCGAGGTCGCCGAGCGCCGCGGCGACGTCCAGGCGGCCAAGGAGATGGGCGTGTTCCGCAAGCGCTCGGAACAGGCCCTGGCCGCCGACTGAGTGCGGCCGCTAGGCGGCGCCGGCGCCCTCTGCGGCACCGTCGAAGAAGCGATTGAGGCGGCCGAGCTGCACCGGTTTGTCGACGAACGCGGCCGCGGCCGGCGGCTCGTCGATGTCGGCGACCGCCGCCGACCGGTTGCCGCTCATCAGCACGATGCGCGCCTGCGGCAGCCGCTCGGCCAGTTCCAGCGACAGCGCATGACCGGTGCCGTCGGGCAGCCAGAAATCGAGCAGCGCACAGTCGAACGCGACGCGCCGCGCGATGGCCGCGGCCTGGCGACAGCTGGCCGCGGTCCAGACCGCGTAGCCCAGGTCCTCGAAGCCCCACGCGAGGATCTGCCGCAGCGAGGCATCGTCGTCGACGATCAACAGCTTGCGTTGTTCCGTAGCGCCGGCCATCAGAGCATCTCGCGCATCTTCTCGCGGGCACGGAACAGCCGCGTGCCGGCGCCGGCGACCGAGATACCGAGGTGTGCGGCGATCTCCTTCTGCGAGTAGCCGTGAATGACCTGCATCAGCAGCGGCTCGCGGTATTCCTCAGGCAGTTTCTCGAGCGCCTGGCGCAGCACGAAGGCCTCGGTCGAGGTGTCATAGTCCTTGCGCGTCGCCGCCAGCTCCTCGGTCGGCACGCCGCTTTCCTGCGGGCGCTTGCGCTCGAAGCGGCGCGCGTTCTCGCGCCGCAGGATGGTCAGCAGCCAGCCCTTCGCGGCCTGTGTGTCGTTGAGCTTGTCGAGCGACTTCCAGGCGCGCACCAGGGTCTCCTGGACCAGATCGTCGGCGACCGCCCGATCGCCGCTGAGCCAGTACGCGTAGCGGAACAGGTCGTCCATGTAGACGCCGATCAGCTGGTTGAAGCGCGCCTCGCGGCCGCGGCTCTCGGTGGTGTCGGCGTAGCCGGTGGTGCTGACGGGGTTGGCGGTGATCGCGGTCATGGCGGCGTCCTGTGTCGGTGAAGTGTGAACTTGCAGGACTCGTTGCAGCCGGCGTGCCAATTTTTAACTCATTGAAAATAAATGAAATAATGTCGGACATCGACCGCGTCACGTAACGAAACGTTGTAACGAATCGTTAAACGCAGGGCGATTGTCACGAAACGTGGAACGCCGCCACGCGGGCCGCCGGGCGCGCCGCCGGCGGCGCCGCCGCGGCATCAGCCGCGTGCCGGCAGGGTCAGCGCGTACTTGTCGATCTTGCGGTCGAGTGCCGGTCGCGAGATGCCGAGGATCTCGCAGCTGCGCCCCTTGTGGCCGCCGGTGTGGTCGAGCACGCGCTGGATGTGGGCGGCCTCGACCTGCTCGAGTGACGCCAGCGGCGCATCGTCCGGCGCGTCGGCGGGGCCGGTGGCGGCGCCGGCCGCGGCGGCTGCGGCCTCGCCCTTGAGGCGGATGTGTTCGGCCGTGATCTGGCCGTCGCGTGCGAACACCATCGCCTGGGTCAGCGCGTTCTCGAGCTCGCGTACGTTGCCGGGCCAGTCGTGCCGGCACAGGCGCTGGATCGCCGAGTCGTGCAGCTGCGGCGGCTCCTGGGCGTTCTGTTGCGCGGCGCGTTCGAGCAGCGCGCCGGCGAGCAGCGGGATGTCCTCGCGGCGCTCGCGCAGCGGCGGCAGTTCGATGTCGATGACGTTGAGGCGATAGGCGAGGTCCTCGCGAAACTGGCCGTCGCGGGCGCGCGCGAACAGGTCGCGGTGGGTCGCCGCGATGATCCGCGCGGTCACCGCGATCGAGCGCGTGCCGCCGACCCGCTCGATGGTGCGTTCCTGCAGCGCACGCAGCAGCTTGGCCTGCAGCGGCGGGGCCAGCTCGGCGATCTCGTCGAGGAACAGCGTGCCGTCGGTGGCCAGCTCGAACTTGCCCGGTTTGGTGCGGTCGGCGCCCGTGAACGCGCCCTTCTCGTGGCCGAACAGCTCGCTCTCGAGCAGCGTGTCGACGATCGCCGCGCAGTTGACCGCGACGAAATCGCCGCCGCGCCCGCTGTGCTGATGGATCAGTCGGGCGACGATCTCCTTGCCGGTGCCGGACTCGCCGCTGATCAGCACATTGGCGTTGTTGGTCGCGCACAGCGCGATCTGCTTGCTGACCGCGAGCATCGCCTCGCTGCGGCCGACCAGGTCGCGCAGCGGTGCCGGCGCGGCCGGCGCCGGCCCGTCGGACGCGCTGTCCTGCTGCGCGAGCACCTTGTCGACGGTGGCCTGCAGCGTGTCGGCCTTGAGCGGCTTGTGGACGAAGTCCTTGGCACCGATCTTGATCGCACGGATCGCCAGTTCGAGGTCGTGCTGGCCGGTCATCATGATGATCGCGGCGTCCGGCCGGCAGTCGAGCAGGCGCGGCAGCAGCTCGACGCCCAGCCCGTCGGGCAGCTGCTGGTCGAGCAGCACCAGGTCGACGGCGTTGTCACCGGCCAGCGCGAGCCCGGCCGCGCAGTGATCGGCACTGAGCACGTCGAAACCCTGGTCTTCGAAGTGCAGGGCCAACATCTGGTTGAGGGCAGGGTCGTCTTCGATGATCAGGACGCGTCGGCTCATGCCGCGATCTTAGTCCGGAGGCCGCCGGCGGCGAAAGCGCGCGGCGACGCCGGGCTCAATCTGCCGCCGTTGCTGCCGCCATGCTCAAGGTCTTCCGTAATCGTCCGGGCAAACCGCCGCGACATGCCGATGACCTATCGAGCGACCGCCACCCGTCCGCCCGCCAGCGCCGGCGACCCGCGCCCGCACGGCGTGCTGATCGTCGAGAGCAGTCGCGCGATGGCCGGCATGGTCGCCGCGAGCCTCGACGCCGTCGACGGCATCGTCTGCGAGGTCGCCGATTCGCTGGCCGCTGCCGCGGCCCGGATCGCGACCGACCCGGCCCGCTTCGTCGTCGCCGTCGTCGGCCTGAGCCTGCCGGACGCGCCGCACGGCGAGATCGTCGACGTGCTGCAGCGCGCCGGCCTGCGGGTCATCGTGTTGACCGGGCACGTCGATCCGAGCTGGCGCAGGCGCATGTTCGAACGCGGCGTCGCCGACTACGTGGTCAAGGACAGCGCCGCCGGCGTCGACTACGTCGTCCGCGCCGTCGCGCGCATGTACCGCAACCTCGACACCCAGGTGCTGGTCGTCGACGACGCCCAGGTGTTCCGCGACTATGCCGCGTCGCTGCTGGCCCAGCACGGCTATCGCACGCTGACCGCGCGCGACGGCCAGGAGGGGCTCGAGATCCTCGCCGCCAACCCGCGCATCCGCGTCGTCGTCACCGATTACCTGATGCCGCGTCTCGACGGCGTCGGCATGGTGCAGGAGATGCGCAAGCGGCGCACCCTCGACGACCTCGCGATCATCGCGATCTCCGAATCGACCGAAGAGGGCGTGCTGGCGCGCTTCCTCAAGAGCGGCGCCAACGACTTCCTGCGCAAGCCGTTCAGTGTGGAGGAGTTCTACTGCCGCATCGACCAGAACATCGACATGCTGCGCGCGGTGCTGGACGCGCGCCACCTCGCCGAGCGCGACTTCCTGACCGGCCTGTTCAACCGGCGCTACTTCTTCGAGCGGGGGGCGCGGCTGCACGCGCAGGCCGCGCGCGGTGCCGTGCCCATCGTCATGGCGATGATCGACATCGATCACTTCAAGCGGGTCAACGACGTCCACGGACATCAGGCCGGTGATGAGTATCTGGCGG
>JASJCU010000154.1 GCA_030065815.1 Gammaproteobacteria bacterium | reverse complement strand
CAGGCCTTCATCCGAGTAGTAGTAATCCTTGCCGGAAATGCCGTTCTCGTGCTCGATCTCGATGAACTTCTTCTGCATGTCGAGCATTTCGGCGATCAGTTCGGCCTTCTCGGCCTTCAGGGCTTCGATATCATTCATCAGTCTCTCCAGATGCGTTTGAGAGTTAGCGACGTCCGCGGCGGGACGCGTGCGGCCAGTATAACCCGTTGCTAATGTTCGCCGTCAACCGCGCCGCCGCCCACCCCGGCGTGGTGCCGCGCGCCGATCCCGCAGCAGTGACGACAAAAAGCGAATGGTTGCCGCTCGTGCACGGTGCCTACACTTCGCGACGAACGCCGGCCCAACGTGCCGTCAGCGCGGACCCACCGGCGTATCCCGTCGTCTACTAGCACGGCCACGCCGAGGAGACCCGCCATGCTGACCCTGACCGTCAACGGCGTCGACCACGAGGTCGACGCACCGCCCGATATGCCGCTGCTGTGGGTCCTGCGCGACCTGATCGGCCTCAAGGGCACCAAGTACGGCTGCGGCATCGCGCAGTGTGGTGCCTGCACCGTGCTGCTCGGCGGCACCGCGCAGCGCAGCTGTGTGCTGCCGGTATCCGCGGTCGTCGGCCAGGCGATCACGACCATCGAGGGCGCCGACAGCGCCCCGGCGCGCGCCGTGCGCGACGCCTGGCAGGAGCTCGCGGTACCGCAGTGCGGTTACTGCCAGTCCGGGCAGATCCTCGCCGCGACCGACCTGCTGACGCGCAACGCCAGCCCCAGCGACGCCGAGATCGCCGACCACATGACCGGCAACATCTGCCGCTGCTGCACCTACGCGCGCATCAAGCGCGCGGTGCGCCGCGCGGCCGACAATCTGGCATGACCCGGGAGGCTGTGATGGCAAATCGACTGCAAAACCTCTCCCGCCGGCGCTTCCTCGCCGCCGGCCTCGCCGGCGGTGCCGGCCTGACGCTGGGCCTGACGCTGCCGGCGGTCGCCAAGATGGGCGAGGCCGGCCCGGGCCTGGCCGGCCGCGACGCGGCCGCCAGCGCGCTGTCGCCGAACGCGTTCGTGCGTATCGGCAGCGACGACCGCGTGACCGTCGTCGCCAAGCACCTCGAGATGGGCCAGGGTTCGCACACCGGCCTGGCGACGCTGCTCGCCGACGAACTCGACGCGCGCTGGTCGCAGGTCGAGGTGGTCGCCGCGCCGGCCGACGTCGAGCGTTACAACAATCTATTGTGGGGGCCGTCGCAGGGCACCGGCGGCAGCACCGCGATCGCCAACGCCTTCGAGCAGATGCGCCGCGCCGGCGCCGCGGCGCGGGCGATGTTGGTCGCCGCCGCGGCCGCGCGCTGGCAGGTCGCGGCGGACACGCTGACGGTACGCGACGGCGTCGTCAGCGACCCGGCCAGCGGCCGCCGCGCCAGCTTCGGCGAACTCGCCGAGGCCGCCGCGGCACTGCCGGTGCCCGACGACGTGACGCTGAAGAAACCCGGGCAGTTCCGCCTGATCGGTCACGATGTGCCGCGCAAGGACATCGCCGCCAAGACCGACGGCAGTGCGCTGTTCACGCAGGACGTCGAGCGCCCCGGCATGCTGGTCGCCGTGGTCGCGCATCCACCGCGCTTCGGCGCGAAGCTGCGCGGCTTCGACGACAGCGCGGCGCGCCGCGTGCCCGGCGTGCACGGTGCCGTGCAGATCCCGTCCGGGGTCGCCGTGCTTGCCGCGCACACCTGGGCCGCGCTCAAGGGCCGCGATGCGCTCAGCGTCGACTGGGACGACAGCGCGGCGATGCAGACCGGCTCGGCGGAGCTGTTCGCCGACTACGCCCAGCGGCTCGAGCGCAGCGGCGCTGTCGCGCGCAACGACGGCGACGCCGACACCGCGCTGGCCGGGTCGGACGCCGTGCTCAGCACCGACTACCGCTTCCCGTTCCTCGCCCACGCGGCGATGGAGCCGATGAACTGCGTCATCGAGCGCCACGCCGACGGCAGCGTCGAGCTGTGGTACGGCGCGCAGATTCAGACCATCGACCACGCCGTGGTCGCCGAGGTCCTCGGCGTCGAGCCCGGCCAGGTGCGGATCAACACGCTGTTCGCCGGCGGCTCGTTCGGCCGGCGCGCGAATCCGGCGTCGGACTACGTGCGCGAGGCCGCCGAGATCCTCAAGGCGACCGCCGGCAACGCGCCGATCAAGCTGGTCTGGTCGCGCGAGGACGACACCCGCGCCGGCTGGTACCGCCCGGCCTACATGCACCGGATCGAGGCCGTGCTCGGTGACGACGGCATGCCGCGGGCGTGGCGCAACCGCATCGTCGGCCAGTCGATCGTCGCCGGCACCGCGTTCGAGGGCGCGCTGGTCAAGGACGGCGTCGACGTGACCTCGGTCGAGGGCGCGGCCAACCTGCCCTACGCGATCCCCAACCTGCGCGTCGAGCTGCACACCACGGACCTGGCGGTGCCGATCCAGTGGTGGCGCGCGGTCGGCTCGACGCACACCGCGTTTGCGACCGAGACCTTCGTCGACCGCCTCGCGCGCGCCGCCGGTGCCGACCCGGTCGACTACCGGCGGCGCCTGCTCAAGGACCACCCGCGCCACCTCGGCGTGCTCGACCTCGCGGTCGCGCAGAGCCGCTGGGGCCAGCCACTGGCGGAAGGCCGCGCGCGCGGCGTCGCCGTGCACGAATCGTTCAACTCGTTCGTCGCGATGGTCGCCGAGGTCACGGTCAACGCCGACAACCGCTTCAGCGTCGACCGCGTCGACGTCGCCGTCGACTGCGGCATCGCGGTCAACCCGGACATCGTGCGCGCACAGATGGAGGGCGGCCTGGGCTTCGGCCTGTGCGCGGTGCTGGGCAGCGCGATCACGATCGACAACGGCGCCGCGGTCGAGGCCAACTTCGACACCTACCGGGTGCTGCGCGCGGCGCAGATGCCCGACGTGCGCGTGCACATCGTGCTGTCGGCAGCGGCGCCGACCGGGGTCGGCGAGCCGGCCACGCCGGTGATCGGCCCGGCGGTCGCCAACGCGCTGTCGTCGCTGACCGGCAAGGTCTACGCCCAGCTGCCGATCCGCGCCGCATGAGCGAGCCGCACTTCGGCGGCGACCACGAGGTGCTGGCGGCGCTGCTGGCGTGGGACGCGGACGGCGACGACGGCGCGCTGGTCACGGTGCTGCGCACCTGGGGCTCGTCGCCGCGCCCGCCGGGCTCGCTGCTGGCGATCCGCCGCCGCGACGGTCTGCAGGTCGGCTCGGTGTCGGGCGGCTGCGTCGAGGCCGACCTGGTCGAACGCCTGGTGCGCGACGAGCTCGCCGACTGCCCGACGACGATCGACTACGGCGTCGACCCGGCCGGTGCCGCGCGCTTCGGCCTGCCGTGCGGCGGCCAGCTCGAGCTGCTGGTCGAACGGCCCGCCGTCGCGCCGCTGCAGGCGGTGCTCGACGCGATCGCGGCCGGTCGCCTGATCGAGCGCCGGGTATGCCTCGACACTGGCGAGGCGAGCCTGCACGGCCCGGACGGCGAGGCCGAGTTCCGGATCGCCGGCGCGACCGTGCACAAGTGCTTTGGTCCGCACTGGCAGCTGCTGTTGGTCGGCGCCGGCGAGATCGCCGATCACCTGGCGCGGATCGCGCTGACACTGGGCTTCCGGGTCAGCGTCTGCGACCCGCGCGACGGCTTCGCCAGCGCCGTGCCCGGTGTCGAGCGCCTGCAGACGATGCCCGACGACGCCGTCAACGCGCTCGCCGAGCGCCACCGCACCGCGGTCGTCACGCTCGCCCACGACCCCAAGCTCGACGACATGGCGCTGATGGAGGCGCTGCAGGCCGGGTTCTTCTACGTCGGTGCGCTCGGCTCGCGGCGCACGTCGGCGGCGCGCCGCGAACGCCTGCGCACGCTCGACATCGGCGACGCCGAGGTCGCGCGCCTGCGCGCGCCGGTCGGCCTCGATATCGCCAGCCAGACGCCGCCGGAGATCGCGGTCGCGATCGCCGCCGACCTGATCGCCGCGCGCCACGGTGTCGACAGCGCACGATGAACATCGTCGGTTTGCTGCTTGCCGCGGGCGCCGGCACGCGCTTCGGTGCCGACAAGCGCAGTCAGCGGCTGCCGGACGGCGATACCTTGCTGAGCCACAGCGCGCGCAAGCTGTGTGCGGTCGTCGACGACGTGGTCGTCGTGCTGCGGCCGGGCGATGACGACCTGATCGCATCCCTCGACCCGCTGTCGGTGCAGTGCTGCGTCAATCCACATGCTGACGACGGCATGGGCAGCAGCCTGGCCCGTGGTGTAGCGACGCGCGCCGACGCCGACGGCTGGCTGGTCATGCCGGTCGACCTGCCGCTGCTGCGTACCGAGACGATGCGCCAAGTTTCGGGTGCACTGCGGGCCGGGTGCGCCGTGGTACCCGTGTGCGACGGCAGGCGTGGCCATCCGGTCGCGTTGTCGGCCCGGTTCGGCCCGGAGTTGGCCGCGCTCGACGGTGATCGCGGTGCGCGCGATGTACTGCGGCGTCACGCCGATGCAGTCACCTGGCTGGATGTGTCCGACCCCGGGATCTACCGCGATCTCGACACCGCGGCGGACCAGGCGGCGCTTTGGCGCCAGCTGGGGGGTGATGACTTGCCCTCGTCAGCGTAACGTCGGGGTTTGTAGGCGCTATCGTGCCGATGATTGTTGATTGCGCTCGGCGGAGCGCGCCCGCGTTACTCTTCTTTGCTTGCCCACAAATCCGCCTGGAGCGGATTTGCGCGATGCCCCTTAAGGGGTGAGGCGCAGGGATGTGCCGAACAAAGAAGAGTAACCAGAAGAAAAGGCCCCCGAAGACTTGCCCCTCGTCTGCGACGAGGGGTGCCCTGCGCTTCTCGCGTCGGGCGGCGCTCACTAAATTGTCTCGGGCCATCCCTGGCCCTCGCCCTGCGGGCGCCGCAAGCGGCGACAATCGGGCTCGTGCCCGATTTATCCCTCGCTGCGCTCGGTCAGACAACGCTCGCTTGGCTCCGCCCGACGCTGCGATGCTCGGCGGCGTCAACGGGACGGGGGTGGCAACTTCAGGTTCAGCGGTCTATTCCCTGTTCCACCGCAGTCAGCTACGGAGCGCCCGGGGTCCCCGTTGGTGCAGCCGAGCATCGCAGCCGTTTCCGGGAGAAAGCGCGTGCCTGTCTGACCGAGCGCAGCGAGGGAGTCCACGCGCGCCGGAAACGGCGATAAGCGCAGGGCAGTCGCAGCGCAGCGGAGACCAAGCCTTCGGGGTGCCTTTTTCTTTGCCTTCTTTCTTTTGGGCAAGCAAAAGAAAGAAGGGCTGGCGCGCTGAGCCCAGCGCTTTCAAAACCATCGGCGCGAAAGCGCCAACAAATCCCCGTCACCAAGAGAATCGCCAGTTCAACAACCGCACAGCGGCGTCGGTTTCGCGGTGTTGAGCTGCAGCGCACCGGTGACCTCGCCGACCGACGCCAGCCCGTGGCGGTCGAGGTAGTCGACGATGCCGCGGTTGATCTTCGGCAGCACCAGCGGGTCGTAGAACAGCGCGGTGCCGACGCCGACCGCGGCCGCGCCGGCGAGCAGGAACTCGATCGCGTCGTCGGGCGTGGTCACGCCGCCCTGGCCGATGATCGGGATGCCGTGTTCCTTCGTGACCTGGTAGACCTGGTGCACCTTGAGCAGCGCGATCGGCTTGATCGCCGGGCCCGACAGGCCGCCCTGGTTGTTGCCGATGTGCGGTCTGCGCGCCTCGATGTCGATCGCCATGCCCATCAGCGTGTTGATGACCGCGAACGCGTCGCTGCCGGCGTCGATGCAGCGCCGCGCGTTCTCGGCGATGTCGGTCTGGTTCGGCGACAGCTTGGTGATCAGCGGCTTGTCGGTCACGCCGCGGCAGGCCGCGACGACGCGCGCCGACATGTCCGGGTCGTTGCCGAACGCGACGCCGCCCTCCTTGACGTTCGGGCACGAGATGTTGATCTCGATCGCGTCGATCGGCGAATCATCGAAGCGCCGCGTCACGGCGATGTATTCCTCGACGGTCGAGCCGGAGACGTTGGCGATGAAGCGCGTCTCGGCGAAGTCGAGGGTCGGCAGGATGTCGTCGACGACGGCGTCGACGCCGGGATTCTGCAGGCCGATCGCGTTGAGCATGCCGTCCGGCGTCTCGTAGACGCGGTGCGGCGCGTTGCCGAGGCGCTGCGTCCCGGTCGTACCCTTCAGGCACACGCCGCCGGCGTCGCGGTTGGAGAAGCCCTGCACCCGCGTGTACTCTTCGCCGAAGCCGACACAGCCCGACAACAGCACCAGCGGCGTCGCGAAATGCAGGCCGCAGAAGTCCACGGCGAGGCGCGGGTCGGTTTCAGCCATCGAGATCCTTGAGCAGGTGTACCACGTCGTTCTGTATCAGCCGGAGATCCCGCCCAACACCGGCAATATCATACGCCTGTGCGCCAATACCGGCAGCACCCTGCATCTGGTGCACCCGCTCGGCTTCGACGTCAGCGACAAGCGTCTGCGGCGCGCCGGTCTCGACTACCGCGAGTTCGCCGACGTGCAGCAGCACGCCGATTTCGATGCCTTCCTCGCCGCGGTCGCGCCGCCGCGCTGGTTCGCGTTGTCGACGCGCGGACGGCAGCGCTACGACCAGGTCGGCTACCGCGCCGGCGACGCGTTCGTGTTCGGCCCGGAGACGCGCGGCCTGCCGCAGGCGATGCTCGACGGGCTGCCGCCGGCGCAGCGCCTGCGGTTGCCGATGCGCGCCGGGCAGCGCAGTCTCAACCTGTCCAATGCGGTCGCCGTCGTCGTCTACGAGGCGTGGCGCCAGGCGGCCTTCGACGGCGCGCGCTA
>JASJCU010000153.1 GCA_030065815.1 Gammaproteobacteria bacterium | reverse complement strand
CTGAAGGGCCAGCCCGACAAGACCGTGATCATCGCCCGGAAGAACGCCTATCACGGCTCGACCATGGGCGGGGCGTCGCTCGGGGGTATGGGCGGCATGCACGCGCAAGGGGGTCTGCCGATCCCGGACGTGTACCACATCGGTCAGCCCGACTGGTGGTCGGAAGGCGGTGACATGATGCCGGAAGACTTCGGCCGCTCCCGCGCCCGAGAGCTGGAAACCGCCATCGAGGATCTCGGCGAAAACCGCATCGCCGCGTTCATCGCCGAACCCATCCAAGGCGCGGGCGGCGTCATTATCCCGCCCGAAAGCTACTGGCCCGAAATCCAGCGCATCTGCGACGCCCACGACATCCTGCTCATCGCCGACGAGGTGATCTGCGGGTTCGGACGCACGGGGGAGTGGTTCGGCAGCCAGACCGTCGGCTGGCGCCCCGACATCATGACCATCGCCAAGGGCCTCTCCTCGGGCTACCAGCCCATCGGCGGCTCCATCGTCTCGGATGAGATCGCGAATGTCATCAACGGTGAGGAGTTCAACCACGGCTACACCTACTCGGGTCATCCGGTGGCCGCCGCCGTCGCTCTCGAAAATCTCGCGATCATCGAGGAAGAGACGCTCGTTGCCCGGGTCCGCGACGACATCGGCCCCTATCTTGCCGAGAAGTGGACCTCCCTCACCGACCATCCGCTGGTGGGAGAAGCACGGATCAAAGGGCTGATGGGCTCCCTCGCCCTGACACCCGACAAAGACACCCGCGCCCCCTTCGCCTCCGCGCCGGGCACCGTGGGCTATATCTGCCGCGAGTTCAGCTTCGCCAACAACCTGATCATGCGCCACGTCAACGACCGCATGATCATCGCGCCGCCTCTGGTGATCAGCCGCGAGGAGGTCGATACCCTCGTCGAGCGCGCCTGGAAAACGTTCGACCAGACGCTGGCGAAGCTGAAGGAAGACGGGTTGCTCGTCCCGGGCGCGGCCTGAGCATTAAGGCTTCCGTCGCAAGGGGCTTTGCCCCTCTTGAGCCTTCGGCTCAATTCACCCCAGGATACTTCCAGCAAGAGGAAAGCAATCTTTAATCAAACCCGGCGTAATCTGCCGGCACGGTACAGGCTGGGAAGCCGATGACCGTGCAAGGGGAAGGCGGTGCCTTCTTCCGGGGGAGGCCAAGTGCGGCCTCCCCTTCCTCTTGCCGGAAATATCCTGGGGAGCGCGAGGGGTGAAACCCCTCGCAGAAACATCGTGTGCGGCAGAGCCGCTCCTTTGAATTCCAGTCGCATCCAAAGCAAGTGCGCGCGGCCTGAGGGATAATCAGACCGCGCGCGGCCCCCATGGGGACGACATGAAGCGCCGGGACAGGCGCCCATGCCGGGGGACAGAACCTGGGGACGGTCCGCTCAAACCGCCCCCGCACTTGTTACTGCAACAACCCGCCCCCTCACGTCGGGGCGGGATCCCTCGCACCCAGGAACTCGTTGAGCCGCCACATGCCCCAGGCCAGAGGCACGGCGGCGAGCCCTGCCAGCGCCCAGGCCATGGGCTCGTCGCCCATCGTCTCGAACACCTGCGTGTAGCCGTGGATCGCGCCGAAGGTCATCGCGGCGTTGAAGAGCCCGCGCCGGTTCGCGTGCGCCGCCCAGAACGCCGCACCGGCAAGCAGGATGGCCCAGACCACGGTGAAGACATGCTCGGAGATATGGAGGAACCGCGCCTCGAACGCTTCCCGCGCCGAGTGCCGCTGCTCCCAGGTCATCTCGGGATCGAAGGGCATCTCGTAGAACGACACGCCCACGGTATCGCCCCAGAGCGAGGCCACGAGGAATGCGAGATTGCCGACGATAACGGCCATGATGGCAAGAATGCCGGTGTGCCGCGCATACCGCTCCGCCAGCCGCGCCCCGATCCAGAGGCAGAGCCCCGTGAGCACACCCATCTGCAGGATCGTCAGCGTCGGCTCCGGCGAGTAGAAGACGTAAGCGGCATGGAAATAGGCCGTCCCCGTGTCCAGCATCTGCGCGAAGGGCACGATGGCAAGCGCGGTAACCAGCCGCACGTCGAGCAACACGCCCGCCGCCGCGATCAGGACCGCCGTGTAGGCATAGGCCGCAACCATGGCCCAATTGCCGGCGTACTCGAGCACGAGACCGAGGCCAGCGAGATGCAAGGCCGTCCCCATCAGCGCGACCGAACCGAAAGCGAAGCGGAACGTGTCAGGTCCTCTTTGAAAACAGGCGGCAGACAGGATCGCCACCGCCGCCCCCGCAATCAGCATGACCGGCTCCGCCACATGGCGGTAATGCTCGGCAAGCTCGATCCCCGCTCCGCCGATCATCATGCCCGCACCGATAATGGCGGCCGCGTTGCCGAGCATGCGAAACAGGTCGCCCCCCTTGGCGAGGACGGCCGCACCGACCGCGAGGGACAGCGCACCGCAAACCGCGACCGCCAGCGCATCGGCGAGCCAGAGTATCAAACCGAGGGTCGCCGCGATGATCCCTGCCGTCAGCACCGCGTTGACCGTCAGAGCGACCATGGTGGCACGAGACCGCCGAGCGATTTCTTCCGCCTGCGGCTCCGTCAGCCAGCCTTCCTCAAGAAGCCCCCTCGTATCGATGACATGTGCCAATGGACTACTCCTATGAACGTCGTTCATTTCGGAGTAGCCGAATCTTGAACCTCGTTCAAGAATTACTGAACACTGTTCAGAAAAGACGTTACGTCACGGCAGCACGAAGGTTCGATAAAGCGGCATCCAGCACCTTGCGTGCCGCTTCCGCGCTTTCCGCCTCGACATAGCAGCGGAGTTCCGGGGCGTTGCCCGAGGGCCGGATATGCAGGATGCGCCCGTTTTCAAAGGTCATTCGCGCCCCGTCGGTCTGGTCGATACCGACGAGTTCGCCCATGCCCTCGGGAAAGACCGACCGGCCCCCGCCGAGGATACCATCCACGATGGAGAGGGACTTTTCGCGCGGAATGTCCGTCAGACGGTCCGTCGCCGTCCGCCGCTCCGGGAAGCTCGACAAGAGCCCCGTCAGCGACGGGCTCATCCGTGACACGCTGTGGAACCAGGCACCGACGCTGTCGCGTGCCAGCGCCTGGAACGTGGTCTTGGCGCGCACGACACGCGGTGCCCAGTCGGCCTTCGGATACAGACGACCCAACGGGCCGAACACGGCGCGGCGCAGCCCGAGCGGCAGGCGGCCGCGCAACTGCTCCTCGGCGAGGTGCATGCGGTAGCGCCGGTAGCCGGCGAGGTTCTCGTCGCCGCCGTCGCCGGACAGGGCCACCGTGACGCGGCGCCGCGCGGCCTCGCAGACCCGGTAGGTCGGCATCGCCGAGCTGTCGGCAAACGGTTCGTCGTACAACCAGCCGAGCCTGTCGACCAGCGAATAGTCGTCGCCGTGCACGGTATCCAGGCTGTGGTCGGTCGCGTAGCGTTCCGCGACCTGCTGGGCGTGCGCCGACTCGTCGTAGGCGGCGACATCGAATCCGATCGCACAGGTCTTGACCGGCTGATCGAGCAGGCCGGACATCAGCGCGACGATGGCGCTCGAATCCACGCCGCCCGACAGGAACGCGCCGAGCGGGACCTCGCTGACCAAGCGGATATCGATCGCGTCGCGCAGGCGTTCGATCAGCTGTCGTTCGGCGTCGCCCCGGTCGATGACGCCGTTGTCGACGAACGGTATGTCCCAGTACTGTGACGGCCGCGGCAGGGACTGCTGGCCCTGCTCGATCAACAGGGTGTGACCGGGCGGCAGCTTCGACACATCGCGGTAGATGCTACGCGGCTCGGGGATGTAGCCGTAGGCGAAATAGTCTTCGATGGCGCGCGGATCGCGCTGCCTTGGCAGCGCCGGGTGCGGCAGCAGCGCCTTGAGTTCGGAGCCGAACACGAAATCGCCGTTCGGCAGCAGCGCGTAGTACAGCGGCTTGATACCGAGACGGTCGCGCGCCAGCAGCAGGTGGCGGCGGCGCCGGTCCCAGATCGCGAACGCGAACATGCCGCGCAGGCGTTTGACGCAGGCCGGCCCCCAGGCCTCCCAGGCACGCAGGATGACCTCGGTGTCGGAGTGGGTGTGGAAGCGGCGGCCCTCGGCCTCGAGTTCGCGGCGCAGGGCGGCGAAATTGTAGACCTCGCCGTTGAACACGATGGCGGCGCTGCGGTCGTCGTTGAACAGCGGCTGCTGGCCGGTCGCGATGTCGATGATCGACAGCCGGCGGTGACCGAGGGCGACGCCGGGCTCGCGGTGAATGCCGGACTCGTCGGGCCCGCGATGCGCGATCGCGTCGGTCATGCGCCGGATCAGCCCGGCATCGGGCGTGTCGTCACCGCGTGTCGAATATATTCCCGCGATCCCACACATAGGCCGTCAGGGCGCGATACCGCGCTGCTCCATCAGTTGATCGTAGACACCGGCGTAGGCCGCCAGCATGCGCGGCATGCCGAACGCGTCGACAATGCGTTGCCGGCCGGCCGCGCCGTGGCTGCGGCGCAGGTCGGGGTCGGCAGCGTAGCCGGCCATTGCGTCGGCGAGTGCCGCCGGGTCCGAGGCCGGCACCAGCGTACCGCTGACCCCGTCGTCGACCAGCTCGGCATTGCCGCCGACCCGGGTCGCAATCACCGGTCGCGCGCAGGCCATGGCCTCGAGGATGGTGTTGGAGATGCCCTCGGCCCGTGACGGCAGTACGAACACGTCGAGTGCCTGCATGATCTCCGGCACATCGTCGCGGCTGCCGGGCAGCCAGCTCCGCTCGCCGAGGCCGGCGCTGCGCAGGCGCTGCTCGCAGGCGGCCTGCAGCGGGCCGTCGCCGATCAGCACCAGGCGCAGCTGCGCCGCGATGTCGCCGTGTGCCGCGCACAGGCGAACGAAGGCCTCGCACAGGTTGGTCTGGTCCTTGACGCCGTGCATCCGGCCCACGGTGCCGAACACGACGTTACCGGGCGCGCGGAAGCCGACCGGCAGCGGGTCGCTGCCGGTGATGCGAAAGCGCTCGCCGTCGACACCGTTGTAGATACGTGTGACCTTGCCCGCGGCGACGCCGACGCGCTGCCGCAGGTAGCCCTCGAGTTCGCGCGACAGCGCAATGAAGCGGTGGACGAGCGGCGCGTGCAGTCGACGCAGCCAGCGGTATTTGCGGTTGCTGCCGTCCGGGTCGCTGACGTCCCAGCCGTGCTCGCCGTGCACGCGGCACGGCACCGCGGCCAGCCATGCCGGTATCTGCGCCTCGAGGCAGCCGATGTTGCGGGTGTGGACGACGGCCGGCCGAAGCCTGCGGAACAGCCGCAACAGCCGGAACCAGGTGGCGAAGTCCTGCCCCGGGCGCTTGTGCATCTCGTAGACGTCGACGTCGTCGCGCCGGATGCGCTCGCGGAAACTCGTTGCGTCCGCGAGGCAGACTATCGCGTGCCGGTAGCGCTCTGTCGGCAGCTGATTGACCAGGTTGACGACGCCGTTCTCGAGGCCGCCGACCTGCAGACGATAGAGGACGTGCACGATCAGCGGGCGTGGATCGTCGCGGGCTACGGCGGGCGACAAGTGATGAACCCCGGCAGGCGATAGAGCGTTCGGCGGATTATTGCAGGCGTATCGCCGCGACGGAAGCGCGCGCGGCCGGATCAACCGTCGAGCATGACGCGGACCTCGGCGATCTCCTCGGCCGGGCCCTCCATGTCGACAATCACGACCTCGGGCTCGACGCCGATCTTGGCGAACGCCGGTATCTGTGACCAGTCCGCGCCGCCATCGCTGGCCGCGGCGATGTTCTGCAGACGGGCGACCAGGACGATGTCGGCGTAGGTCGGGAACGGCCCCGGATCGTAGCCGAGGTCCAGGCAGGCCGTCGGGATGTTGGCCAGCGACTCGGCAAAGTTCCACTGCTGCAGGATATGTGTGCCGATCTCCGGCGACAGCTCGGTGACCAGTTGCTCGATCACGGCCACGTTCGCGTTGAAGCCGTACTGCTCGTCGATCTTGGTCAGGATTGGCAGGGCGCCGATGTTGTGGATCAGGCCACCGAGCAGCGCCTGCTCGTTCTCGAGTTCGGGCACGCTGCCGGCCAGCACGCGGCTGATCGCGGCGACCTGCAGGCTGGCGTCCCAGATCTTGCGGAATTCGCGGTCGAGCGCGTCCGACGTGGCCTGGAAGATCTGTTTCATCGCCAGGCTGACGACCAGGCTGCGCACCATCTTCAGGCCGAGGCGCGTCACCGCCTGCTGGATCGAATCGATCTCGTTGCGCCCGCGGTACAGCGGGCTGTTCGCGACCTGCAGCAGGCGTGCCGACAGCGCGGCATCGTTGCCGACCATCGCCGCGATGGTCTCGGCGTTGGCCTGGTCCGCCTCGACGGCGTCGCGGACCTTCAGCGCGACCTCGGGCAGCGTCGGTAGCTGGATCTGGTTGTTGGCGACCTCGTAGCGGATCTGTTCGGCCAGGTCGGCCACTTCGGCGGCATTCTGCATGCGGTTTCCATCGCGATTCGGAGATACTGAGCTTTGCGGAAACCGGCGCCGAAACTTGAGTGGAATCCAGCCTGCATGTTGCATGAGCCGAACAGCGCCATGCCTGCACCTGGCTGATCTTGCAGTGGTTTCCGCCAGCTTCTGAGAAATACCGGGCGTGGCAGATTGTACCGGGCGCTGTGCTATTCGGATTCCTGCGATTTCTCGCTCGCTGTGGCTTGGCTTTCGCTCAAGCCATAGCGATGGCTATGACTTTCGCTCCAAGCCGGCGCCACAACGGCTGCGAAAGCCGCAGG
>JASJCU010000033.1 GCA_030065815.1 Gammaproteobacteria bacterium | reverse complement strand
GAGCGTCGCCGACCACCAGCCGGTCGGGTAGATCGGCTGCGGGAAGAACAACGTACGCGCGTCGCTCGCTACCCGACACGGCGACCTCGACGCGTTTCGCGCCGCCGACGCCGACGCACGCCCGTTCACGACGCGCTATTACAACGCCGACATCCATCGCGCCGCGTTCGCGCAGCCGGAGTTCTTCCGCGTCGCGCGGCAGCGCTGGTGGGCCGCCGACTGAGCAAAAAAAGGCCGTGCCGCACGCGGCACGGCCGGACCACCCGGGCCCCTGATCAGCCCTGGTTGTGATAGTCGAGCGAGCGGAAGTGCTCGAACACGGCGTCGGCGCCGACCGCGGCGCTGCCGCCGGCAAACCGGTCGAATTCGGAGCTGGCCTGCGCGGCCACCCACGACACGTATTCCTCGCGGTCGATCTGGCCGTCGGCATTGCGGTCCATCATCTCGCGGATGCGCTGCGTACCGCACTTGCCCGATCCGCACTTGCCCTCGAGCACGCTGATGCCCTTGTCGTCGGCGTCGGCGACGACGATCGCGGCGCCGCTGGTCTGATCGAGCGTGAACGGGTTGTCGGCAGCGCCTGCCTGCGGCGCGAGCGCCAGCACCGCCCCGGCAGCGGCGATCAGGCCGATGGTCGTCGGTAGTTCTGTCTTCTTCATGGCTCTCTCCTCGTTGTCCTCGGGTCGCCGCCGGCAATCCGCCACCGCGTGCCGGCCGCTGCAGCAAGTCTCCAGGCTCGCGCCCGCGGCCGCCATGTCCGTTCGTGCGTGCACGCTGCCCATTCGTCTGCGCCATGTCCGGTCGTCCCGATGCGCCTGCCGAGCGTCTTGCACGCGCGCACCTGGCGCGCGGCCCCGGCAGGCGCCTGACGAAAAAAATGCAGCAACGAATAGGTCTACTTGGCAGGAATACTGCAGGAATTAGAGATATCACGATGGACATCATCGATGACGTCATTCGTCATCTGGGTCTGCGCGGCCGCGTCGCGTACCGTCACGAGCGGCCGGCAGACCTGGCAGACGCCATCCACGACAGCGAGCTGCTGCAGCTGCATTGCGTACTCGACGGTGCGTGCCGCTACCGCGTCGATGGCGACCACGGCGAGTACCGACTGCAACGCGGCGACGTGTTGCTGTTGCCGTGCGGCGGACAGGTCACACTGCTCGATGCCGGCGGCAGCGCACGCGCACACACTGCGCAGCATCCGTCGCCCGCCGGCGCGGCGCGGCTGCTGGCGCTGGGTGTCGAAGTGGAACTGGCCGGTCGCCTTCGCCATCCGCTGTTCAGCGGCCTGCCGCGCGTGGTCAGGATCGACCACGCCGGTTTCGTCACCAGCGGCACGCCCGAGCATGCCGGTTACCTGGTCGCACGCAGCGGCGCCCGCGGCGCCGGTGCCGAATCGGCGATCATCGACCGCCTCGTCGAGATCCTGCTGATCCAGGCCATCAAGGCCTACCAGGCAGGTCGTGCTACCGATACCGCGTTCGTCAGCGCGCTGCTCGATCCGGCCGTCAGCCGCGCCATCGCCGCGATCCACGCCGAACCCGGCCGCAACTGGAGCCTGGAGCGCCTCGCCCAGGCATCGGGCCTGTCGCGCTCGGCATTCTCGCGACGCTTTACCGAGCTCACCGGCGTCCCGGCGATGCACTATCTGACGGCATGGCGGATGCAGCTCGCGTTGCAGAAACTGCGCAGCGGCGGCGTCGACCTGGCGCACATCGCCCGCTCGGTCGGTTACCTGTCGCCGGCGGCGTTCCAGAAGGCATTCAAAAGGGTTCATGGATTCACGCCGGGACAGGCGACTGCCGTCGCCGGCTGAGCGCAGCCGAACTAGGGCCTGTTCACACGACGTGAGACGTAGCGACGGCGGCCGTTTTTCTGGCCGACAAGGCGCTGCGAGCGCGATGTGCCCGGCGTGCATGAGCGAGCAGCATCGCCGTTGGGCAGCCCACCAGTCGAACAAAGGGCGGCCCCGTCCCCTAGGGTTGCGCCGCAAGATATGCCATGCCGCGTTGCTCGTCGTTCGTTCAGGCTGGCTGAACGTCTCTCCTCGCGCCTTGCCTGGCGCATTTTGCGGCAGCAACGCTACACCTCACGCAGTGTGGACAGGCCCTAAAGTCGGCGGTCGCAGCGCCGATGTTTTCGCCAGACAGGGCGTACGCCAGACGTAGCGCGGCAGCGGGCTGTAACAGCTGCTGTGATAGGCTTGCGCCAGCGTTGACCGGGCGGGTCACCCCGACGCCTTCACGACGGAGCCATCGATGCCGATGATGCGAGCCCTTTGCCTGACGGTGTTGCTCGGCCTGGCCGGTATCGCGCCAGCTTACGCCGCGACCGCTGACAGCGTGGCCGGCCGCAAGCTCGCCGAACAGGTCTACGACGCACCGACCGGTGACGACTTCGCGTCACGCGCGGTCATGACGCTGATCGAAAAGGGGCGCAAACCGCGCAAGCGTGTGATGTACACGATTGCTGTCGAACGTCAGCGCGGCGAGCGCTGGTCGCTGACCCGCTTCACCGATCCCAAGGACATCGACGGCGTCGGTCTGCTGACCAAAGACTATCCGGGCGACAACAACGACCAGTGGCTGTACCTGCCGGCGCTCGGTCGTGTTCGGCGCGTGTCCTCCGGGCGCAAGGGCGGGCGCTTCGTCGGCTCCGACCTGTTCTTCGAGGACCTGCGCGACCGCGAGGTCGAGATGGATCACCACCGCTATCTCGGCGAACGGAAACTGGGCAAGCTCGGCGTCAAGGTACTGGAGAGCGTCCCGGTCGATTCGAGCAACTCCGTATACACCAAGCGCGTCAGTTACATCCACCCGGGCACGCTGATCGCACTGCGCGTCGATCTGTACCAGGCGCACTCCGACAAGCCGGTCAAGCGGCTGTCGGTCAAACGCATCAAACGCATCCAGGGATTCTGGACCGTGCTCGACAGCGTCATGCAGGATCTCGAGAGCGACCATCAAACCCGTATCACGCTATCGAAAGCCACGTATAATCAAGGCGTTCCGGATCGCGTTTTCACCAGTCAGGCGCTCGCCGACGAGAACGCCGAAGCCACATACCGGCCTTAGGCGGGCGATCCACAGACCGTATTGCCATACAAGGACCGCCGAACATGCCGCTTCCGCTCGCCAATCGCCTGTCTCTGGTCGCGTTCAGCGCACTGTTGGCGCTGTCGCTGAACGCGTCGGCCGACCGGGACCTGAACGCCGAGATCGTTATCGACGAGGGCAGCGGCGGTGCGGCCGGCGAGGGTGCAGACATCATCATCGACGATGGCGGCGGCGAGGCCGGCGATGTCGAGATATCGATCGACGCCGGTGACCAGGGCACCGACATCACGATCGACACGGGCCCGGGCACCGACGCTGCGGCGGACCTTGCGGCGACCGACGACGCTCAGGACGACGTCGAGATCGGTCTCGACAAGGCGCGGCTCGAGATCGGCCACTTCCCGGATTCGGGTTCGGAATCCGAGACATCCATTTATGGCCACCTGTCGGTATCGGCGAACTGGCAACCCACCCCCAACTGGGAGTTGCAGCTCGCTGCACGGGCCGATGCCTACGACGAAGACGACGTCAATTCATTCACCACCGCGCGCGGCGACTACGGCGACAGCTTCGTCCGTTACCGCGGCGACGGCTTCAGGCTGACCCTGGGGACGCAGACGGTGGTCTGGGGCCGCATGGACGGCCTGCCGATTGCCGACCGGGTGAGCACCGTTGACCTGCGGCGCTTCGTCCTCGACGAGCTGGAAGACAGCCGCCTGTCGAATCCGATGCTGCGCCTCGAGGCGCCCGTGGCGGGCGGCCAGATCGATCTCGTTTGGCTTTACGACTTCCGTGCCGCGGAGTTGCCTCCGAAAGACAGTGTCTGGTACCCGGCCAACCTGACGACCGGGCGCCTGCTTGGCATCTCGCCCGACGACGTGCCCCCGGCAGCGATCCTGGGGTCCAAGTTCGACGAGGATGAACCGGACGGCGATGGCGGCTTCGGCGCGCGCTACACGCGCACCCACTCGTTCGCCGATATCGGCGTCACGGTCGCACGCACCCGTCAATCGACGCCCTATTTCCGGCTTGCCGCGCCCGGCCGCTTCGAAGCCGAGCACCCGAGGTCCTGGTCGATGGGTGCCGATGCGGCGCTGGACGCCATGGGTGCGACCTGGCGCCTCGAACTGCTGTACGCGAGCGATAACCCGGTCACCCGGTCCGATCTGCGTTACACGACCACGCCGTCGATGCAATGGGGGGCCGGCGTCGAGTTCCACCCGGGCGACGGTGACGCGCGCGTCATCGTACAGTTGATCGGCACGAACCTGGTGGGCGCCCCCGACATCCTCGACAGAAAAGAGATCTACAGCGTGAACGGCGAGGTCGTGGTGCCGTTCGACCGCGAGCGCTGGCGGGCAAAGGTCAACTACTACTTCGGTCTGGACGACAAAGACGTCTTTATGAACCCGGAACTGTCGTTCCTCGAATTCGAGCCGCACGAGTTCTACGTCTCCGGCTATTACTTCGACGGCGGTGACAGGACATTCGGCGGGTTCCACGAAGACCATTCGTCGATCAACGTGGGTTGGCGGACCAAGTTCTGATCGGGCCTACCCGGACGTGGCGAGCGAATCTGCGAGAAGCACCCGGCTCGAGACCTCCTCGACACCGTCTGCCGTCGTCCACGAAGGCTTCTTCGTCTTCGCGAATCGCGCCTTCCTCGACAAGCTGGGCTTCGCCAGTCTCGACGAGCTGATCGCCGTTCCGCTGCTGGACCTGGTCAACGACCGCGACCACGCCAAGCTGCGCGAGCACCTGGACTCGGCCAAGAAGACCGCTGGAACCGACAAACACCTGCCGGAGGTGCGGCTCCTGCTGCACCGCGCCGACGAACTGCCGCTGTCCACCAGTCTGCGCTCCTTCCGCACCCGCTTCGGCGGCGAGGACTGCGTGCAGATCGACATGTCGACCCCTGAGGACCTGGACCTCGCCGGGCGCCTCAAGGCCGCCCCCTGGCGCCAGTATCTGAGCGTCTTCTTTCTGACCCTGTTCACGATACTGCCGTCGACGCTGCTGCTGCAGCTCAACATCGACAACTCGCCCACGGTCTATTTTCCCGACGACCAGCCGGCCGTCGTGCTCGATCGCGAGTTACGCGAACGCTTCCCGAACGACCGGGTCTTCGTGCTGATGTTCGAAGGGGTCGCGCTGTTTTCCGACGGCTTCGTCCACGCCTACGACGAACTCACAAAGCGGCTGGAAAAAAGCCCGGCGATCACGAAAGTGGTAACCCTGACCAACCAGGACTATATCCGTGGAACCACCGACGAATTCGTCGTCGAGAAGCTGATCGATCCCGGCGAACTGAACAGGTATTCGCCCGACGCACGCGCCCAGCGTGCGCGCGACGGCCGTTTCAGTCGTCGGGCACTGATCAGTGAAGACGGCTCCGCGGTCGCGATGGTCGTCATCCCGGTCGAGACCGGCAACAGCCTCGAGCGACTCGCGCTGGAAGACCAGATTCGGCAGGAGGTCGAAAACGCCCGGCTGACCGGCTATCTGAGCGCGGTCGCCGGCCAGATCGCCGTCGACAGCGCGCAGTTGCGTTCGATGTTGCGCGACAACATGATCTTCATCCCGGCGACCGTCGCGATCGGCCTGTCGTTGATCTGGTGGCTGTACCGACGCCTGCTGGCGGTCATTCTCGCCGGTGTCGCCATCGGCGTCGTCGTCAACTCGACGATGGCGATCTACGTGCTGCTCAACCAACCCTTCACGTTGATCTCCAGCATCATTCCGCCGCTGCTCTCGGCATTGACCGTCGCGGCGATCGTCCACCTGTTCAATGCCCTGCTGATCACGTCCAAGGCCGGCCTCTCCGGCGAGCAACGGGTGAAACGCGCGGTCGAACTGGTCGGCCGACCGGCGTTTTTTGCCGCGATCACGACGGCCGGCGGCCTGGCATCGCTGGCCACGAGCCCGATCGTCCCGATCAAGACCTTCGGCCTGATCTCGGCTGCCGGCACCCTGTTCATCTTTGTCGTCGTCTTCCGCGTGCTGCCGAATGTACTGGTGCGTTGGGACAGGAAACCGTGGCGTACCGTGCGCAACAGCAGTCAGCGGTTGGACCAGGTAGTGGCTGCCCTGTCCCGCGTCGGCCTGCGGCATCCGCTGCTGGTCGTCGGCGTCAGCGCCGTACTGCTCGCCGCCGGTGCCCCGCAGATCGCCAAGGTCACCGTCGAGACCAATCTGCTCGAGTTCTTCGATACCGATCACCGGATCCGCCACGATACGCAACGCATCGACGATGTGATGGTCGGCACGATGCCGGTATCCATCATCTTCAACGCCCGCGAGAAAGGCGGGCTGCAAGATCCGGTCAATCTGCGGCTGATCCGCGATTTCCAGCAATGGGCCACGGCCCAGCCGGAGATCGACCGCAGCATCGGCCCGGCCGATTTCGTCGAGGAGATGCACTGGGGGTTTCACGCAGAGGATCCAGCGTATCGGACGATACCCGCCGACAAGCGCCTGATCAGCCAGTATCTGCTGATCTACGACGGCGAAGACATGTTTGACTTCGTTGACCGCGACTTCACCCATTCGCAGATCGCGCTGAACCTGAACGTGCACAGCGCGAACGACATCACGCAGACACTGGACCGCATTCGCGCCTACCTCGGCGAGCAACAAAGCGACGGCCTGGATTGGGAGATCGCGGGCGACGGCCGCCTGTTCGCCGACATGGAAGACCTGCTGGTCTATGGACAGGTGTTCAGCCTGTGGGGCGCGCTGGGCCTGATCTTCGTCTTCATGCTGATACTGCTGCGATCGCTGTGGGCCGCCGCGCTGTGCATGATCCCGAACATGTCGCCGCTGTTCCTGATCTTCGTGGTCATGGGGATCAGCGGGATCTGGCTGGACGTGGCCACGGCCATGATCGCCAGTGTCGCGATCGGCATCGCGGTCGACGATACGATCCACGTCTACCACGGGTTTCATCGGCGCATCCGGGCGGGCACGCACCCGCTGCTGGCGCTGGTGCGCACCTATCGCATCGCCGGCAAGGCGGTCGTGACGACGACCCTGATACTCAGCGCGCAGTTCCTGATGCTCGTGTTCTCGGACTTCGTGCCGACGCGCAATTTCGGCATGCTCACCGCAGCGGGACTGATCGCCGCGCTGCTTTTCGACCTGCTGCTGCTGCCCGCCCTGCTGATCATCATCTACGGCGACAACAGTCCGGTGGCGGATTGGCTGGCGCGTCTACGCGGTCGCAGGCCGGCGCAGATCGCCGAGGAGTTCGATGAACCGGAGACCGGCGTCGACGAGTCTTACTGGACACCCGATCGCAAGACTGCGCTGGTGAAGCAGGTGCTCGGCGGCGGGCAGTCGACGGCCGCCGCGGCCCGCGAGTATGCCCTGCCCGAGGCCGAGGTGAACGACTGGGTACGGAGCGCCGAGCAGGGAATCAACGAGGCCCTCGGCGGCAGGCCGTCGTCACCGCGCCGCGATCCCGCCAAAGTGCGTGCACTGGCGCGCGCCTACAAGAAACTCCAGGACGAGAACCGCGAGCTCAAGGACCGCCTCGACGACGCGTAGCGCGCCGCTTCAGACGCGCACCAGTTCGACGAAACTGTAGTCGTGCGGATTGCGCTCGTCGGCGCCGTGGCGTTCGCGCGCTACCTCTTTCCACTGGTCGGCGTCGAACTCAGGAAAGTGGGCATCACCGGCGATCCGGTCGTGGACGTAGGTCAGGTACATCCTTGTCGCCAACGGGATCGTCTGTGCGTACAGGTCGGCACCGCCGACGATCAGCATCTCGTCGACATCACCGGCGGCCGCGATGGCCTCGTGCAGCGAGTGGACGACCAGCGCACCGTCTGCGCGGTAGCCAGCGTCGCGGGTCACGACGATGTGACGGCGCTGCGGCAGCAGGCCCGGCAACGATTCCCAGGTCCGCCGCCCCATGATGATCGGCTTGCCGATCGTCAGGCGCTTGAAGTGCGCGAGATCCGCGGGCAGGCGCCACGGCAGGCGGTTGTCGCGGCCGATGACGCCGTTGTCCGACATCGCCGCGATCAGCGACAGCTTGGCCAGGGGTTTCATGCCGGCGCATGGTAACAGCCGCGGTCCGGGCCGCGACCGCGTCGATGCCCCGCGATCGGTCGAGAGCGCCAGTCCGGCGCGTCACAGGCCGCACCGCCGCGACGACAGGCGTGTCTACTGCTCGTCGGCGTCGTCGCCAAACAGTTCCTCGTCGGCATCGAGCAGCATCTGGATGATGGTCTCGACCTGGTCCGGTGCCTCTTCCGACAGCGCCAACAGCTCGCGTCCGTCGATGTCTGCTTCACCCGCCATAGTCCCGACTCCTGCGGCAATACTTTAGTAATCGCTAAATTACTGTCAATTGCCCGCGGTCGACAGCGCAAAGGCCGGCGACGTTGACATGCGTCAACACCTGCCGGTGCGCGCGACAGGCTACACGGCAATCGGCGCCTTGATGTGCGGGTGATGCTCGTAGTCGACCAGGTTGAAGTCGTCGTAGCCGAACGCGAACAGGTCCTTGACGTCCGGATTCAGCTCGATGCGCGGCAGCGCGAACGGCGTCCGGCTCAGCTGTTCGTCGGCCTGCTCGAGGTGGTTGGTGTAGAGATGGGCGTCGCCGAGCGTATGGATCAACTCGCCGGCCTCGAGATCGCAGACCTGCGCGATCATCATCGTCAGCAGCGCGTAGCTGGCGATGTTGAACGGTACGCCGAGGAAGACGTCGGCGCTGCGCTGGTACAGCTGACACGACAGCCGCCCGTCGCAGACGTAGAACTGGAAGAAGGCATGACACGGCGCCAGCGCCATGCGCCCGGCAGCGACGTTGGCCTGCGGCGCGATCGACTCGTCTGGCAGGTCGGCCGGGTTCCACGCCGACACGATGATGCGGCGCGAGTTCGGCGTCGTGCGGATCTGCTCGATCACCTGGCTGACCTGATCGATGTGGCGACCGTCGGCGGTCGGCCACGAGCGCCACTGGTAGCCGTAGACCGGGCCGAGTTCGCCGTTTTCGTCGGCCCACTCGTCCCAGATGCTGACGCCGTTGTCCTTCAGGTACGCGGTGTTGGTGTCGCCGGCGAGGAACCACAGCAGCTCGTGGATCACCGACTTCAGGTGGATCTTCTTGGTCGTGACCAGCGGGAAGCCCTGGCGCAGGTCGAAGCGCATCTGGTGACCGAACAGCGACCAGGTGCCGGTACCGGTGCGGTCACCCTTGAAATCGCCGAACTGACGGACACGGTACAGCAGATCCAGGTACTGTTTCATGTGGAGTGTTTGCCGCGGTAAGCGAGGACCAACAGGACGCCGCCGGCGAGCAGCATCGGCGCCGACAGCAGCTGCCCCATGGTAACCCAATCGAAGGCCAGGTAGCCGATGTGCGCGTCCGGCAGGCGGACGAACTCGGCGGCGAAGCGAAACGCCCCGTAGCCGACCAGGAACAGCCCCGACACCGCCATCGTCGGCCGCGGCCGCGCGCTGAACAGCCACAGCAGCACGAACAGCGCCAGCCCCTCGAGCGCCGCCTGGTAGAGCTGCGACGGGTGCAGCGGCGGCGTCAGCGCGGTGCCCAGCGGCAGACCGAGTTTGTCGACGCACAGCGCCGGGTGGGTCGCGCAGCTCACCTGCATCGCCCACGGCACGTCGGCCGGCGCACCCCACAGCTCGCCGTTGACGAAATTGCCGATGCGCCCGGTGAGCAGGCCGAGCGGTACCAGCGGCGCGATGAAATCGGTCAGCGCGAAGAAGCGCTTGCCGCTGCGCCGCGCGTACCACCACATCGCGACGAGCACGCCGAGCAGGCCGCCGTGAAACGACATGCCGCCCTCCCAGACACGCAGGATGCGCAGCGGGTCGGCGATCCAGCCGTCGACGTTGTAGAACAGGATGTAGCCGAGGCGCCCGCCGAGGATCACGCCGAGCGCGGCATAGAACAGCAGGTCATCCATCTGCGCCGGTGTGATCGCGGCACCGCTGCGCCGCGCGCGCGCGCGGCCGAGCCACCACGCGAGGCCGAAGCCGACCAGGTACATCAACCCGTACCAGCGGATCGCCAGCGGGCCCAGCTGCAGCGCGACCGGATCGAGATCGGGGAACACCATGGCGCGCGAGTGTAGCAGCAATCGTCGACGCCACCGGCTCACGGGCGCAGGCGGCGTGGACAGCCGCCGGGCCGCCGACTAGGCTAGCGCGGTAGTCATCGGAGCCCCTATGCGCGCACTGTTCAAGCTGCTGTTCCTGCTGGTGCTGCTGGTCGTGCCGCTGCTCCTGGTCGGTGCGTTCTTCGCACTGTCCGACACGCCGGTGGTCGAGCGCCAGGTCACGCTGTCGCACGCCGACATCGCGCGCGCCAAGGCGGTGCTCAAGCGCAACGACCCGCGCTACCTGCCGGCCGGCGCGTACCGCACGATCGAGATCGCGGCCAGCGACCTCGACCTGGCCGCCAACTACCTGTTGCAGCGCTTCGCCGACGCCAAGGCGCGCCTGAGCCTGTCGACCGACGTGCTCAACGCGACCGCGAGCGTGCGCGTGCCGCGGCTGCCGCTGCGCCGCTACGTCAACCTGCGCACGGCAATCCGCTCCGAGGGCGGCCGGCCGCGCATCACCGGCCTGCGCATCGGCAGCGTGCCGGTACCCGATATCGTCAGCAACGCCGCGCTGCAGTGGCTGGTCGACGACCTCGCCAAGCGCGCGAGCTACCAGCTCGGCAGCGACCTGGTGCAGGACCTGCGGCTGTTCCCCGACCGCCTGCGACTCACGTACCGCTGGAACCCGGCCGTCATCGACCAGGCACGCGACACGCTGCTCAGCGGCAGCGACCGCGACGCGCTGCGCCACTACCACGACCAGCTGGTCACGCTGCAGGCGCGCAACATCGGCCGCAAGGGCTCGCTGGTCGAGCTGCTGGGCCCGATATTCCAGGCCGCGCGGGTGCGCTCGCAGAGCTACGACCCGGTCATGGAGAACACCGCGCTGCTGACCGTGCTCGGCACCTGGGCCAGCCGCCAGAACCTCGCCCGCCTGGTGCCCGGCAACCTCGCCCGGCCGACCGGCTTCCGCCTCAAGCTGCACCGGCGCACCGATTTCGCACAGCATTTCCTGACCTCGGCGGCGCTTGCCGCGCGCAGCGACTCGGCGCTGTCCGACGCGGTCGGGCTGTTCAAGGAGATCAACGACACCGACAGCGGCACCGGCTTCAGCTTTACCGACATCGCCGCCGATCGCGCCGGCACGCGTTTCGGCGCGCTGGCGACGCGCTCGGTCGACGACGCGCGCCGGGTGCAGCAGCGCCTCGCCGCCGGCGTCGCCGAGACCGACGTCATGCCGGTCGTCGACGACCTGCCCGAGCACCTGCGCGGCGCGGTGTTCAAGGAGCGTTTCGGCCACGTCGGCAGCCCCGCCTACCACGCCGTCATGGACGATATCGAGCGCCGCATCGACGCCAGCGCGCTGTACCGCGAGTAGCCCGGCCGGGGCCCGGCACGGGCCCCGAAAACCGGGCCGAAACGGCAAAATCTGCCCTAGATTCCTGACTTTCCGGGATCTCTCAAGTTTCGCCCCGGTACGCCGTTAGCAGTTGCACAACACAATTCAGCAACCTGGAAAAGGCGAGAGTTGGCTATGAGGCTCGTAGGCATGAATGGAACGAAGGTAATCCCGCATCATCTGCGCACGCTGGGTGAGCGACTGCGTTATCGGCGTCGCCAGATGGGATGGACCCAGGAACAACTGGCGGTTCAGGCCGGCACCAACCAGGCGGTCATTCAGAAGATCGAGAATGGCAAGAGCCTGCGGCCGCGCAAGATCGACGAAATCGCCGCCGTTCTCGACGTCAATCCGGCCTGGCTCATGTTCGGTGACGAGAAGGCCACGCCGCTGACCGACGAGGCACGCGAGGTCGCCGAGATCTGGATGACCCTGACCGAGGGCGAGCGCGAGCGCGTGCGCGCCGAGATGCGTCTGCTGGCCGGACGCCGCATGTCATCCTGAACCGCCGCCCACGCCGCTCAGAGCGTGGGCAACACACGCAGAAAGAACGCCTTCAGATAGGCCGTTTCCGGAATCGCGGGGTGAATCGGATGATCAGGACTCTGTTGACCTTGCTGCACCAACTGAAGACTGCGATCGGCGTGCCGGGCACCCTGCTGTACCGTCCGCAACAACTCGTCGCGGTGCATGTGAAACGAGCACGACGCGGTCACCAGTAGTCCGTCCCTCTCCAGCACACCGAATGCCGCCTCGTTGAGCCTCCGGTAGGCCAGCGTCCCCTCCTTCAGATCCTTCTTCCGCTTGACGAACGCCGGCGGATCCAGCACCACGACATCGTAGCGCTCGCGCGCCGCGCGCAGCTCGCGCAGCGCGTGGAAGGCATCGCCGTGCAGCGTCGTCACGCGCGCGCCGACGGCGTTGGCCGCGGCGTTCTCGGCGACCTGGTCGAGGGCCGGCGCCGACGCGTCGACCGCGGTCACCGCGCGCGCGCCGGCGGCCGCGGCGCGCACCGCCCAGGCGCCGACGTAGCTGAAGACGTCGAGCACGCGGCGGCCGTCGACCAGGCGCACGAAGGCATCGCGGTTGGCCGCCTGGTCGTAGAACCAGCCGGTCTTCTGGCCGGCGGACGGCGAGACATGGAAGGTGCAGCCGCCCTCGTCGACCGTGACCCGGTCGGGCACGTCGCCGAAGCCCGACTCGACGTAGCGCTCGAGGCCCTCGAGCTCGCGCACCGCGCTGTCGTTGCGCAACACGATCGCGCGCGGCTTCAACACCTTGACCAGCGCCGCGAGCAGCGCGTCGCGCAAGCGCTCGATGCCGGCGGTCGTGATCTGCACGACCAGCGTGTCGGCATAGCGGTCGACGGCGACGCCGGGCAGGCCGTCGGCCTCGCCGAACAGCAGCCGGTAGTACGGCCTGGCATACAGCCGTTCGCGCAGGCCGAGCGCGACGTTGATCCGGTGCACCAGCAAAGACTCGTCGAGCGCGACGCCCTTGTCGCGCGACACGACGCGCGCGCAGATCAGCGAGTTCGGGTTGGCGTAGCCGAGCCCGAGCCACTTGCCCCGGGCGTCCTCGATCGCGACCGGCTGGCCGGGTTCGAGGCCCTTGAGCGGCGTCGCCGCGGTGTCGACCTCGTTCGAGTAGACCCACAGGTGGCCGGCGCGCAGGCGGCGGTCCTGCTGCTTGTGCAGGCGCAGTACGTCGCTCATCGCTGGTGTCCGTCAGGCTACAGCGCGTCGGCCTGGAAGGTGTTGCACGCGGCCAGCGTGCCCTGCTCGAGGCCGCGCTTGAACCAGCGCACGCGCTGCGCCGAGCTGCCGTGCGTGAACGACTCCGGCGACACGTAGCCCCGCGACTGCTTCTGCAGGCGGTCGTCACCGATCGCGCTGGCCGCGTTCAGGCCCTCCTCGACGTCGCCGCGTTCGAGCAGCTGGCGGCTGCGGCTGGCGTGGTGGCCCCAGATGCCGGCGAAGCAGTCGGCCTGCAGCTCCTGGCGCACCGACAGCTCGTTGGCCTCGGCCTTGCTCACGCCGCGCTTGGCCTTGTGCACCTTGGCCGAGATGCCGAGCAACGTCTGCACGTGGTGGCCGACCTCGTGCGCGATCACGTAGGCCTGGGCGAAGTCGCCGGGCGCGTCGTGGCGCGCCGCGAGGTCGTCGAAGAAACCGAGATCGAGGTACATCTTGTAGTCCCCGGGGCAGTAGAACGGCCCCATCGCCGCCTGGCCGAGGCCGCACGCCGAGTTGACGGCGCCGCGGTACAGCACCAGGCGCGGCTCCTTGTAGGCGTCGCCGTTTTCTTCGAACAGCTTGTGCCAGGTCTCCTCGGTGTCGGCGAGCACGACCGACACGAACTCGACCAGCTCCTGTTCCTGTGCCGACTGCTCGACCGGCTGGCCGGCCGGCGCACCGCGGTCGGCCTGCACCGCGCTGCCCGGCGACGTGCCGAGCAGGCCGCCGAGGCCGCCGCCGCTGAAATACATGAAGGCGACAATACCGAGGCCGGCAATCACCGTGCCCTTGACGCCGAGGAAGCGGATCGCCAGCGGCAACAGGCGCAGCAGGCCGCCACCACCGCCGCGGCCGAGCCCGCCCAGGCCGCCGAGACCGCCGGGCGACGAACCGCGCCGGTCCTCGATGTTGCTGCTCCGCCGTCTGCCTTTCCAACGCATGCGCCACCTCCGCGGCCGGGTCGCCCTGCCCGGGCTTGTTGTTGCACGACACCGCGGGCCCCGCGGCCCGGAGGCCGAGTGTAAACCCTGGCGCCGCCGGCCAGTAGCGCAGCGGTGCCGGGCGCGATCGTGATCGACCACACAAGCTGAGGTACAGTCGACAAAAAACAGGCAACCCAAGGGGTGGGTCGCGATGACCGACAACAACATACTGCTCGGCGGCAACGGCAGCCGGCAGATCCTCCTCAACGCCGGCATGGCCAACCGCCACGGCCTGATCACCGGTGCCACCGGCACCGGCAAGACCGTCACGCTGCAGGTGCTCGCCGAATCCTTCTCGCGCCTCGGCGTGCCGGTGTTCACAGCCGACGTCAAGGGCGACCTGTCGGGCCTCGCCGGTCCCGGCAAGGCCCACCCGAAGATCGACGAACGCCTGCAATACATCCAGATCGCCGACCACGCCTTCGAGCCCAGCCCGACCGTGTTCTGGGACGTCTACGGCGACAAGGGCCACCCGGTGCGCACGACCGTGTCCGAGATGGGTCCGATCCTGCTCAGCAACCTGCTCGAACTCAACGAGACCCAGGAAGGCGTCATGCAGATCGCGTTCAGCGTCGCCGACGACGACGGCCTGCTGCTGCTCGACCTCAAGGACCTGCGCGCGATGCTGAACTGGACCGCCGACAACGCCAAGGAGCTGGAGCGCGACTACGGCCGCATCTCGCGCGCCAGCGTCAGCGCGATCCTGCGCCGCCTGCTGGTGCTCGAAGAGGCCGGCGGCGAGGTCTTCTTCGGCGAGCCGGCGATCCGCATCGGGCACCTGATGCAGAACGACTTCTCCGGCCGCGGCGTGATCAGCATCCTCGACGCGACGACGCTGTACCACTCGCCGCGCATCTACGCGACCTTCCTGCTGTGGCTACTGTCCGAGCTGATGGAAGAACTGCCCGAGCGCGGCGACGCCGACCTGCCGAAGCTGGTGTTCTTCTTCGACGAGGCGCACCTGCTGTTCTCCAGCGCACCCAAAGCGCTGCTCGAACGCATCACCCAGGTCGTTCGCCTGATCCGCTCCAAGGGCGTCGGCGTATTCTTCATCACCCAGTACCCCAACGACGTGCCCGACCAGGTCATCGGCCAGCTCGGCAACCGCATCCAGCATGCGCTGCGCGCGTTCACGCCGAAGGACCGCAAGGCCGTGCGCGCCGCCGCCGACACCTTCCGCGCCAACCCGGCGTTCGACACCGAGGAGGTCATCGGCCAGCTCGGCGTCGGCGAGGCGCTGATTTCGACGCTGGACAAAAAGGGCGTTCCGAGCGTCGTGGAACGCACGCTGATGTCGCCGCCGCGCTCGCAGTTCGGCCCGATCGACGACGACAAGCGCGCCGAGCTGATCGCCCGCTCACCGCTCAACGCCGCGTACACCGAGACCGTCGACCGCGAATCCGCGTACGAGATGCTCGCCAGGCGCGAGACCGAACTCGAGGCCAAGCGCCAGCGCGAGGCCGAGGAGATCGAGCGCCTCGAACGCGAAGAGGCCGAGCGCCGCGCCGCCGAGAGGGCGGCGAAGAAACCGTCCGGCGGCCGGCGCCGGCAGAGCGTCGGCGAGGCGCTGGCCAAGTCGGTCGCGCGGACGATCGGGTCGTCGCTCGGGCGGCAGATCGTGCGGGGGATATTGGGGTCGATTATTGGGCGGCGTTAGGTGGCCGGTATTGACTAGCAGCTAGCGGGGAGCGACGGGTGATAGGGATGTATCAAACAGTTCGAAAGCAGGAAACCGTGTGGGACGGAGACCTCATCTTGAGCGTTACCTCGGCATAGGTGTTGTCCGAATCAGAACAGGGGTCAGACTACGGCGGCCGGGTCGCCAGAAACCTGATCCCAACAAAATTCAGCCTTCCCCAGCTTCCTTCAGACATCGTCGGTCGCGACCAGGTAGAAGCTCAGTTTGAAGTTGCAGGCGTGCGCTTCCTGTGACCTTTCCCCTGCGTTAGCACCGTGAGTTGAATGAGATTCTGCTCACTTTATGCCGCTCGTTTGGCGAACTCCACCGGTGGCAAATAGCCTAGGGAGCTGTGCGGCCGTACTCGGTTGTAATGTTCGCGCCATTGATCGATTTCCCGGCAAGCATCTTCCAGGGATCTGAACCAGTGCTGGTTCAGACATTCGTTGCGGAATTTGCCGTTCAGACTCTCTACGAAGGCGTTCTGCGTCGGTTTGCCAGGCTGAATGAATCCCAGTTTCGTGTGCCGCTCCTTCGCCCAGAAGAACATCGCCTTGCTGGTGAATTCCGGACCGTTGTCGCAGACAATCAGTGGAGGAAGCCACCGTTGCTCAGCGAGCTGGTCGAGAAAACGTGCCACACGGCGACCGGAGATCGATACCGAGGCCAACTGGCCGACCACCTCGCGTGAGTAGTCGTCGACCACATTGAGCACACGGAAGCGGCGCCCGTCACTGAGCTGGTCGGAGACGAAGTCCATCGACCAGCGCTGATTCGGCGCGGTCGGCACATCCATCGGCAATCGTGGCCGCTGCAGCTTCTTGCGCTTCTTCGTCCGCACCTGCAGCCCTTCCTCGGTGTACAACCGGTAGGTGCGTTTCTTGTTGACCACCAGACCCTCCGCCTTGAGCATGCCGTGCAGCAACAGGTAGCCGTAACGCGTGTGCTCAGCCGCCAAGGTTTTCAAGCGCTCCCGCAGTGCACGGTCACCCTTCGGCTTGGCTTGATAGCGATAGGCCGTTCGGCTCAGCCCGACCAGGCGGCACGCCGTTCTCTCGCTTAGCCGGTGGTGTTCCACCATTCGAGCGACGATCGGCTTCTTCCTGGCGGGCTTCACCACTTTTTTGACAGCACGTCTTTCATCGCCTCGACTTCGAGCAGCTTGTCGGCCAACAACTTCTTCAACTTGGCGTTCTCCGACTCGAGCTCGCGCAGCCGTTTCGCCTCGTTCACCTCAAGTCCGGCGTACTTGCTACGCCAGTTGTAGAACGTGCCGTTCGAGATGCCGAGCTCCCGGCAGATGTCCTCCACCTTGGCCCCGGCCTCGTGCTGCTTGATCGCCTTGATGATCTGTTCTTCGCTGTAGCGCTTCTTCATTCTGAGATCTCCATCTTGCTAGATTATCTGGAAATCTCATCCATCTCATGGCGCTAATCTCAGGGGAAAGGTCAGTCCGAAACAGAATGCCCACGGAGATTAGGGAGTTTGGGGTGCGCGGTGAGAGATTCGAACTCACTTCGAGTATTGCGGCAGTCGAAGTAACGGCTCGTCTCGGCATCGTTTTGGACACCAATCGACTGCTCAAATTGGTTCCGGGCGACCGAAAAGATAGTGTCCTAGTGACCACCGCAATCCTTGGCCAGGAGATCACGGTCAGTCGGATCTGAGCAATTGATAGTGCGGGCTGAAGGCGACAGTTTTGGAGTCAGTCCCGTGCTCGGCCTTCGAGTAACGCCAAGCGGGCTTTCACTGCTTCGACGCTTTCCTGCAACTCAAGCACCAAGTCCTCGAGTTGCGCGATACGCTGGTCGTCTTGCTCGGCTGGGCTCGAAGAAACGTCTGTCGCGGCATCTGCGGCAAATTCAGTATCCGGATCACTAAACAGATGCGCATAGCGCACCTCGCGTCGTCCCGGCTCGCGCGCCAAGCGGACGACGAACGGGCCATCGCTGCGTTCGACGAGGCCCTGCAATACAGCCTCGGTTTCGCTGACATCGTCGAACTGGCAAAGTCGATTGCTGCGGCTGCGCAGCTCTCCGGGGGTTTGCGGACCACGTAGCAATAATAAGCAGAGAATGCCGATTTCCTGGGCGCTGAACTCCAAGCTACCGAAGCCGACATTGGCAAATCGGTGCTTGTATTTGGTCACCCGACTGCCAGCGTTACCCCGATCGCTGACCAGATGCTTACTGATCAGGCCGTCGACAGTCTGCTGCACTTCCGTGTCACTCAAGTGAATCACCGGCTCCCGACTGCTCTTCTGGTTACAGGCGTTGGTGAGTGCGCTCAGTGACAAGGGGTATTGCGCCGGCGTAGTGATCTCTTTCTCGATCAGGCAGCCGATCACGCGAGCTTCTGGCGGGGAAAGTTCGATGCGCATAGGTAAACTCGTGGTTGTCAGGATGGATGACGACATAGTAATGCAGGTGTGGGGATGAGGTGGGCAGAACTCCGAGCGCCACGACCCTGGCGGACATCTTGGCCTGAATACCCCTAGTACGGTTCACCAACAGTCACACTTCGGACTCGGGATCAAAGAGACTCAGGGCAAAGAGTGAGAACTTTGACCGGTCCTGTCGTGGGGCCCTCAGATCCTCTTGATAGAACCTGCCTACGACGTCGCCAGCGGCCCTGGTTCAACTCTTTCCTAACCACTTGTGAAACGTAGTGAAAGCGAATCGGCCCGGAGTCCTGGCCGAACCTTTTCCTGGGACGGTGGTTCAAGGAATTAGCCTTTCAAAAAATCTGAGGAATGAAGAATTTTAGTTTCGGGCAAAACCGAGGGGCTGCGCAAATCAGGGAGTTAGAAATGCGCGGGGAGAGATTGTAGGTCGCATCGATTTTCGCGGCGGTTGGAATATGCAGCTCGAATCGTTGGACTTCCTTTTGCAGATAGTCCGGCGGATTACACGGCCCGGGATGCCTTCTATGCAATAGTCGATGGGTCTGGGCAGGTGCGTCGCGCGTCTCCAGCACCCAGGGCATCGATACTTTTCATTTCATCATCGCTGAGCTCAAAGTCGTAGATGTCACGGTTCTCGGCCATGCGCTTCTCTTTCGAAGTCTTCGGTAGTGCGGTGCGACCGCTTTGCACGTGCCAACGCAGTACGACCTGCCCCGGGGTCTTTTTATGCTGTGCGGCAATGGTTTCCAGTACGGTGTCGTTTAGCATGTTGAAGGCGCCGCTCGCAAAAGGCGCGTAAGCGGTCACGACGATGCCCCGTTCGTTGCAAAAGGATTCGAGCTCAGAATCGCGGCAGTATGGATGGACCTCCACCTGGTTGACGGTGGGACGAAGTTCCGGCTCCGGGATGTCTTCCATGAGCTGACGTAGATGGGAGCTTGTGAAGTTGGACACGCCGATGGCGCGTGCGGTGCCCTTGTCGGCGATCTCGCAGAAGGTGCGCCAGATGGTGGCGCGAGCCTTGCGAGAGAAGTTGGCGTCTGTACTGCTCGGTTGCCCAAAGCTCCCGGGCCAGTGCATCAGTAGCAGATCCACATAGCCGAGGCCCAGATCGTCGAGGGTGTCGACCATGTCGTCACGGACCTTCTGCGCGATGTCGTCGACCTTGTCGAAGTCCCAGGTTCGGCGGTGCGATATGTTGATATGCGGTGGCGCTGCCGGGTGCGCGAGCTTGGTGGTGACAAAGAGGTCGTCGCGAGTCAGATCGCCGCTGCTGAAGCGTTGCCCGAGTAGCGTCCCAACAATGCGCTCGGTACCGTAGACTCGCGCGCCGTCAAAGGCGCGATAGCCGTTATCAAGCGCCAACGAAACAGCCTGCCAGGCCAGTTCAGGTCGAAAACCCTGGAACGCACTGGCGCCCACCCAATCACCGAAGGCACAACCAAAGGCCAGGGTAGGCATGGTGACACCATTGTGCAGAGTGACCATTCGCGCGTTATCTGCCGTTGTATGCATTCGTTTTCAGCCTTGCTTAGTGATCAAGAAAAGGACGCTGCCGCTGGTAAACTTGAAGAATAGACTCACGTTGAAGTCGCCGTCGGATCTCGTCCAGGTCAGTCGTTGGCTAACGAAAAAGCAAGCTGCCAAACCCGGATGTGTGCGGTGCTTAGTATCGTCTATACACCGAACGGGAACGGGTGCCAAAATGTTTGAGCGCCTCGTGGAACATCCGACGCAAGACGAGGCGGTACTCCACGTCTATGCGATACTGAAGAACCGTAACCAAGCCCCTCAACTATCCTGCAACAACACCGCCGGATTAAGCCGCATGGCCCTTAGGGTCGGCAACATCCCACCCAGAAGCGCCGCTGAACTGACGGCGCCAGCCACCAGCGCACCCAGCCACCACAAATCGCCAGCCGGCAGCTTCAACGCCAGGTCTGCCACGGGCAGCGCGATCAGCGCGCCGAGCGCTGTCGCGAAGGCGGTCGCAAGGAGCGTAAGCAACCCGGTCTCAAGTAGCATGGATTGCTGAATGGCCTTGTGCCTGGCGCCGAGGCAGTGCAGCAGGTTGGCCACATAAAGTTGCCGCCTGCGGCTTACACTCACCACGCTCGACAGCACCAGAAGACTTGCCAGCAGGCTGACGGCAGCAATGGCTGCGAGGCCGGCAGCGGCCTTGTTGAGAAGGGCACCGGCGGTTTCCAGCCAGTCGGCGGTGCGCAATGTGATCACGTTGGGGATGTTTTGCGACAGCCATTGCTGGGAGGCCTTCGCGGCCTCATCGCTCTGGTAGACCGCGCCTACGTACAGGCTGATTAATTCGTCCAGCGCCCCTTCCTCGAGAATGCCTTCAAACCAGAACCGGGTCTGCAGGCCTTTCTGTCGGTAGATGGCGCGGATCTCAGCGTTGATCGTTCTGTGCTGGGCCGTGAATTCCACCTCGTCACCGACACCCAGGCCGAGTTGGTAGGCCTCTCGATCCTCCATGGCCATAAAAACAGGTGCTCCTTCCGGCGCGGGAGCACTCCACCAGGCGCCTTCTACCAGTTCAAGGCGTTCCGGATTGCCCGAGAGGTAGCTGAGTTTGTACTCATCCCCCATGGCCTCGCGTCTGGCCTCCGGGTTGTCCGCAAGTAGCTCGGCAATCGGTTGCCGGTTAATCGTAGCCAGGCGGGACCGAACCAACGGCAACAGCTCCAACCTACTGGAGGAATCCAGCGTTTCGAAACCGGCCTGAAGCGGCTGCCTCTGGTCTGGGAACACGTCATACAAAATCAATGCGGGTGATTCCGCCGGTATGGTGGTTTCGATTGCTCGCAGGAGCGTTGTAACCATCATGGTGCACGCCACTACAAGAGTCAGTGCGGTACCCAGCGACAGCAGTATTGCTCGAAGTGGCGAATCCGGCCCGTGGAGATTGGCCAGCGCCAGCCGGCGGGCGAACTTGCGGTCGGCATAATCGCTGTCTTCCAGCGTTTTGGCCGCCCGGCGCAGTCCCTTGATCAGGCCTTCCAGCAGTCCCCAGAGCAGGATCACCGCCAGCAGGAACAGAAAACCCAGATGCGGGGATGGCAACCAGAACAGCGTGGCGGCGACAAAAAGCGCAAGTAGCAGGTAGCTGGCAATGCGCCAACCGCGAGGCTCATGCGGTGCGGCCTGGACCTCGCCCCGAAAAAGCCCGGCCGGAGAGGCTGCGAGTGCCCTTGCCAGGGCCGGCAGCGCGAAGACATAGGCGGTCAGCACCGCAAACAACCAGCTAAGAAGCAAGGGGACAAGCCAAAGAGACAGCCAGTGCCCTGCTCCGTCCGGCCCGGATAGCGCAAAGGCATCGCCGGCCAGGCCGATAGCCACGGCAGAAAGCCCAAGGCCGATCCCGCCGCCGATAAGGCCAGCCAGGCTGCCCAGTATGCCGATCTGTAACAGGTAGATGCCCACCAGCGATTTGCGGCGCAGGCCCAACGTCTGCAGCGTGGCTATGGTGCCCAACTTTTCGTCCAGGTAGGCGTGTATGCTGTTGGCGACACCGAGGCCGCCAATGAACAACGTAGTGAAGGCAACGAGGATCAGCCCCGTAGCAATCTGGTCCAGTCGCTCGGAGATACGTTCGCTGCGCTCGGCAAAGGTGGTGATGTCCCACCGTGTGTCCGGAAATGCCCGTTCGAATTCTTCCAGCCACACGTCGAGATCCTGATCGGTCTGCACCCGGTATTCGTAATCGATTCGGCTGCCTGGCCGGATCAGCCCCGTTGACTCCACCGCCTGTTCGGAAATCATGATCGGCAAGCCGCGCCAGTTGGCATTCAGACTGCGATCCGGCTGTTTCTGAATGAGGCCGCTGATACGAAAGGTTGCTGCGCCAATCTCAATCTGGTCGCCAACAGACAGGCTCTGACGCTCCGCCAGCAAGGGATCGATGATAGCGCCCCAAAGGTTGTCATTTCGTGCCGTGAGCGCCTTGCGTGGCTCATCCGGCGTCAGCTCCAGAGCGCCGTAGAGTGGATAGGCCGCATCCGGCACCAGTATCTCGGCTCTGAAGAAACCATCACCGTCGCGATCGCTAACAATGGTGTCGAATTCCCGGACCAGCGAGACGCTGCCAGTGGCGAGAATCCACTCGAGTACGTCGTCCGGCAAAGGCTCGCCGGAATCAAGCTCAACGTCTCCGCCCAGCAACGCGCGGGTATCCGCCAGCAGGCTCTGCTCGATGAACCCGTATAGGCTGGCAGTAGCGGCCACGAGGGTGACACCGAGAATCAGGCAGGCGAGAAAGACCTTGAGCGCAGAGAGGCGTGATCGCAGATCGCTGATTGCGAAATTGAGCAGCCAGAGCGGCTTTGTTGAGCTTTCACGCTTCATAGAGGCGACCACCATCCATCCGCACCCGATGCTGACAGCGATCTGCGACACGCTCGTCGTGCGTCACCAGAAGCAGCGTGGATTTGCTCTTCCTGTGGAGGTCAAACAGCAGTGAGAGCACTTTCTCACCGGTTTCTTGGTCCAGGTTGCCTGTGGGCTCATCGCCAAGTAGCAGGCTCGGGTGGTGGATCAGTGACCTGGCAATCGCCACTCGCTGTTGCTCACCGCCGGAAAGCTGACCCGGATAGTGCTGCAGCCGATGACTGAGACCAACCGCCTCCAACATGGAAAGCGCCCGATCCCGGGTCTTGGCCTGACCGGCGATTTCGAGCGGCAGGCTGACGTTGCCAAGGGCGGTCAGTCCAGGCAGCAGATGAAATGACTGGAAGATGATGCCAAGGTGCTCACTACGCCAGTCGGCCAGGGTATCGGCATCCATGTCGCCAAGGCGCTGATCGCCGACGAGGATCTCACCGCTGGTCGGGCGCTGAAGGCCGGAGAGAAGAAGGAGCAGCGAAGTCTTCCCGCTGCCGGAGGGGCCGGTGATTGCAAGCGCTTCACCCGGCGAAACCCTGAGTGACACATTGTTGAGTACCGAAACCTTTCCTGATTCGGTCGGGTACTCGAGATGGATATCGTTCATTTGAACGCTGGTGGACACTGTGACTGTACCCCCGTAATCCGAGCCATGCGGGATGTGGGATTTTCTTGTATTTTGACCCCAAGGAGGTCCCTGAATGAAGCGCAAGCGCTGCTCCGAAGAACAGATCATCTCGATCCTCAAGGAGCACCAGGCTGGCGCCTCGGTTGCTGATCTCGCCCGCCGATACGGCCTGGTCGAGAACACGATCTACCGCTGGAAATCGAAGTACGGCGGCATGGAGTTATCGGAAGCCAAGCGGCTGCGCGACCTCCAGCAGGAGAATGCGCGGCTGAAGCGCCTGCTGGCCGAGGCCGAGTTCGACAAAGCCGTGCTGAAGGAGCCGGTCGAGGGAAGATGGTGACGGCCGCGCAACGGCGCCGGGCCGTGGAACACCTTAAAAGTCGCTGTGTCAGCGAGCGCCGGACCTGCCGGCTCGTCGGATTCAGCCGATCCGCCATCGGGTCCCCACTGAAGGGCCGCGATGATGTGGGGCTGCCCGAGCGGCTCAAGACGCTCGCTGAGCAGTATCCTCGCTATGGCTATCCGACCCTGCACGACATGCTCAGAGCTGCGGGCCATGTGACGAACCACAAGCTCACCTACCGGATCTACCGCGAGCAAGGGTTGCGGGTGCGAACCAAGCGTCGCAAGAAGCTGACGCGGCCGCGGGTGCCGATGCGGGTGCCAGACAAGGTTAATTCGCGCTGGTCGATGGATTTCGTCTCAGACCAGTTGGCCAACGGCAGGCGGTTCCGCGTCCTCAACGTCGTCGACGATTACTCCCGAGAGTGCGTGCTGCAAATCGTCGATACATCGATCTCTGGCCTGCGGGTTGCCCGCGCCCTCAATCAGTTGAACAGGCCATTACCGACAACGATCGTCGCCGACAACGGCCCGGAGTTCACATCCAAGGCCATGTTCATCTGGGCGAAGCGTGCCAAGGTGAAGCTGCATTTCATCCAACCCGGCAAGCCGACGCAGAACGCGTTCGTTGAGAGCTTCACGGTAAGTGTCGTGACTACTGCCTGGATCTGAACTGGTTCGCCAGCCTGTTGGATGCTCGCGAGACCGTCGACACCTGGCGAGACCATTACAACCACGTCAGACCATACCGTTCGCTGGGCAAGAAGCCGCCAGCCGTGTTCGCCCGAGAAGTGGCCAGATATGCTCAAATTCCCGCATCAAACGTGGTTCACTTCCAGAGGTACGGTCATCCTGACCCGCTGGAAGCGAGAGGCGGACGCCCAGGGCGCCGTGTCTTCGGCGGCCCGGGTAACCCAGGGGATGAAGAACTGGCGCCGCTGAAGCGCGAACTGGCGCGAGTGACGAAAGAGCGGCATCGTTGACCCGATGCGGCAACGTTGTTGGTCAAGGAATCCTATTGATATACCAGGCGATCGAGCGTTGTTGCGGTATATCTCCTGTTCGCATGACGTGTCACGTGCTGAAGGATTCTCCCAGTGATTTCTACGATCGGGAAGGCCACCCGCCCAGTGCGCGCCGGTTCGTATGTTTCGATTCTCAGGATATGTAAAGGCTGATTACTCCGGTCGGCCGGCCCTGGTGGGTGCCGCCCGGGATCGACCTGTACGGGTGGCACATTCTGTCCCGGTGCATGTCCAGCCTGTCCCAGGAACCCAATCTCACCGCGGCGTCGCGCGTTTGATCACCCGATTTCTTCCTTATCGGTAGTTTCTATTCCCACAAGACTGGCCCGGTCCGTGCTATCTGAACGTGCCACGCGCCGTCGCGGGTACAGACCAAGGGATTGCTGGGTAAAGGGGTTGTTCATCTTTCCTTGCTTCACCGCGCGACGGTCTCACCGAGAGGAGCAACCAGCATTACCACGTTAGCCAAAGGGCTGGTCTTGATTTTCTTTCTGAGTCTTTCCGGATTCGCTTTGGCCGGGGATAAAGGGGCAGGAGAGGCAAGGTACAAGAAGTCCTGCATCAACTGCCATGGACCCGCAGGCAAAGGTATCGCCAGTTATCCGAAGATCTCCGGAAACGACATCGCTTACACGACGTCGAAACTGGAGACCTACCGGAGCGGAACGAAGATAGGACCTAATTCTGCGTTGATGATCATGATGGCAAAGCCCCTGACCGACGAAGAAATCGCCAACTTGGCTGCGTACCTACAAGACGCCAAATACGAAAACGATTGAGGAGAGAGTGATGAAGCCACTAGCGAAGTCTTTCTCGACAGCAATGGCGTCTGCCATGCTGCTTGGACTGTCAACTCATGCGCTTGCCGATGGCCATGAGGGGATGGACGTACCGACAATCAAATCTTCGGTATTGATGTCCGGGCTCGAAAACCCATGGGATATGGCTTTCCTGCCCGACGGTACGATGTTCTTCACCGAGAAATGCAAAGGTCTTTCGGTAAGGACGACATCCGGTACCGTTCACGCGCTCTACGGGATAAAGGATTCCACGGGCTACAACGATTCTGGAAGCGATCTTTTCTGCGAAGGCCAAGCCGGCATGTTGGGCGTAGTTGCCGATATCGACTTCGCCAAGAACCGCACGCTCTACGTGTATTCCTCGTCGGACAAGTACCAAGGTTCCGGCTGCAAAACGAACTTCGAGAAGTGTGACGGAAATATCGTCATGCGCTTCAAGGTCGGTGACGATCTCAAGAGCGTTTCTGATCGCACCGACATCGTCACGGACATCCAATACAAGCCACTGGAGTCGAACCAGCCATTTGGTGGGCCGGGCGCTCACAATGGCGGCAGGTTGCGAATTGGACCGGGAGGATTTCTCTGGGTGACCGGTGGTGATCGTCACAGGGGGATCTGTCCTCAAGACGGGCAGTTGCTGTGCGGCAAGGTGTTGAGGATCGATGGCGACGGCAACGCGCATCCCGGGAACAATCCGCCTCCGGGCTTCGACAAGCGCATCTACACCTACGGTCATCGAAACGTACAGGGCATCGATTTTCGCCCCACTGACGGCCGGGCGTTCACTGCCGAGCATGGGCCATGGCACAACGACGAGATCACGGCATTGGTCAATGGTGGTAATGCCGGTTGGGATCCTGCAGAGAAAAGAGGCGGCAGGGGCGAGTGCCCGGACAAGTACTGCGGTTACGAGCCCAACCAGATGGAGGGCATGGATCCCGCGGTACGTGCTGCCTATACGCCGATGAGCGACACGCGATTCGAGGATCTGATGCCGGCCGCCTGGAACAACAACGGTCTCTCCCAGGGAACCGGATCGGCCGCCTTCCTCAGGGGCAGCAACTGGGGAATCTATGAAGACCGGTTAACCGTTGGCATCATGGGTATCGGGTTCGGTGACACCCCCCCTGGATCCCGTATCGACATCATCGATCTGACTGCCGACGGGTTGGGAATCAAGGGTATCGTGCGTATGCCGCTCGGATTCTCGAAGCGATTTCGTGGCCTGGTGATGGGGCCGGATAACGCGTTGTATGCGTCGACCGACGAAGGTGAAATCCATAAGATCACAGCCGAGTAAGCGGTAATCGGCTGCAACACGGGCTCGCGCCTGGGCAAGGGCGCGAGCTTTCTTTATTTGTCTGGGACCCCGTTTTTCCGGGCCCCTCCGAAGAGCCTTTCGTATCGACGGGCTCTCGCGCCCCGTAGAGACGTCTCAATACCGTGCCTGACGCGTGCTGTCGCGAATTCCGGACAGATTCTTCGGGCTGCTACTCACACAGCATGTCTGCCAGCCGTTGTGTAGCTGAGTTCGCTGTTATAGCCACTTCCGGCTGCTTCCGGGTATTCGTCGCCATTGCCGGCGAGCTCCAGTTATTGTCGATGTAGAACGTGCTCTGCAATGTTGTCTCCGAGTGCTCGGCGCAATTCAACTGCATCAAACTCTGATAGCTAGAGGCCCCCATAACCGACGACTGGTATCGAGTTCTGCTCCAGACGTCGACGAGATCGCCGTCCTTTTGCACGCGCGTGTTGTCGAAATAGAAGGCATCACCGTTTGCCGCAACGGAATACTCGATCCATTCTGCTGTCGCATTGCACGACAAGGTGAGCAGGGTTGTGAGTAATGGTTTTTTCAAGTCCATGGCTTAGTCTGTGATGAGCATCGGGCCATTGTAAGCAGAAAAAACCACCGTCCGGAGGGTGCATTCGAGAAGCTCGTCTCTTCCGGCGGCTTGGCGTGCTGATACGGCACATGGCCGTGGCGTCATGCAGACGGACGATGGGCGTACCCTGTC
>JASJCU010000032.1 GCA_030065815.1 Gammaproteobacteria bacterium | reverse complement strand
GAACGGGTCGCGTCGGCCGTTGGCGCTGTAAACGAACCCGACCACCTGCTTGATCTCCGGGATCGGCTCGATACCCGACGGCGGGCGGCTCTTCACTTCATTAACATAGTCGTGGAGATCGGACATGTCCTGGTTGGCGCAACCGAGCAGCGCCAGCGGCAACAGCCACGGGATGAACTTCCTCATCATCATCCACCTGCCTCATCGAGATAGCGGTAGGTTCGCGCAGTCGCTTCCATCACCAGGGTCTCGACCTTGTTGTCTTTGCTGCGCGGCTGGATCTGCACGTCGTGGATCGTCACGATGCGCGGCAATGCGGCCAGACCGCTGACGAACTCGCCAAACTCGTGGTAGTCGCCGATGACGCGGATCCTGATCGGCAGTTCGGCGTAGAAATCCTTCGGCACCTCGGCCTGAGGCTGGAACAGCTCGAATTCGAGGCCGGAAGCCAGCCCGGTCTGTGACACGTCGACCAGCAGGTCGGCGACCTCGGTCTTGTTCGGCAGCTGGCGCAGCATCGCGCCGAACGACTCCTGCATCTCGGCCAGCTGCTGGCGGTAGGCGTCGAGATTGGCCGCCTTGGCCTGCTTGGTCTCGAAGTCCAGACGCAGGTCGGTCTCTACCTTTTCGGTACGCTCCAGCGTCAGGTACTGCTCCTCGATGTCGAGGAAGTACCAGCCGACGCCGACCAGCGCACACAGTATGATGATCAGGATCAGCTTTACGATGACCGGCCAGTCGCCGACGTTGCTGAGATCGAGCTCGTTGAGTTCCTGCATGTTCATTGTGGCGCGTCCCCCTTCGGCACGACCTGCACCAGGTCCAGCTGGAACGTGCTGTCCTTGGTGGTCTCCTCGGCCGCGTCCGTGTTCTCGATGATGCGCAGCTGCGGCGCAGCCATCCACGGGCTGGCCTCGATGTTGCGCATATAGGTCGAGACCCGGGCGTTCGACTGGGCATGGCCGTTCAACACCAGGTTACGGCCGCGCTGCACCATGTTGTCCAGGTAGGCGCCGTCGGGCACGACGGTGACCAGTTCGTCGAACAGGTGGACGATCTGCGGCCGGCTGATCTGCAGGTCCTCGATGACCTTCATGCGCGAGATCAGCTTGCGCCGCGTGTTCTCGAGCTCACGAATCTCGCGGATCTGCTTGTCGACCTTGGCGATCTCGCCCTCGAGGAAGCGGTTGCGATCGTTCTGGTGATCGATCTGCCCCTGCACGAACAGGTGCCAGTAGCCCATGCCGAGCACGGTCAGGATCAGCGCACCGATGATCATGAAGCCGAACTCGCGCTGCCGCTGCTTGCGCAGTTTCTCGCGCCACGGGAGTAGGTTTATGTGTGCCATGTCAGTCGAAACTCCGCAGTGCCAGGCCGCAGGCGATCATCAGCGCCGGGGCGTCGTTGCTGAGGACCTGCGGTTTCACTTTCGAGGCCACCGCCATGTTGGCGAACGGGTTTGCAATCACGGTCTCGACACCGAGGCGCTCGCTGATCAGGTCGTCGATGCCCGGCACCGATGAACTGCCGCCGGCGAGCACGACCAGGTCGACGGCGTTGTACTGGCTCGCCGAATAGAAGAACTGGATCGAGCGGTTGACCTGCTGCGCCATCGCCTCCTTGAACGGGTCCAGCACCTCGGGGATGTAGTTGTCGGGCAGGCCACCCTGGCGCTTCGCCATGCCGGCCTCTTCGACCGACAGACCGTAGCGACGCTGGATCTCCTCGGTCAGCTGGCGACCGCCGAAGTTCTGCTCGCGGGTATAGATGATGTGGTTGTCGTGCAGCACATTCAGCGTCGTGGTCGTCGCACCGATGTCGGCGACCGCGACGGTCTGGTCCTGTCCGGCGTTCGGCCACTGGTCGACCAACTGCGTGCAGGCAGTCTCCATCGCATAGGCCTCGACGTCGACGATCTCGCAGCCAAGCCCGGCGATCTCGAGTGCCGCGACGCGGTCGTCGACATTCTCGCTGCGCGACGCGGCAAGCAGCACATCGACCAGTTCCGGGCTCTTCTCGGACGTGCCGAGAACCTGGAAGTCGATATTGACCTCTTCGAGCGGGTACGGGATGTACTGGTCGGCCTCGAGCTGGATCTGGCTCTCCATCTCGCGTTCCGACAGCGCTGCCGGCATCGAGATGACCTTGGTGATCACGGCCGAGCCGGAGACGGCCACGGCGGCGCGTTTGTTGCGTGTCGAGGCCTTGCGCACGACGTTTTTGACGGCCTTTCCGACCGCCTCGACATCGGCGATGTTCTTCTCGACGACCGCGGTCGACGGCAACGGTTCCACCGCGTAGCTCTCGACGCGATAGCGAACACCCCCCCGACCACTCTGCTGGCTCAATTCGAGCAGCTTGACCGCCGTGGAGCTGATGTCCAGCCCGAGCAGCGGTACCTTCTTCTGGGTAAACAGGCCCATGTCAGTGTTGTTCCAGATTCCTTTGGTGTCGGTTCCCGGGCGGCGGCCGCCCGGGGTCTCGGGCCCGTTAACGGCAGCCGAGAGGAATGTCTTTAATAATTTCGGCCAAGTATAAGGTCATGGACCAGTTTATTAGAAGGAATTAGAGTCCAGTCACAGTTTCGGGCGAATCCGGCGCCTGTCGCCGGTCCTGCCTCCCGGCGCCGGAAACCGGCGTCGTCCGCACCGGTCGAATGGGTACTGCGCGACGCCGCCGTGCAGCGATCCAGGGCCAACCGGGGCGGGTTTCGGGCTACTATAGCGACCCATTTCGGACGGATTATCGGCGCCGTCCGCGAACTCCTTTAGTCTGTGATTCTGCGCATGAAGTGGCTCTGGAAATTCTTCAAGTTCTTGTTGACGATGGGTCTGCTCGGCGCGCTCGGCGCAGCGGTCGCGATCGGTGCCGCGTACTACTACCTCGAACCCGATCTGCCGGATATCGACAACCTGCGCGAGGTGCGGCTGCAGGTACCGCTGAAGGTGGTCGGTCGCGGCGGTGAACTGATCGCCGAGTTCGGCGAGAAGCGGCGTATCCCGCTCGCCTACGACGAGTTCCCGAGACGCATGGTGCAGGCCTTCCTGTCGGCCGAAGATGCCAACTTCTACAGCCATCCCGGTGTCGATTACCGCGGACTGCTGCGCGCCGGCGTGCAGCTCGCGCTGACCGGCAAGAAGAAGCAGGGCGGCAGCACGATCACGATGCAGGTCGCACGCAACTTCTACCTTACGCGGCAGAAGACCTATACGCGCAAGCTCAGCGAGATCTTTCTCGCGCTGCGCATCGAGAAGGAACTGAGCAAGGCCGAGATACTCGAGCTCTACCTCAACAAGATCTACCTCGGCCATCGCGCGTACGGCGTCGGTGCCGCGGCCCAGGTCTACTACGGCAAGACCGTCGACGAGCTGACGCTGGCACAGACCGCGATGATTGCCGGCCTGCCGAAGGCACCGTCGAGCTTTAACCCGCTGACCAACCCGCCGCGTGCGCTCGAGCGCCGCGACTACGTGCTCGGTCGGATGCTCGAACTCGGCTACATCACGCGTGACCAACATGCCGACGCGGTCGCGCAACCGATCACGGCCAGCCGTTACGCGCCGGTCATCGATGTCGAGGCGCCGTACGTCGCCGAGATGGTCCGCGGCGAGATGGTCGAGCGCTTCGGTGACGACGCCTACACCGGCGGCTTCACCGTGTACACGACAGTCGTCGCCAGGGAGCAGGGCGCCGCCAACCGGGGCGTACGCAACGCGCTCGACGCGTACAGCGAGCGTCACGGCTATCACGGCCCGGAAGAGCAGATCGCGGACCTGCCGACGGAACCGCAGGCGCTCGACGCGCTGCTCGCCGATCGGCCCACGGTGGGCGGACTGCGCCCTGCCATCGTCACCGCGGTCGGCGACAAGACCGCAAGCGCGTACCTCGGCGACGGCGCCGGCGTCGAGATCGGCTGGGAGCAGATGCAGTGGGCCCACAAGTACATCACCTCAGACCGGCGTGGACGGGCGCCCAAGTCGGCGGCAGACATCCTCGCCGTCGGCGACGTGATCCGCGTGCGCGCGCTGCCGGCGGAAACGGCCGACGACAAGAACGGCGACGCGGACGCCAGTACAGCGCAGCCGGTATGGCGGCTGGCGCAGATCCCGCGCGCGGCATCGGCGCTGGTCGCGATCGATCCCCGGGACGGCGCGATTCGCGCGCTGGTCGGCGGTTATGATTTCTATTACAGCAAGTTCAATCGCGCGACCCAGGCGCAGCGCCAGCCGGGTTCCGGCTTCAAGGCGTTCATCTACTCGGCGGCACTGGAGAACGGCTTTACCCCGGCCAGCCTGATCAACGACGCGCCGGTCGTGTTCGACGACCCGAGCCTCGAAGGCGCGTGGCGCCCGGAAAACTACTCCGGCAAGTTCTTCGGTCCGACGCGCCTGCGCGAGGCGCTGACCAAGTCGCGCAACCTGGTCTCGATCCGCCTGCTGCGCAGCATGGGCATCGAAAGCGCCCTTGCGCACATCGCCAATTTCGGTTTCGACCCGGCCCTGCTGCCGGACAACCTGTCGCTGGCGCTCGGCAGCGCCAGCGTCACGCCGCTGCAGATGGCCAGCGCCTACGCGATCCTCGCCAACGGTGGTTACCGCGTCGAGCCCTACTTCATCGCCCGCATCGATCAGGACGGCAGCGGCACGGTCTTCGAGTCGCAACCGCGGGTGGTCTGCGATGGCTGCCCACCCGGTGCCGGGACCGACGACGACGGCCGGCCGCTGGCCGAACGCGTACTCGACGCGCGCAACCGCTACCTGATGTACTCGATGATGCAAGACGTGATCCGCCGCGGCACAGCGACCAAGGCGCGCGCACTCGGTCGCAAGGACCTGGCGGGCAAGACCGGCACGACCAACGATCAGCGCGACGCCTGGTTCAACGGCTACAACGAACACATCGTCGCCAACGCCTGGGTCGGCTTCGACGACAACAGCAAGCTCGGGCGCGGCGAGGTCGGCGGCAAGGCGGCGCTGCCGGCATGGATGGACTTCATGCGCGTCGCGTTGCAGGACGTGCCCGACCGCGAACCGAAGATGCCGCCCGGCATCGTCTCGGCGCGCATCGACGCGCGTACCGGCGCCGCGGCCGGCGCCGGCGCCAACGGAGCGATGTTCGAGGTGTTCCGCGCCGAGAACGTACCGACGGCACGGGTCGGTGGCGGCGGTACCACCGTCGCACCACCGCCACCGACCCAGGATCTGTTTTGAGCCGGCGGCGCACGCACGGCGATCCGCGCGCGCTGGCGCAGCGGGTCGCGGTGCTAGTCGTCGACGAAGAGCGCGACCTCGGCGCGGCGCTGCAGCGCGCGGCACAGGAGCACGGTATGCAAGCCGGCAGGTTGGACGCGTCGGTGCACACGCTGCGCGAGGCGGTCAACGACTACCGCGCGCTGTTTCGCCCCGACCAGCTGCAACAGCTGCACGCCCAGCGTCGCCTGGCGCTACAGGCGATGCGCTCGTTCGACGCGTTTCGGCCGCGGCTCGCGGGCACCCTGGTACACGGCGACGGGCGGCTCGACCGCATCCGCCTGCTGCTCGAAAGCGACTCCCCGGAGCCCGTGATCTACCGGCTCAGCGACCTGCACATACCCTGGCACGAGGGCGATGCGACGCTGGTGTTCGCCGGCGGACAGCGGGCGACGCGGCCGGCGTTTCACTTCGTCGCCGGTGACGCGCAGGTCGAACTGATCGTGCTGCGCACCGCCGACCGCAGCAATCCGCCACGTGACGTGCTCGGCGGCGGTCCGCTGCCGGCCCTCGATATCGACGAGCTGCAGGCGCTGCTCGACGCCGGCTGACGCCGCCGTCAGCGCTGGTCGAGCGGCACGTAGTCGCGGTGCGTGGCGCCCTGGTAGAGCTGGCGGGGACGGCCTATGCGGTGCTTCGGGTCGTCGAGCATCTCCATCCAGTGACTGACCCAGCCCGCGGTGCGGGCGATCGTGAACATCACCGTGAACATGCTGTCGGGGATGCCGAGCGCACGGTAGATGATGCCGGAGTAGAAATCGACGTTCGGATACAGCTTCTTCTCGAGAAAATACTCGTCCTGCGACGCGATCTCCTCGAGGCGCATCGCCAGCTCGAACAGCGGGTTGTTGCTGTCGGCGATGTTTTCGAGCACCTGCAGGCAGACCTCGCGGATGATCTTGGCACGCGGGTCGTAGTTCTTGTACACGCGGTGGCCAAAGCCCATCAGCCGGAACGGGTCGTCCTTGTCCTTGGCCTTGGCCAGGTAGGTGTCGATGTTGCTGACGTTGCCGATCGTTTCGAGCATGTCGAGCACGGCCTCGTTGGCGCCGCCGTGCGCCGGGCCCCACAGCGACGCGGTACCGGCGGCGATGCACGCGAACGGGTTGGCACCCGAGCTACCGGCCAGGCGCACCGTTGACGTCGACGCGTTCTGCTCGTGGTCGGCGTGCAGGATGAACAGCAGGTCCATCGCGCGCTCGGCGAGCGGGTCGACCTCGTAGTCCTCGCACGGCGTCGCGAACATCATCTGCAGGAAGTTGGCCGTGTACGACAGCTTGTTGCGCGGGAACATGACCGGCTCGCCGACGTTGTGCTTGTAGCACGCGGCCGCGATCGTCGGGATCTTGGCGATCAGGCGATGGGCGCTGATCTCGCGATGGCGCGGATCGCTGATATCCATCGAGTCGTGGTAGAAGGCCGACAGCGACCCGACGACGCCGACCATCATCGCCATCGGATGGGCGTTGTTGTGGAAGCCCTCGAAGAAGCGCAGCAGCGATTCATTGACCATCGTGTGGCGGGTGATGATCTGCGAGAAGTCCTCGAGCTGCACCGGCGTCGGCAGCTCACCGTACAGCAGCAGGTAGGCGACCTCGACGAAGGTCGACTTCTCGGCCAGCTGCTCGATCGGATAGCCACGGTAGCGCAGGATGCCCTCGTTGCCGTCGATGTACGTGATCGCGCTGTTGCAACTCGCCGTGGAGACGAACCCCGGGTCGAACGTGAACACCTTGCCCTGGCCATACAGGCTGGTGATGTCGATGGTGTCCGGGCCTTCGGTGCCGGAAAGGATATTCAGGTCGATCGACTTGCCGGTATCGCTGAATGTGAGGGTGGCTTTCCTGTCAGACATAAGGCCGGACCTCTGGCTGTTTACTCGCTGGACGCCAGAGACTAGCACAACTGCTTTTGCGTCAGAGTATTGGAATTGCGCGGCGGGAACGGGCAGGGTTTTCAATGCATTGCGGCGGGTCGCGGCGTGGCGCCGGGCGCCGTGTCGCGGCTCGCTGATGCCCCGAGTCGGTGCAGCCGGCAGCAGCTCGACGTGCGCCGCAGGTGCAGGCACCGACCTCGCGCGCGCCGTCTGGCCAGTGGTCGTCGGATCGCACGCGGCGCGGCCGACCGTGTCGTTACCGACCGGGGCGCGGGGCGCAATGGCATGCGTTGCGCGGCGCGCCCCGTCGACGTCGGCGGCCGGCGCTTCAGCGTTGCGGGTAGTGCGCCGGCCAGCCGCAGCGCGCGACGCCGCTGTCGATCGCCGCGCGCGCGACGGCCGGCGGGATCGCCTCGCGCAGACGCGGATCGAACGGCTTCGGCAGGATGTAGTCGGGACCGAAGTCCAGGCACTCGATAGCGTAGGCGTCGAGGACCGATGGCGGCACCGGATCGTGGGTCAGCCCCTTGAGCGCGTGCACGGCGGCGATCTGCATGTCTTCGTTGATCCGGCTCGCGCGCACGTCGAGCGCACCGCGAAAGATGAACGGGAAACACAGCACGTTGTTGACCTGATTCGGGTAGTCCGAGCGCCCGGTCGCCATGATCAGGTCGTCACGCACGCGGGCGGCAACCGCGGGGCGAATCTCCGGCACCGGGTTGGACAGCGCGAACACCACCGGCCGGTCGGCCATCGACGCGAGCGCCTGCGGCGACAACAGGTCGGGGCCGGACACGCCGATGAACACATCGGCGCCGCGCATCGCGTCGTCGAGCGTGCGCGCCTCGGTCTCGATCGCGACACCGAACTTGTACGGGTTGAGGTCCTTGCGGCCGACGTGGATCACGCCCTTGCGGTCGACGACCATGAAATGGTCGCGGTGCGCCCCCATCGCGATCAACAGGCGGACCGCGGCGATGCCGGCCGCGCCGGCGCCGAGCACGACGACGCGTGCGTCCGCGAGGCGTTTGCCCTGCAGGTCGAGCGCGTTGAGCAGCGCGGCGGCGATGATGATCGCGGTGCCGTGCTGGTCATCGTGGAAGACCGGGATGTCGAGCTGTTCGATCAGCGCCTGCTCAATCTCGAAGCAATGCGGCGCGGCGATGTCCTCGAGGTTGATGCCACCGAAGGTCGGCGCGATGCGCATCACGGTCTCGATGAACTCCTGCGGGCGCGCGGCGTCGATCTCGATGTCGAAAACGTCGATGTCGGCGAAATGCTTGAACAGCACGCCCTTGCCTTCCATGACCGGCTTGCCGGCCAGTGCACCGACGTTGCCGAGACCGAGTACCGCACTGCCGTCGGTGACCACCGCGACCAGGTTGCCCTTGGCCGTGTACTCGTAGGCCGCAAGCGGGTCCTTGGCGATGCGCCGCACCGGCTCGGCGACCCCGGGCGTGTAGGCCAGGGCCAGGTCGCGCTGCGTGCTGGCGGGCTTGGACACCTCGACGCTGATCTTTCCGGGACGCGGCTTGGCGTGATAGTAGAGAGCCGCCTGATTGATCTCGCGGTCGGCGTCGCTGCTGTCGTCGTCGGCGCTCATTGTGGGCTCCGGTGGCGTCGCGGCGCGGCGCACTGGTGGAATCGAAAAAGGCGCCACGAGGGCGCCTTCCTGCGGTCGTCGATGCCGTTCCGATTCAGCGGCGGAAACGCTTGCGGAACTGGTCGACGCGGCCGGCCGTGTCCATCAGCTTCTGTTGCCCGGTATAGAACGGATGGCATGCCGAGCAGACCTCGACGTGCAGCTCGCCGCTGCTGATGGTCGAGCGCGTCTCGAAGCTGTTGCCGCAGCTGCAGACGACCTTGATGTCCGAGTACTTCGGGTGCAGATCCGCTTTCATATGGTTTCACTCCAACGACCCGCGGCTGTCCGGCGGGCCGGTGTCAACGGGTTTCGGGCGCACGCGGCGCGAAAGGCCGCGCACTGTAGAGCAACGGCGGCGAATTTGCAAGCCGGGCGCGGCGATCAGTCGATCGCGCGGCTGAACGCAACGACCTTGCCGCGCGGCGCCTCGGCCTCGACCGGCAGCGGCCGGGCGACCTCGCCGTCGAACAGCCGCTGCAGTTCGGCAAAGCGGTCGCTGAGCCCGTTCGGTCCGAGCACCGAGCGCCACATCATGCGCGAGATGCGCAGGCACGCGGCCATCGGCGTGCGCGCCAGGCGGCGCTCCTGGTCGATGCGCCACTGCAGGCGACGCAGGCGCTCGCGGTTGGCCGCTGGGGCCCTGTCGATGACCTCGGCGATCGCCTTCTGGCGCATCGCCTCGAAGCCCTCGGGGTCGTTCCTGGCCATCTTCGCCCAGGCGTCGAAGTCGATCTCGGCAGTCTTTTTTTGTTCCATCACAGTCACCTTCTCGGGTTGCTGGAGCCGGCCCAGTCTGGTCGCTGTTTTTGCTCGACTCGAAGTCACGCTAGCACAGGCTTTCGGGGGCTGTCTTGGCGAATTTAAGGCGCCGAAAGGGGACAGGGGTTCCTGCATTTTAATCTTTCTTTTCAGCGGCTTAGAATGCCTAACTGCGTTCGTCGGGATTTTGACACGAGAACACGACGGCGGCGCCGGCACGGATCTCGAGCAGGCGGTCCAGGCGCAGCGACTGCATGCCGTCGGCGCCCTCGACGACCAGGAACTCGGCGCCGTCACGGGTCACGACATCGCTGACGATCCCGCCCAGCGTGGTCACGCCGCCGCCGTCGGCGCGTGCGTCGAGGGTCACGCGGCTGCGCCGCAGGGCCAACACCTCGAGCACCGAGTGCCGGTCGCAGTCGATCGGTACATAGTCAGTCATCGTCCCTCCTGACGTCGACCAGCGGCCCGCCGCGATCGACCCGCAGGCGCACCTCGATCGGCCGGCAGCACACGCTGCAGTCCTCGATGTAGGCCTGATCGCCGGCCGAGTCGTCGACCTGGATCTCGATCGTCTCGCCACAGTACGGGCACTGGACGTCGTGAAACCCCATTGGATTCATGGCCACCTCATGCCGGCTCGAACAGACCCAGCAGGTCGTTGAGAAAGCGCTGCCCGATCGCGGTCGGCGCCAGGCGGCGCGGATCGCGCCGCATCAGGCCGCGGTCGCGTGCGATCGCCAGCGGGGCGGCGATCTCTGCCAGATCCAGACCGGTGCGCGCGGCAAAAGTTTGCACGTCGACGCCGCGGTTCAGACGCAGCGCGTTGAGCATGAACTCGAGCGGCAGCGCCGTGCGCGCGACGCGTTCGCGACGGCTGACCGCGCCGTGCGGCGCCGCCGCCTGGTAGGCGACCGGCTGGCGCAGCTTGCTGCTGCGCTCGACCTGGCCGGGCGCGACCGTCCACTTGCCGTGGGCACCCGCGCCGATCCCCAGATAGTCGCCAAACTCCCAGTAGTTGCGGTTGTGGCGGCACTCGTGCCGCGGCTGGGCGTACGCCGAGATCTCGTACTGGCCGAACCCGGCGTCGGCCAGCAGCGCCTGCCCGGCGTCGAGGATGTCGGCCAGCGCGTCGTCGTCGGGCAGCCCGGGTGGCGGACGGTGGTGGAACAGCGTGTTCGGTTCCAGCGTCAGCTGGTACCAGGACAGGTGCTCGGGGGCGAGGTCGAGCACGGCACGCAGGTCGGCGAGCGCGCCGTCGACCGTCTGCCCGGGCAGCCCGTGCATCAGGTCGAGGTTGACGCTGTCGAACCCGGCGGCGCGCGCCGTCGCGTACGCGGCACGCGCATCGGCCGCGCTGTGGATTCGGCCAAGCGCGCGCAGGCACGCGTCGTCGAGGCTCTGCACACCGATCGACAGGCGGTTGACGCCGGCGGCACGGTAGCCGGCGAAGCGCGCGCCGTCGACGGCGCCCGGGTTGGCCTCGAGCGTGATTTCGGCGTCGGCAGCGAGGCCGAAGGTGCGGTCGATGCCATCGAGTATGTCGCCGATCGCCGCGGCATCGAACAGGCTCGGCGTGCCGCCGCCGATGAACACCGCGTGCAGCGGCGGGCGCTCGCCGCGCGCGCTCTCGTAGGCGCAATCCTGCAGCAGCGCGTCGACGTAGGCCTGCTGATCGATCGCAGCGTCGACCGCGTGCGAATTGAAATCGCAGTACGGGCATTTGCGCAGGCACCACGGCAGGTGGACATAGGCGGTCAGCGGCGGCGGATCGGGGTCGCGGGACGGCATCGGCGGCGCGCCAAGTCGGCGAGACGGCTGGAGACCGCGCCATTATCTAAAGTTTGCCGGTCCGGCGTCGATCCAGTGTCACGATCCGCGTTCGAGTCCAGCCCTCCGTGTATTGTCCATCGCCAGCGCCGGCGTCGCGATGACCGCCGCCGACCAGCTCGACAGCCAGCCATCGGTCGCGGTGACGCGCGCGACGCCACTGCTCGACGTCGTCGACGCGATGACGCGCACCGGCGCGACCGCCGCGCTGGTCATCGAAGACGAGCGCGCGATCGGCATCGTCACCGAGCAGGACATCATCGGCCGCATCAGTGCGGGCGCGGACTGGCCGGGACTGCCGGTCGAGCAACTAATGACAGCGCCGGTCGACCACACCGGCGACGACACCCGGTGCCGTACCGGCTACGCACTGATGGGCGAGCAGGGTATCCGCCATCTGGTCATCGAGCCGGGCGACGACGGCCGTTTCCGCGTCATCGGCGAGGAGGCGTTCGCCGCGTTCGACCGCCGCCGGCGCGAGCGCGCCAGCGACCGGGTCGGCGCGATCATGCAGTACGACCCCCCGGCGCTGCCGCCCGATGCCAGTGTGCGCGCCGCTATCGATCTGATGAACGCGACCGCCAGCGAATTCGTCGTCGCCGCGCACCATCAGCGCGCGCTCGGCACGCTGACCCAGCAGGACCTGCTGCGCCGCTGCCACACGCTGGCCGCGGATCTCGACCTGCGCATCGACCAGTTGACGACGTCGCCACCGCTGACCATCGGCGCCGACGCGACGCTCGACCAGGCCCTCGACGTCATGGAGACGCACCAGGTCCGCGTGCTGATCGTCGTCGGTCTCGACAGCCGTATGCAGGGCGTCGTGTCGATGCACCACCTGGTCTCCCATCAGCAGCAGCGCTTCATCGACACGCTCAGGGCCAACCTGGAGGCCTGCGCCGAGCAGCGGTTCCCGGGCCAGCTGCTCGACGTGATCGGTGACGGCGTGCTGATCATCGAACGCGACAGCGCACAGATCGTCGAGGCGAATCCGCGGATCGCCGGTTGGCTCGGCTACGCCGCCGCACAGATGACCGGCATGCCGCTGGCGGCGCTGGTGCCCGATCAGGCGCAACAGATTCACTGGGGGCTCGATCCGAACCTGGTGCCGATCGGGCCGGTGTTCCGCGCGCGGCTGCAACGCAGCGACGGCGGTACGATGCCGGCCGAGGTCTCGATCAAGCGCGTCACCTTCGACGAACAGGCGCTGGTGGTCGCCGTGGTCCGCGACCAGACCGAGCGCGACCGTGCCGAGCGCGCGCTGCGCGACAGCGAGGAGCGGCTGCGCCAGATCTTCGAGACCAACCAGGCAATCAAGCTGATCCTCGATCCCGAGGACGGCCGCATCGTCGACGCCAACCAGGCGGCGAGCCGGTTCTACGGCTACCCGCACGACCGCCTGGTCGGCATGAACATCCGCCAGATCAACCGCATGGACGGCGACGCGGTCACGCAGGTCATGCGCCAGGCCAGCCAGCAGCAGCGCCTGGCGTTCGAATTCCGCCATCAGCTCGCCGACGGCGATGTCCGCGACGTCGAGGTGTTCACCGGACCGCTCGCCTACCGCGGCAAGACGCTGTTGTACTCGATCATCCACGACGTCAGCGAGCGCACGGCCGCGACGCGCGCGCTGCGCGACAGCGAGGAACGCCTCGAGCTGGCCCTGCGCGGCGCCGACCTCGGCCTGTGGGACTGGGATATCGCGAGCGGCAGCGTCACGTACTCGGCGCGCTGGGCACAGATGCTCGGCGAACGCATTGACGACGTCGTGCCGCACGTCGACAGCTGGTGGTCGCGCGTCCATCCCGACGACGTCGCCGCTGTGACCGCGGCGCTGCAGGACCACCTGGACGGCGAGACCCAACAGTTCGAGAAGACCTACCGCATGGCGCACGGCGACGGCAGCTGGCGCTGGATCACGAACCGCGGGCGCGTCGTCGAACGCGACGCCGATGGCCGGCCACTGCGCGCCGCCGGCACACACATGGACGTCACCGCGTCACGCTGCGCCCAGGACCGTCTGCGGCTGGTCGCCCAGGTGTTCGACAACGGCAACGAAGGCGTCATCATCACCGATGCCGAGAACCGCATCGTCGAGGTCAACAAGGCGTTCAGCGCGATCACCGGCTATGCCGCCGACGAGGTCATCGGCAAGCGTCCTCAGCTGCTGAGCTCCGGCCGCCACGACCGAGCGTTCTACCAGGCGCTGTGGCAGTCGCTGCAACACAGCGGACGCTGGAGCGGCGAGATCTGGAACCGGCGCAAGAACTGCGAGGTCTACCCCGAGTGGTTGAGCATCAGTGCCGTGCACGACGACGACGGCAAGGTCTGCAACTACGTCGCGGTGTTTTCCGACATCAGCGAACAGCACAGGAGTCGCGCCGAGCTCGAACACCTCGCCCACCACGATGCGCTGACCAACCTGCCCAATCGCCTATTGTTCAACGCCCGGCTCGAATACGCGATCGTGCACGCCAAGCGCGGTCGCAACGCGCTCGCGGTGCTGTTCATCGACGTCGATCGTTTCAAGACCATCAACGACAGTCTCGGCCATGCGACCGGCGACGAGGTGCTGCGCGTGGCCGCCGAGCGCATGCGCGCGGTGCTGCGCGCCGACGACACGATGGCGCGCGTTGGCGGCGACGAGTTCATCATCCTGCTCGAGAACGTCACGCCGGGCGGCGCGCGCGAGGTCGCCGAGAAGCTAGCCGCGGCGCTGCGCACGCCGCTGAATCTCGACGACGACCCGCTCTACCTGAGCCTGAGCGTCGGCATCTCGATGTACCCGCGCGATGGCAGCGACGTCGACACGCTGCTACGCAACGCCGACGCGGCGATGTACAAGGCCAAGGACAGCGGCCGTGACACTTTCCATTTCTACACGCCGCAGCTCACCGACGAGGCGCGCGAGCAGGTTTTCCTGCAGAATCACCTGCGGCGCGCGATCGACCACGCCGAGTTCCGCGTGTTCTACCAGCCGCAGGTCGACATCGAGACCGGTCGCGCGACCGGCGTCGAGGCGCTGCTACGCTGGCAGCATCCGAGCGAGGGCCTGATCATGCCCGGGCGTTTCATCCCGCTGCTCGAAGAACACGGGCTGATGCGCCAGGTCGGACCCTGGGTGCTGCAGCAGGCGTGCACGGACTACGTGCGCTGGCAGCAGGCCGGCCTCGCGCCCCGCAGCCTCGCGGTCAACCTGTCGGGCACGCAGATCCATGGCACGGCCTCGGTCGACGCGATCGCCGCGATCCTCGATGCGACCGGCATGCCGCCGGAACACCTCGAACTCGAGGTCACCGAGACCTTCGTCATGAACGACCCGGAGGCCAACATCAACAGCCTGCATCGGCTGCGCGCGCTCGGCATCCGTCTGGCGATCGACGACTTCGGCACCGGCTACTCGTCGTTGACCTACCTCAAGCGCCTGCCGATCAACAAGCTCAAGATCGACCGCTCGTTCGTCATGGATATTCCCGGCGACGCCGACGACGAGGCGATCGCACGCGCCGTGATCGGCCTCGGCCGGACGCTGAACCTCGACATCGTCGCCGAGGGCGTCGAGCGCCGCGCCTGCGCCGAGTTCCTGATGCGCGAGGGCTGCTACAACGGCCAGGGTTACCTGTGGGGCAAGCCGGTTGCCGAGAGCGAGATCCGTGCCTGGCTGGCAGTGCATACCTAGGCGAGCGGGCGCGAGAACTGGATCGGCTCAACTACCGTTTATTCAGCACTGAGCCAGAGTTGATCAGCATTGTGAAGGCGTCCACCGCGTGCGCCAAACGGGCGGCTGGCGAAAAATCTGCGGCTTCAAAGAAGGATACGGGCATTTAGAGCGTATCTCTGGGCTTTCGGTTTTCAAGATAGAAAACATGCTGCCCGATTCTTTCCCCTTTGAGCAGAGAGTCGCTCCAATACGGCTGGACATAGGTTGCGTGATACCAAAGGGCGCCACCGGTCGTATCTTCCAGGAATCCGAAATAGACCTTCCAAGCAAGCCGAAGTGATTTGGCCCAAGCCTTCTGATTCATGGGTCTATCGGATTGGCCATCGCACCACCACGAGAATTGGCAGCGATGAAGCACCTGCTCGCCACCTTGTTGAACGACCTTGCAAACAGAATCCGGGTACTTCGGATGCGCAACCCTGTTCATAACCACGTGACCAACGGCGCGCTGACCTGACTCCGGTTCACTACGGGCCTCGAAGTAGATGTTCAACGCCAGGCAACGCAGTTCGTTCTGCAGATGCGCGCTTACCGATAGTTCCTTGTCGCTGTTGCCCGGGTATGTCTTCGCTATCTGTTGGATTCTGACCATAGCTTGGCCAATACGAAATTCACCGGACTGGGTCGCTTCGCTTGCGCGGGCGCCACTCCCCCCGATCAGCTGTAAGAAAAAGACCATCACGGTTGCCGCCACGATACCGGCGCCCGACTGGGTTGTGCCGAACATCGCTGCGCCGAGTTGACGCATTCTTGAACTGTCTGCCATCGCATTCACAACCGCAATTCCCTGGCAGGGACCAACTTCATCAATGAAGACGTATCGCTCTGTGGTTACGAATCAAGCGAGGCAGGAACCGTGCCAGGGAAATATGTTTTTGATCTGGTTGTGATTACAGAGTTAACGACTAATCGTTTTGTTTCTCTGTGTAAAGAAGACTTACAGGAATGCCTTGCGGGCGAGACATGATCGCGGGAGCGAACTTCCGTCGCGAAGGAAGCTGATGCCTCGACAGCGTTTGGGCGTGGCTGGCAGTATCCGGGGCGGCCCGAAAAGACCCTGGCGCCCAACAACCACCAGGCGTCATTCGCGTACTCCGTTTCAGCTTGCTGAACCACCGCCTCAGGCGAACCAGGGGTCAAGATCGCTCGACGATTCCGAACACGCCCTCTCGACTACGGCATGTCAACTGCACCGCTAACATTGGCGTTGCAAATCAGGCGGCGACGCCCGTCTGGTGTCGACTGGGCCATTTGTGTGGGTAGTGATCCGCTCCTAAGTAAAGCCGGGGGTGTCCGCCTTACGCCGTTGGCGTCCCATTATCGCTGGCTGGCGGTGAACCGCCCTTCTGCAGTGCAGGACAAACAAATCTGCTCCAGGTGCCTCTTTTGACATAGCATCAGCGTTTGACAAGGGAGGCGTGCACATGAAGCAATCAACATCCACAGTGTGGACCTTTCTACCAGTCCTTCTCGCAACGAACACGATGGCCTTCGCCGATTCATGGACGTGCCAAAAAGGGGATCTCACCAGGCAGGTGCTCATCGTCTACCCGGAGAAGCCTGCCCTTCTGCCGTGTGAGGTGTTTTACAGCAAGCCGACGGAGAACGTCGTGCCGCGTGCGCTGTGGCAGGCAGCCAACAACGAAGGCTATTGCGAGCGCAAGGCGGCTGAGTTCGTCGTCAAGCTGGAATCATGGGGTTGGCGCTGTGGGGTTGATCCGCAACAGGCTTCCAGCAGTGGGCCGGCAACACAGAACTGAAAACTGGTGACAATTGGGGTCGGACTGCAATTTCGCTGCAACGAACACGGCCAACCTTCAGACGGCACCTTGTTTCCATGACATTGGAATTAAGACCCCAATGCGTGGGGCCGCGCGCCCTAGGGCGCAACGCGCACCCACGATTGACAATGCTGATCACTTCGCGGCATCGGCGGCCGTCAGCGAGCAGCTCCCCCCGGGACACGCGGGCTTGTTCGCGGGACGCGTTACCAGGCGCAGGCGGATCAGGGCATCGAACAGCTTGCATCCGACACAGATCCCCAGGCTCGCTTCCATCCACATCAGACTGATACAGACCAGGCATAGCGCCGATGACAGGTCGCCGTTTTGGCCGGTGTTGACGAGATAGGCAACGACGCTGGCCATGATCAGCCCGAGGCTCCATGCGAATCGTTTCTGCTTCGCGCCCACCCACTCGGGTCGCTGTTTCCTGACCAGCCAGGCACCGAGGATTCCGAACGGGCTCAGGGTCGACAATCCCGTCACGAGGCGGGCCGCGAAATCCAGAGCCGCCAGGATCGTGAATACCTGGATCGGCAGATAGATCTGCTCCAAAAACGCCAGTACGAACGCGACTGACGCGAACATCATCATCAGCCCTGCGGCGGCACGTACCGCGCGCTCGTTCATGACCTCGTAATCGGCTGCACGGCCGTCGATCCTGAGGTCATGAAAACGGTGTCCGAAGTCGTTCCATCGCTTCCTGGGATTCGCATCCTCGATGCTGTTGCTTGGCGTGCTCGCGTAACTGGATTTCATTGTGGCTCTCCCGTGTTTTTGAGGTTTGTTGTGACGTCGCGCGCATTCGGCTCGTCCCTGGCGGCAAGTATTCCGATACCGCAACCGGGCCACTGGTGACGAAATCCCGGGAGAACGGTGAACAAATCACGTTGCTGAGACGATTGATGCCGGGCTCTCGGCCGCAAGCGGGTGCGACTCGTCGCCATCACCGCGTTCCGGTGAACCGCGGCCCACGCCTCAAGCGGCCAGCCGGGCGTGGGGTTGCGCCTGCCGCGGAAGCATGCGAACCGAAGGCGCGTATCCGGGGTCTTCGTTCGGGGGGCTGTCCCGGCTCCGCTGGGTCCGCTGTTGGCCGGCCGCCGACGAACGTGCCGCGCCAAGGAGCGGCCTGTTCACTCGCGATCGCCAACCGGTCCGCTGTCAGCGCCGGGCGGCCGTCCGACGGTACAAGCGGTCGCGGCTGCCGCTGCGCAGGCGCGGAAGCCCAGCGATGGCGGCCGAAATGGCGGCGTGGTTTCGGCGTGCAGAATTCAACATCGAGAAGTGGGGCCGGACGGCAATTTCGTTACAACACGGTACGGTCGAAAGGCGGGGCGTGCCCATTGCGCGGAAATCGCAGTCTGACCCCTAATTTCGGGGGAGATCGCCGTCTGACCCCGACTTTCCGTCGATTTTCTTTACAGCCAGGCCAGCTGCAACCGCATCCGCTGAATTTAATTCGCCAGTATTCATGCGCTTAGCCGGCTTGGCGGCTATGTTGCATCGAATCCACGGTTTCCGCCGTACAGGGACCGCGACCATGAAAATCTCTGCTTTCTTCGGGCGCAGCGCATCGTTGACGGATAGGTTGCTGCTCGCCGTGTTGTTGAGCGCGTCTGCTGCAGTAGACGCGGGCCTGATCGGGATCGACTTGGGTCCCGGCCCGGCCAACGCACCCAGCGGCTGGCATTCGGTCTCCGGAAATCCCACGCTAGGCGATCTGACAGACGAGAACGGAGTCCCGACGACTGTCGATTTCAGCATCAGTGGCAACAACGCGGTCACCGGCGCGCCAGTTCCTTTGGGCGTAATCCCGATGCACAGCAATCCACTGGATGAAATCGGCGGCTACGCGAATTCCGATTCGATCACTGCCGTATTCTCCGACCTCGCGATAACCTCGAGTTACGATGTCTGGGTATTCGGATGGCGCGCAGGGGCCGACTATCAAAACGCCATCGACGTGATCGGCGCGAGCACGATTTCGTTCACCCAGTTCTCCTCTGATTTTTTCGTCAACGACGAGGCAGGGGCATCGAATCGGACTCTCGACAGCTATGCGTTGACGCTGTCACCCGACGCCCTAGGTCAGATCACATTCGAGATAGACCGCGGGCCGGACTTCCCGGTTCGGATCGCTGCGTTGGCGATTCGCGAGGTGTCCAGCGTCGCGGCACCTACGACGCTTGCGTTGCTGGGCCTTGGTCTGGCGGGGATCGGCTATCGGCGCCTCAAGTGAGTGCCTAGCGATCTGAGACTCTGATCGAGATCGGCAACGCGGCCCCTCATGTAGGCGAGGGTGCTGTTGTCCGCATGGGCCCGGCTCCGGCCACCCGCATGCTTCAGGTGGGGGGCCGCTCCTGGCCGTCAGGAGACGAGAAAGCCGCCGCTGCGGCCCTGACTCATTCACTCGGACATGGGTCGATTACCAACACCAAGCGGTCACGTCGCTGGGACAAAATTGGGGACATGATTCAAGCCCGCATCCTGACGTGAAGCGGATATCGCGATCGCCAGTCAGTCACTTACATTGCCAAGAGATACTGTTGCACAACTCTGCGTGACAGGATCCTTGGCGAAGCATTCTCCACTGACGCTTCAAGGCCGGCAAAACTCCGCATCGAAAGCCGCCTGGCCTCTACCGAGGCTCTAGGCGCTGTAGGGCAGAAAAACGGGTCGCAGATACCTCAGCACTTCTTGTTCCTGGCGAAGCCAATGCCGGCCAAGCAGAGACCCATCAATGATAGAGCCGAAGGTCCGGGGACCCATGCGGTCGTCACAGATGCCGTGCCGAAATCATTCACCCCGTCCACGATACCAAACGAATCCGGACTGACGTAAGAAGTGTCCAATAACGACCCGTCTGCTTCAAACAATGCGCGGAAGTCGTTTGTGCCTGCAATCAACCGAGTTGTATTGTTGATCAATCCACCTACACCGAAAAAGTCCAACATCCCATCGACGAACTGTACGAAACCACCCGCGTTGGTCGTGTCAAATCCACCGAAATTTGTACCTGTCCAGGTGAACGACGTAAGCGGGATATCCCTGATCGTTTCTGTGCCACTACCAGTAACGACGGCATCATCGAAATCGAATGCGAAGCTTCCGCCGTAGGGTCCAATCAGAACGGCGTTGAAATCGTCGGTTGTTTGTGAAGTCCAACTACCGGAAAACGATAGCGGAGCGGCAGATGCCATCGACGCGCCCAGCCCGAAGCAGATCAATACTGCCAACAACCCCACGAGTATTCTGTTCATCGCTACTTCGCCCCCGCAACCCTGCTGACTGACTAAGCGATAGAAACCCGAGCCATCCAAATCCGGGTTCACTGAACACGTGATTCAGCAAAATTCGATCCGATTCAAATGACGCCATTGTTTATGTCAAGGTTTCGGCTTGCTTGTCGCGTGTTGTCGCTTGGAAACGGTCTTACGTAGGGACATGCACGAGGGCGGACCTAATCGCAGTTTTTGGCGCCAGACTCCGCGAGTAGCTGGCGCCCGTCTGGGAGCTGTATAGAAAGCTGACATCAACAGCCGAAGATATCGACATCGAGTCCTGCCAAATGCGATTGGTGGGCACCGTTGTGCGGAAAGTCACCATCTGCAAGAAGCCGAGTCAAGCGCGACCACCAACCAGCGACACTCTGGTCAACGGCTGCCGAGTCGAATGGCGACTTAGGTCGGGGATCGGAACCTGCAATGATCCGTAAGTCTGCTTCTGGCCGGATGCAGACGTGACTGTCACCAGCGACGGGTTCGCCGAGGATTGCCAAGCCGTGCTGCCGAGCCACCGGCCTCACACGATCAAGCGCTCACGCGATCGCCTCGAGCTTGGCGTAGGCGACCACCAGCCACTTGGCCCCGGTCGATTCGAAGTTGACCTGCACGCGCGCGCCGTTGCCCTGCCCCTCGGCGTTGAGCACGACGCCCTCGCCGAACTTCGGGTGTGACACGCGCTGGCCGAGCTGGAAGCCGGTCGCATCCCGGGCCGCGCTCAGCGTACCGGCGGCCGGCGCGTACGGCCGGCTGACCTGCGGCCGCGCGCGCACCTCCTCGACCAGCTCGGCCGGGATCTCGCGCAGGAAGCGCGACGGCAGCGGGTAGCTCTCCGAGCCGTGCAGGCGGCGGCTCTCGGCATGTGTCAGGTACAGCTGCGTCATCGCCCGGGTCATGCCGACATAGCAAAGCCGACGTTCCTCTTCGAGGCGCTCCGGGTCCTCGGCCGACATGCTGTGCGGGAACAGGCCCTCCTCGACGCCAGCGAGGAACACCAGCGGAAACTCCAGGCCCTTGGCCGAGTGCAGTGTCATCAGCTGCACGCAGTCCTCGTACTCGTTGGCCTGGGTGTCGCCGGCCTCGAGCGCGGCGTGGGCGAGGAAGGCATCCATCTCCGACAGGCCGCTGTCGGCGCCATCGTCGTCGATCGGTGTCTCGAACTGGCGACAGGCATTGACCAGTTCGTCGAGGTTCTCGATGCGGTCCTGGCCCTTGCCGTCGCGGCTCTTCGCGAAATGGTCCTTGAGGCGCGAGGCCTCGATGACGGCATCGGCACGCCCGGGGAGATCGCGTTTGGCGCTCTCGACATCGATCTCGTCGACAAGCTCGGTGAATCGGCGCAGCGCGTTGGCCGCGCGCGCCGTCATTGCACCGCCGCGCAGCAGGTCACCGGCGGCCTGCCACAGCGAGCAGCCGAAGTCGCGCGCGTGCGCACGCACCGCGTCGAGCGTGCGCGGGCCGATGCCGCGCGGCGGCTGGTTGACCGCGCGCTCGAACGACGGGTCGTCGTGGCGGTTGGAGACCAGGCGCAGGTAGGCCAGGGCGTCCTTGATCTCGGCACGCTCGAAGAAGCGCAGCCCGCCGTAGACCCGGTACGGGATGCCGGCCTGCAGCAGTGCCTCTTCGAACAGCCGCGACTGCGCGGTCGTACGGTACAGGATCGCGCACTCGGCGCGCCGGTTGCCGTGCTCGATCGCGGCGGCGATGCGGTCGATGACGAAGCGCGCCTCGTCGACCTCGTTGAACGCGGCGTAGACGCGGATCGGCTCGCCGTCGCCGTCGGCGGTCCACAGCTGCTTGCCGAGCCGGGTCGGGTTGTTGGCGATCACCGCGTTCGCGGCGTTGAGAATGTTGCCGGTCGAGCGGTAGTTCTGCTCCAGGCGCACGACCGCAGCCTGCGGGTAGTGGGCCTGGAAGTCCTGGATGTTCTCGACCCGCGCACCGCGCCAGCCATAGATCGACTGGTCGTCGTCGCCGACGACGAACAAGCGGTCGCTGTCGCCGGCGAGCAGGCGCAGCCACGCGTACTGGATGCTGTTGGTGTCCTGAAACTCGTCGACCAGGATCGCGCCGAAGCGCTCGCGGTAGTGCGCCAGCACGTCGGGGCGGTCGCGCCACAGCTCGTGCGCACGCAGCAGCAGCTCGGCGAAGTCGACGCTGCCGGCACGCTGGCACGCGGCCTCGTACTCGCGGTAGATCGCGATCATCTGGCGCTGGTACGGATCGCCGCCATGATCGACGTGCTCGGCACGCAGGCCCTCGTCCTTCTGCTTGTTGATGAACCACTGCGCCTGGCGCGGCGGCCACTTGGTGTCGTCGAGGTTCATGTCGCGGATGATGCGCTTGACCAGGCGCTGCTGGTCGTCGGCATCCATGATCTGGAAGCCCTGCGGCAGACCGGCCTCCTGCCAGTGCGCGCGTAGCAGGCGGTGGGCGAGACCGTGGAAAGTGCCGACCCACATGCCGCCGACCGGCTGGCCGAGCAGGTGTTCGATCCGGTGCCGCATCTCGCGCGCGGCCTTGTTGGTGAAGGTCACGGCGAGGATGCCCCACGGCGACAGGCCCTCGACCTGGATCAGCCACGCGATGCGGTGCACCAGCACGCGGGTCTTGCCCGAGCCGGCACCGGCCAGCACCAGCGTGCTGCCGAGCGGCGCCGTGACTGCGGCGCGCTGCGCGTCGTTTAGCCCGTCGATGATGTGCGAGACGTCCATCGCGGCATTCTAGCCTGCATGCCGCAGGAGCCGAACAACGCCAACGCCACACCTGTCGGTACGACGGCCGCCTCCATCGGGTCTGCCAAGATCCGGAGACTGCGGTCACTGCGCGGCGCCGTGCCTTTCGGGCGCCTGCGGTCTCTCGCTCGCGGTGGCTCGGCCTGCACGCAAGCCATGGCTGCGGTTACGGGTCTCGCTCCGGGCCGGCACCGCCACGGCGGCGAGAGCCGCAGGCTCTGCAAACGCCCATGCAACCTACAGGCTAACGCGACGCTGCCGGCCGCCCGGCGCGCCGAGTGGTCGCCCGGCCGCTGCGATCACAACAGCCGGGTCTTTTCGTAGACCCGGGTGATGCGCGCGCCGTCCCAGACGTACGACAGGTGCGGCCCCTGGCGCGGGATGGTCAAGGCCGGCGGGCGCAGCGCCGCGATGCACTGGCCGCCGCGGTCGCGCACCGAGTCGTAGACGATGCCCCACGAACCCCGCTCGCGCAGCGCTCGACCGAAGGCCTGCGCCACCGGGTAGTTGGCGACGTCGGGGTCGTGCAGCTGCGGGTAGCCGTCGCGGATGTCGTGCAGCGGCTTCACGATCTCGCCGACGTACGCGCGGACGTCGATCTCGCCCGGCTCCTCGGCGGTGTAGGCGAGGAAGCGCTCGCGGTGAAAACGCGTCTCGGCGATCGCGGTGTGCAGCGAATCGCTGGCATAGTAGACGCCGTAGCTGCCATCGCTGAAACGGCTGGCGACACCGACATGGGTGAACGCCGACATCAGCGGCGTCGAACCGGGGCCGCTGACCCGGTCCTCGACGGCGACCAGCGAGATCTCGCCGACCGCGTCGCGCAGGCGATCGTTGGTCAGGCCCTCGATGTAGAACAGCGCGTCCATCAACTCGGGATCGACCAGCTCCTCGAAGAAGTTGATCGGCGGATACTCGGACGACACGATGCGGTACTGGTGCGCCCAGTCGGGCAGCACGACGGCGGGGTCCGGCACCGGTGCTCAGAGTCCGCGCTGTGCGTCGAGGTAGCGGCGCACGTCGGCGAGGTCGACGACGCTGCCGCCGAGCATGCGCTCGAGTGCGCTCCGGCCCTGGAACAAGGGCGCCTGGTTGGGCTTGTTGACCCATTCGTCGGCCGCGCGCGGCGACGGCAGCAGCAGGTTCAGCGCTTTGTGGATGCCGAGCAGGTAGCTGATACGGTCGAGCACGTCGCGGCCGAGCCGGCGCGCGCTGCGCTCGGCCTTCCATTTGTAGAACGTCGACTCGGGCGGATTGCCGAGCAGGGTGCGTTCCTGCGCCGCGCTCAGTCCCCAGCGCGCCGACAGGTTGAAGAACGCCTGCAGCGCCGCGCTGGCGACGCGCTGGGCGTCGAGTGCCGGTTGCCGTCGGGCAGACGCGCGCATCGTCATGGCCTCCATAAATAAGTTTTTTGTTTAGATACTCTAAATATAGAGCATTTGACGGCGATCTGCACGCGCCATCCGGTGACCTGAGCATCGACGGCGGCGACAGCCCGTGCACTGACGACGGCCGCGCCATCTCGACGTGGGACGGCGCCGCGCTGCGGACGCCGACCGCACGGCGACGCCGGGTCCGGCGGCACCGTCCGCCCGACGGCTGGCCGGCTGGCGCCGCCGCGGCGCGCGGCAGACAAACCGCAGACGCCTGGCGTCATGCCATCGACGGGCGGTTAGGCGCCGTGCCGGACGCATCCGGCCGGTCGCCGCACCGCGTCAGCCGGGCCGGTCTACCCGCAACAGCAGGCCGCCGGCCGCGACCAGCAGCAGCGTGCCCGGCAGCGTCACGTCGGCCGCCGCGAGGAACGGTGCGAACTCGTTGGCGATCTCGCGGTGCAGCACCGTGGTCGGGTGCACGAGGTCGAAGAACACGTAGCGGTTTGGGTCGCCGCAGTTCGGCACGGTCGGCGTCACCGGGATCGGGAACGGGTCGGGCGGGACGCGCTGTGCGCCGTCGGGGATGCACGGGTCGGTGATGTTGCTCAACCCGTAGGCGGCGGGGTCGGCCAACACCGCGTCGAACGCCGAGTGGATGTCGACGATCTGCACGCCGAAGCCGGGCAGCTCGGTCATCAGGTCCTGCGCAGCCGTGGCGAGCAGCGCGTTGAACTGCAGCGTGCGCGCCGACAGCAGCGCGTCGAGACCGGACCTCCGGGCCAGCGGCGTCGCGCCGAGGTCGGGCAGGTTGCCCATGACCAGGGTCTCGATGCCCTTGGCATTGACCGCGCGTGCCGCGTCCTTGATGTTGTCGACGACCTCGGCCGCGGTCGGCAGGACCGGTGCCAGCGTGCTGGCGAAGAAATCGTTGGCGCCGATCCAGAACACGCCGATGTCGGCCGGCGACGAGGTCCCGGAGAAGCGCGCGACCTGCTGCTGCAGGCCGATCACGTCCGGCAACAGCGCCGGCGCTTGGCCGACCGCGGCCTGCACACCGAACACCGTGATGTCGTTTAGGTTGTCGATCGGCACGAACACCGACGGCGCCAGCTCGTACTGGAACTCGCCGGCGATCGCGCCGGCCACGGCGGCATTGCGCAAGGTCGCGTGCCTGAAGTCTCGGTCGAGATAGCTCGCCCAGTTGTCACCGTTGGTGCGGCGGCCATCCGGGTACGGCGGGTCCGGTGCCACCTCGAACGGCGGCGGGAACCGGCCCGCGGTCGCCGCGCGCAGATTGCCCGGGTCACTGAGGCTGTCGCCGAATATCCACACGGTGGCGGCCGTGGCACTGCCGGCAGCGGCCGCGACTACGGCTGCTGCTGCCAGTCGCAACAGTGATCTCGCTGGGGTTCGCATGGCTGCCCTCCTCCATGAATGCTGACCGGTAGATCCTGCCGGCGCCGGTTGCCCGCCGCGTGGCGGTGCGCCGGGCTCACTGCATAACGATACCCGCGAGAACCGCTCGCTACTGCGACCTGGGTTGCAGTCAGCCGGCGCGGGCGACGCCGAGCATGCCCTCGCGCTCGATGAACGCGATGATCTCGTCGACACCGCTGCCGTCCTTGAGGTTGCTGAACACCCACGGCTTGGCCGGCCGCATGCGCCGCGTATCGGCCTCCATGACCTCGAGCGACGCGCCGACGTACGGCGCGAGGTCGATCTTGTTGATGACCAGCAGGTCCGAGCGGGTGATGCCGGGGCCACCCTTGCGCGGGATCTTCTCACCCTCGGCGACATCGATGACGTAGATCGTCAGGTCGGCGAGTTCCGGGCTGAAGGTCGCCGACAGGTTGTCGCCGCCGCTCTCGATGAACACGATCTCGAGCCGCGGAAAACGCTGCTGCAGGTCCTCGACCGCGGCCAGGTTCATCGACGCGTCCTCGCGGATCGCGGTGTGCGGGCAGCCGCCGGTCTCGACGCCGACGATGCGCTCGAACGGCAGCGCCTCGGCACGCATCAGGATCTGCGCGTCCTCCTGCGTGTAGATATCGTTGGTCACGACGGCGATGTCGTAGCGCTCGCGCAGGCGCTTGCACAGCACCTCGAGCAGTGCGGTCTTGCCCGACCCGACCGGGCCACCGACACCAATGCGCAATGCCGACCGATTGTTGTCGCTCATTTGTCTCTTCCTCCTGCGTGGGACTCGGCCCGAGCCGCGCAATCGTCGGGTTCGAGAGGGCATAGGGCAGAGGGCACAGGGATGAGGATCGGCATACTGATAGCAGCCCTTCTGCCCTCTGCCCTCTGCCCTACGACCTAAACAGCCGCGTGTACTGGGTTTCGTGGCTGGCGCTGGCGATTGCCAGCGCCGGTGCGCCGGCGCCGATGTCGGCGTCGTCGCACCGCCGTGCGCGCGCGACGGCGTCGGGCAGCGACGCGGCCAGTTCGAGCTGTACGCGCTGGCCGTCGGTCTGGCCGAGCGGGACCAGCTTGACCGCCGCGGCGACCTGGTTCTCGAGCCAGCTCCAGGCGTAGCCGAGCAGGCAGTCGTCGACGGCGATGCGCCAGTGCACCGCGGCCAGCGCGAACGGCGCCGCCTGGCAGTGCAGCAGCGCGTCGCGCCAGGCGTCGGCGTGTGGCACGCCGAGGTCGCGCAGCAGACTGACCAGCGCACGCGCGCGCTGGCGCTCCTCGCCGCGCATCTCGCGGCTCTCGCGCGCCGCGTACAACCACCGCCCCCAGTGCGCGACGTCTTCCGGGCTGCGCCGCTCGCAGGCCGCGTACAGGCGCGCCAACAGCGGCAGGTCGAGGTG
>JASJCU010000002.1 GCA_030065815.1 Gammaproteobacteria bacterium | reverse complement strand
GGTACGCGAGCTGGGTTTAGAACGTCGTGAGACAGTTCGGTCCCTATCTGCCGTGGGCGTTTGAGAATTGAGGGAAGCTGCTCCTAGTACGAGAGGACCGGAGTGGACGAACCTCTGGTGTTCCGGTTATCACGCCAGTGGTACTGCCGGGTAGCTATGTTCGGACAGGATAACCGCTGAAAGCATCTAAGCGGGAAGCCCCTCCCAAGATAAATTCTCACTAGACTCTCGAAGTCTCTGAAGGGCCGTTGAAGACTACGACGTTGATAGGCTGGGTGTGGAAGTGCAGCAATGTATGAAGCTAACCAGTACTAATTGCCCGTGAGGCTTGACCATATAACGCCCAAGATCTCTGGATCGACAGCGTGGTCGAAGCGAACTGACCCAAGGCGTCCGATCGATCAAACCGAACTCGAAAAAAGGGGTCGGAGTCAAGTTTCCTTAGCGGTGGCTTGTATCTGCGACCTGGCTGGAGGGAAATTGACTCCGACCCCTTTTTTCAACCAGTTTGCCTGGCGGCAATAGAGCATTGGAACCACCTGATCCCATCCCGAACTCAGAAGTGAAACGGTGCATCGCCGATGGTAGTGTGGGGTCTCCCCATGTGAGAGTAGGTCACTGCCAGGCTTCAAACCGAAACCCCGGCTGCGTTGGCGGCCGGGGTTTCTTCCTTTCGGGCCGCGCTGTGCAAACGACACCCCGAGCATCGATCCCGGTGGCTGATAACTTTCGAACCGGCCGCACAATCGGCTTAGCCGCCGCCTATCCGCGCACACTTTTGCACCGGGCTGTGATTGAATGTGGCGCCGAATGTCGTCGGCTTGACGCCGGTACCTGTATCTGTGGCCTCGCTCGCTAAGTTCTCCGTCTCTGCCGTGCTGTTGGGTGCACTCGCGATCGGCGGTCTCGGTGGATTGAACCTGTACACCTACCAACGCTTCTCGCACGAGAGCGCGCTCGGCCAACTGCAGTTCCGGTCGCTGTCCGAAGACAGCTTCGACGTCGAATGGGTGCCGACACAGGGCACGCGACGCGCGTTCGTGCTGCGTGGCGACGAATGGCAGCTCGACGTCCGCATGATCAAATGGACCGACTGGCTGACGTTCCTCGGCGAGGATCCGCTGTACCGGCTGGATCGCATCTCCGGTCGCTATGTCGACGCCGACGTGGCCCGCTCGCGCCCGCCGGTCATCGAGGAACTGGCCGACCGCGACGGCCTCGACGTCTGGGAGTTCGCGCGCTCGGCCGGCGCCTGGTTGCCGGGTGTCGACGCCGCTTACGGCAGCAGCGTGTTCCTGCCGATGGAGGATGGCGCCGCGTACCAGGTGTCGATGACGCGCAACGGCCTGATCGCGCGCCGCGTCGCGACGCCCGGAAGCGGCTCGTGATCCAGTACGAGATCACGCGCATGGACCTCGACGCGCACGAGTTTCACGTGCGCATGACGGTGCAGCGCAACGCGCCGGGGCCGCTGACGCTGCGCCTGCCGGCGTGGATCCCCGGCAGCTACATGATCCGCGACTTCGCCCGGCACATCACCGAGATCGCGGCCAGCGATGCCGCCGGCGACGTGCCCGTCGTCAAGCGCGACAAGCAGACCTGGGAGGTCGCGTCGACGCGCGACGAGGTTGTCGTGGTCTACCGTGTCTACGCCTTCGATCTGTCGGTGCGCGCCTGCTACCTCGACCGCTTTCGTGCCTACTTCAACGGCACCGGCATGTTCCTCGCCGTCGATGGTGCGCGCGACGCCGACTGGCAGCTGGTCATCGAGCGGCCGCGCGACGCCGGCGCCGCTGGCTGGTCGGTCGCGACGACGCTGCCGGCCCAGGGCGTCGACGGCGACGGTTTCGGCCGCTATGCCGGGCACGGCATCGCGCGGCTCTACGACTGTCCGGTCGAGATCGGCGTTTTCCGGCGCCTCGCGTTTTCCGTCGACGGCGTGCCGCATGCGATGGTCGTCAGCGACGGCGGGGCCTTCGACGAATCGCGCGTGACGGCCGATCTGGCGCCGATCTGTGCGGAACACGGCGCCATGTTCGGCGAACTCCCGGTGGATCAGTACCTCTTCCTGACTCTCGCCAGCGCCGACGGCTACGGTGGGCTCGAGCACGCCGACAGCACCAGCCTGATCTGCAAGCGCTCCGACCTGCCACGGGTCGGCCTCGACCGCCCCGACAACGGCTATCGCCAGTTCCTGGCGCTGTGCAGCCACGAGTATTTCCATCTGTGGAACGTCAAACGTATCCGCCCCGCGGTGCTGGCCGATGCCGACCTGAGTCGCGAGGTCCATACCGAACTGCTGTGGGCCTTCGAGGGCATCACGTCTTACTACGACGAACTCGCGCTGGTGCGCAGCGGCGTGCTCGACGGCGACGAGTACCTCGACCTGCTGGCCGGCACCGTCACGCGCGTGATGCGCGGCGCCGGCCGCGCCCGCCAGTCGATCGCGGCGTCGAGTTTCGACGCCTGGACCAAGTTCTACAAGCAGGAAGAGAACGCCCCCAACGCGATCGTCAGCTACTACGCCAAGGGTGCGCTGGTCGCATTCGGACTCGACATCACGCTGCGCCAGCTCAGTGACGACCGCGTGTCCCTCGACGACCTGATGCGTGCACTCTGGCAACGCCACGGCCGCAGCGCTGTCGGCGTGCCCGAACGTGGCATCGAGCGGGTCGCCGCCGACCTGGTCGACGCGCCGCTCGACGACTTTTTCGCCAGCTACGTCTATGGCACCGTCGAACTGCCGCTGACGGCATGGTTTGCCGCTGTCGGTGTCGGTGTCCGCCTGCGCGCGCCACGGGCCGCCGACGACGTCGGCGGCCAGCGCCGTGATCCGCCGCCGCAGCCGGCCGCGCCGGCGCTCGGGGCGCGTTTCACGGCCCAGCCCGACGGCCTGCGTATCACCCACGTGCTCGCCGGTGGTGCGGCGCAATCCGCGGGACTGTGCGCCGGTGATCAGCTGATCGCGATCGCCGGTGAACGCGTCGACGGCGGCAATGTCGCCGCCGTTCTTGGCCGCGTCGCCGGCGATGCCGTCGACGTCCACTACTTCCGTCGTGGCCGACTCGTGGCGGCGGCGCTGCCGCTACGCCCGGCGGCCGACGATACCTGCGACCTGTGGCAACTGACGGCCGACGAGTCGACGCCACAGGCGCTCGCGCGGCGTGCCGCGTGGTGGCGCTCGCGGCGCGCGCAGGACCACTGAATGACGCCCTACGTGCCGCCGCAGGAACTCCTCGCCCGCCTCGCCGACGGCCGCTTCCACTCCGGTGAGGCGCTGGCGACGGCGCTCGGTATCAGCCGCACCGCGGTCTGGAAACAGGTGCAGCGCCTGCGGCGTGAACTCGGCGTCGACGTGCACGCGGTGCGCGGTCGCGGCTATCGGCTGGCCGCGGCGCTCGAGCTGCTCGATGTCGAGCGCATCCGCGGGTACGTCGGCGCTCCGGCGCGCGCGCGCCTGCGGGGCATCGACGTTCTGGCGGTCACGCCGTCGACCAACCTGGAGGCGGCCGCGACGCCGCTGGTGCACTGTGGCACCGGACACGCGTGGCTCGCCGAGCACCAGACCGCCGGTCGCGGGCGTCGCGGCCGCCACTGGGTCAGCGCCTTCGGGCGCAACCTCCACCTGTCGCTGGCCTGGCGGTTCGACCTGGCGATGTCCGAGCTGGCCGCGCTGAGCCTCGCGGCCGGCGTCGCGGTCGCCGAGGGCCTGCGCGATCTCGGCGTCGACGGGCACGTGCTCAAGTGGCCCAATGATCTGCTGGCCGACGGTCGCAAGCTCGCCGGCATCCTGGTCGAGGTGTCGGGCGAGGTCGAGGGTCCGGCCAGCGCGGTGATCGGCGTCGGCATCAATGTGCGCATGCCGGCCGCGCTCGGCACGCGGATCGACCAGCCGTGGACCGATCTGGCCGCGCTCGCCGGCGGCGAGGTGTCGCGCAATGCGCTGGCCGGTATGCTGATCGATCGCCTGGTCGACGCCTGCGGTACCTACGCCGAGCGCGGCCTCGAACCGTTTCGCGAACGCTGGCTGGCCTTCGACGACCTGCACGGCCGCGCGGTGCGCCTGCACAGCGGCCAGCGCACGATCGACGGACGCTATGCCGGTATCGCACCGAGCGGCGCGCTGATCCTCGAGACCGCCGACGGGCACAGCGAACACAGCGCCGGCGAGGTCAGCCTGCGCGGCGGTGGCCGGCCGTGAGCGCGCTGGTCGTCGATCTCGGCAACACGCGCTGGAAGCTGGCCGTGGCCCGGGATGGCCGCCTGGGGCCGGTAACCGGCGGTGATCACGGTGACGACGGTAAGCCGGCCGATGGCCTGCCAAAGCAGGCCGCCGGCGTCACGCGGCTGCTGGTCGCCAGCGTCGCCGATGCCGGCATTGCCGACCCGGTGATCGCCGGGCTCGAAGACGCGCTGGGTCTGACCGCGCGACGGATCAGCAACAGCGATCGCGTGCCGGGTGTCGTCGCCGGCTACCGCAAGCCGGAACAGCTCGGCGTCGATCGCCTGTTGGCGATGGTCGCGGCACGCGCCGTCAGTCGCGCGCCGCTGTGTGTCATCGATGCGGGGACTGCGCTGACGATCGATTTCGTCGACGCCGCCGGGCAGCACCTCGGCGGCTTCATCCTGCCCGGCAGCGCGCTGTTTCGCGACTGCCTGCTTGCCAACACGGCGATACCGCGCGACCCGGCCGTGCACGCCGGCGACGTGCTCGGCAGGGATACGCCGACGGCCGTCGCGCAGGGTGCCCGCCAGGCCGTTGCCGGCATCGTCGAGCGCTTCCTGACCGGGTCGCAGGCGCTGTTCGGCGAGCTGCAACCCGACCTCGTGATCGGCGGCGGGGACGCCGAGCTGTTCGCGCCACTGATGCCGGTGCGATGCATTAAACTTGAGCACTTGGTGTTGCGTGGTCTGGCCGTGATCGACGGCCACGGAGAGGGGTAGTGCGCTGGTTCGTGATATTTCTGCTGATCGCGAATATCGCGCTGTTCTTCTGGGTGCAGCAGAGCTCATTGAACCCGGCGTCGCACAGCGAGCTGCCGCCTCCCGAGATCGGCCAGCTGCAGCTGCGCAACGAGCCGCCGCCGGGCGACGCGCAGGTGCCGGCGGTCGGTGTCAGCGATGACGGCAGCGCCGCAGCGCCCGCCGACGCGGCGCCGGCAGCGGCCGATCCGGTGCCGGCGACAGCCGAGGCTGCCGCGCCGCCAGCTGCGGTCAGCGCGCCTCCGCCACCCGCGGTCATCGTCCCCCCGGCACCGCCGGCAGTGACCTCGCCGCCGGTTCCGGCTCGGCCGCAACCGACAGCGCCGGCGCAAACCCCGCCGCCGCCACTACCAGACCCGCCACGGCCAGCGCCGCCACAGCCGACGCCGCCGTCGGCAGCGCCACCGGCCGCGGTCTCTGATTCCGTCGACGACAGCGTGCCGGCGTCGCCGCTTGCTGGCGACGCCGCGACGACCGTGCAAGCCGACGCGCCGCCGACCGCCACAGCCGCGGTGCCGGCATCGCCCGCCGCCGGTGCCGCTGATCCGCCGGTTGTCGCGGCAGCGACCGACAGCGACCCTGGCAACACCGCACCAACTGCGGCCGCGCCGGAACCCGCGCCGGGCCCCACGCCTGCGGTCGCGACCTGTTCGCGCGTCGGCCCGCTCGCCGGCGATGCGGCGGACGCGTTGCGCAAGCGGCTGCCAGCGGCGATCGAGGTGCTCGCCGACAGCACCGAGGACACGTCGCAGGTCGACGGCTACTACGTGCTGGTACCGGCGTTGCCGACCCGCGCCGAAGGCCTGCAGATGCTGCAGAAACTCGGCGAGGCCGGGTTCGAGGATACCTGGCTGTTCCGCCGCGGCGCCTATCGCAACGCGATATCGCTGGGGTTGTTCCGCCGCGAAGCGGGTGCGCGACGCCATGCCGAACGGGTCGCGGCCAAGGGTTTCGCTGTCGAGGTGCGGGAGAGGACCTCGCGCGTCGAGCGGCGTTCGCTGCTGCTGCGCCATCGCGGCGACCTGACGGCGACCATCGGCGAGCTGCCCGACGGCGCCAGCGTCGCGACGGCGCCCTGCCCGTCGGACTGACCAGACGCGGTCTTGCCGACGACATCCCCGTGGCGGCATCGCCGCGAGATTGGCTGCGCGTCGAGGCCGCTCGGCAGGCGGGCCGCTGCCTGGCGGTCAGACCCGACACTCCTCACCGGGTGTTTTCCGCGGCACGGCCGTCGACGCGCATCGGGGGGCCGTGCGTCGTTCGGCCCTCGGTTGCGTTTCGGCGACGCCATCCTGACGACCACAGCGGTCGGCACCACCGCCGAAGCACGCGGCCGGACCCGGCGAACTCGTGGCCCGGCCGCCTGTCTCACGGTAGGTTCGTCGCCACGACGCTGCGGTCGGCCGCCGCCGACTCTATGATCGGCCCGGCCGCCAGAGCCCGGTCACACCGTTGAGAACGCCGATGCGATGCCAAGCCCTACCACTGTTGATCCTGCTGCTGTTCGCCGCCAGTGCGTCGGCCGACGTCGTCGACGAGTCGTTGCAGAGGGCCGATGCCTTGTGGGACAGGACCGTCGAATATGCCGGCTCCGCGTTGGACCGTGCGCGGCGCCTGTGGCGCGAGGAACACCCGCAGACCGCCGAACTCTGGGAACAACTGATCCCGCGTCTAGACGAGGTCATCGTGCTGCAGGACAGGCAGCGCGAGCTGCCCGAGAGCGCCTGGTTCGGTGAAGACCGGGGCTCGGCCGACGCCGAGATCGACCAGCTGCTCGACGAGGTGTCGGTCATCCTGGTCGGCGACAATGTGCTGCGCGAGCGCATGCGCGAACTGAGTTCGGCGATGGCCGGCAATCGCGCGGCGATCAGCGATCTCAAGCGACGTCGGCTGACCGCGCCGTCGGACTCGATGTGGCGCAAGACCGTCGCCGATATCGACGCCGAGATCGACGAGCGCGAGGCGCTGCTGCAGGAGCAGCAGGCCGCGCTCGATGAACTGCACGCCGAGATGGCGATCGCGCTGCGCGTGATGGGCCTCGATATCGACGCCACCGGCCTGGAGTTTCTGATGTCGACCGTGGTTGGCGACGATGTCATCGACATGGCGCTGGCCTTCGAACAGGTGCGCGACCTGACCGAGCAGCTCGAGCTGCTGACCGCGGACAGTGATGAAGACGTCGCCGCTGCGCGTCGTTACTACGGCATGTACACGGTGCTGCTGCGGACGCTCGACCATATGCATGCCGGCCTGCTCGACGCCATCACGCAGGACTACCGGCCGCGCGTCGCGGCAATCGCCGAACGTGCCCGCGAGCTCCAGCACGAGACCCGCAGCCTGCTCGCGCTACGCGCCAACCCGGTGCTGTCGGCAAACCTCGAGGCACAACAGCTGACGATCGCGGCAGCGGCCCGCTACGGTGACTACCTGAACGGCCAGCAGCGCCAGGTCGAGCTGTCACGCAGGCAGCTGGCCCGCGACATCGCGATCGCCCGCAATACCTATGAGACGGTCAAGATGTCCGGCGATCTGGTCGCGCTGATGCAGAACAGCCGTCAGTTGCTCGACCGGCTGTTCCGGCTGCAGGTGCCGCCGCTGCGCGCGTTCGAGAACCTCGAGATGAAACGCGAGTTCCAGCGCCTGACCTCTTCACTGCGCGGCGAAGCGGCCTGACAGGGATCACTGCGGCGATCGCGGGTCGACGCAGCGGCAGCGCGGCAGGAGATCCCTACAGAGTCGCGACCTGCTGTCCAGCTAGGTGTTGTTTCCGGCATCGTCGAGCGGTCGCAACGACTGCAGCAATGTCGGCAGCAACTCGGATACCGTCGGGTGGATGTGCACGGCCTGTGACACGACCGTGTAGGGCTGGTTGGCATACATCATGTCCAGCAGTCCGTGTACGACCTCGTCGCCGCTGAGGCCGAGTACCGCGGCGCCGAGGATCCGCTTGCTGTCGGCATCGACGAGTACCTTCATGAGACCCCGCGTCTCGCCGAACTCGCGGGCCCGCCCAACCTCCGTCATGTCGCGTGTTGCGATCAGTATACGACGTCCGGACGCGCGCGCGTCGCGCTCGCCGATACCGACCCGGCCGAGCGGCGGATCGATGAACAGCCCGTAGCACGGGATGCGATCGGACACGCGGCGCGCTGCGTCGTCGAACAGGTCCGCGGCGATGATCTCGTAATCGTTGTAGCTGGTATGCGTGAACGCACCACGGCCGTTGACCTCGCCGAGTGCCCAGACGCCGTCGACACCGGTGCGGAGCCGGTCATCGACCTCGATGTAGCCGCGGTCGTCGACGGCGATCCCGGCCCTGTCGAGGCCGAGATCGTCGGTATTCGGTGTCCGACCCACGGCGAGCAGCACGTGACTGCCGTCGATTGGCGTCGAGTCCTCGTCGCAATCGATGTTCATGCGCACGCCCTGTGGACCACGCTCGAAGCCGAGACACTCGGCCTTGAGCCTGACCGTGACGCCCTCGTCGACGAGGAACTCGCGCACTGCATCGGAAACGTCGTCGTCTTCGCGTGCGATCAGCCGATCGTTCTGCTCGATCACGGTGACACGGGCACCGAAGCGGCGGTACATCTGCGCGAACTCCAGGCCGATGTAGCTGCCGCCGACGATCAGCAGGTGGTCGGGCATGGCATCGATCTCCATCATGCCGGAATTGGTCAGGTAGTCGATATCGGCCAGCCCGGGGAAATCGGGGACCCGCGCCCGTGCGCCGACGTTGATGAAGATCCGCTCGGCCGTCAGCCGGTCAGCGCCGACGGTGACCGAGTGTGGGCCGTCGAAACGCGCGTGGCCGCGAATCAACGTGACGTTGTCCATCCCTTCGATCCAGTCGGTAACGCCGTCGTTGGATTGCGCGACTATCCGGTCCTTACGGGCCTTGACCTGTCGCATGTCGACATCGATCCGGCCGCCGATCGTGACGCCGAACTCGGCCGCGCGCCGGGCGAGGTGCGCGACCCGGGCGCTCGCGACCAGGGTCTTGGTCGGGATGCAGCCGGTGTTGACGCAGGTCCCACCCATCAGGTGCCGCTCGATCAGCGCGGTCTTGAGGCCCTGCGCGTCGAGCCGGCCAGCGAGTGCCGGCCCGGCCTGCCCGGCGCCGATTACGATCGCATCGAAGTTCGTGGTCACCGCATGACCTCCCGCTCCGCGTCGACGAGTCCTCGTCTAAGCCTAGCCTGCATGTTGCATAGGCATTCGGAGCGCCTGCGGCTTTCGCAGCCGGTGTGGCGCCGGCTTGGAGCGAAAGTCATAGCCGTCGCTATGGCTTGAGCGAAAGCCAAGCCACAGCGAGCGAGAAATCGCAGGAATCCGAATAGGACAGCGCCGGGTACCAACGGCAACATCCGGTATTTCCCAGGAGCTGGCGGAAACCGCCTTAACATCAGATACCTGCAGGATTGGCGCTGTTCGGCTCTTGCAACATGCTGGCTAGATGCCGCGGCGCCGCTGTACCGCGTCGCGGCGGACCGGCCGATATCGTCGACATCGACGGTGAAGGCCCGTGCCCGGCACCATCGGAGACGACCGGGTCGTCGCCGCTGCACGCCGCCGGCGCTGTTGTTAGCATGCGGATCACCGCCGCAATCAACGGAAACACTGGCGAACCGTGACCGCCGATCTCGTATACGAGCGACTTGGGGCGCAGCGGCCGTGAGCGCCTGCGACCACCGGCCGCGCTGGATCGGGCATGCCGACGTCGATGCCTTCTACGCCAGCGTCGAACAGCGCGACAATCCGGCCTATCGCGGTCGACCGGTCGTGGTCGGCGCGATGCCTGGCCAGCGCGGCGTCGTCGCGGCCGCCAGCTACGAGGCACGCGCCTTCGGCATCCGTTCGGCGATGCCGGTCGCCGAGGCCTACCGGCGGTGTCCAGACGCCGTCTACATCCGCCCCGACATGCACAAGTACCGACAGGTGTCGCGGCAGATCTTCGCGATCCTCGGCACGGTCACACCGCTCGTCGAGCCGGTCTCGGTCGACGAGGCCTACCTCGACCTCAGCGGCCTCGAGCGCCTGCTCGGCCCGCCCGATAGCGTGGGCCGCGCGATCAAGCAGCGCGTGCTCGATGGCGTCGGTCTGACGGTGTCGGTCGGTATCGGCCCGAACCGCTTGATCGCCAAGCTCGGCTCGGAGCATCGCAAGCCCGATGGCCTGACCGTCTTGGCGGCGAACGACATCGCCGATTTCCTCGCGCCGCTGCCGGTAACGAAACTGCGCGGCCTCGGCCGCCAGACCGAGAAGGTGTTCGCGCGGCTCGGCATCGAGACCGTGCAGCAGCTCCGCACCATACCGCCGCGCTACCTCGAGGAGCATATCGGGCGACACGCGGCCGCCAAGTTCGTCGCCCAGGCCCACGGCATCGGCGCCGACCGGATCCGGCCCGACCGCCAACGCAAGAGCATCTCGAAGGAGACCACGTTCGCGGCCGACCTCGCCGAACCGGCCACACTGCGCGACGTGCTCAGACGGCTCGCCGCCGACGTCGCGGCGACCGCGCGCCGCGAGGGCCTGTCCGGCTCGGTCGTGACGCTGAAGGTCCGCTACCGCGGATTCGAGACGCACACCCGCCAGCGCCAGTTGGCAGCACCGACCCACGACGAGCGCGTGCTGCTGCGCGAGGCCTGGTCGCTGTTCACCGGCGGTCGGCTGCCCGACGGCCCGCTGCGCCTGATCGGCATAGGCATCAGCGGTTGGGGAACGCAACGCGTGTCACAGGCGGACCTGTTCCGAAGCGATTGCGCGGCGCAACAGGACGAACGCGTGCTGCAGACCCTGGACGATGCAGCGGATCGCTTCGGGCAGGGTGCGCTGCAGCTCGGCATGCCGTCGAGGCCGACGCGACGCGAGCCGCGATGAGTGACGGACCCCGTGGCGGTGAGGCAGTGGCAGGTGCCCGCGCGCGGCCATCGGCCGATGTGCAGCGCGCACGCGTGGCCGCGGCCGCCGGTGCAGCGGACGACACCAGCCGGGCACCTGGTGCACAACCGTCGCCTCGCGATCGGCAGCGATGGCCGATTGACGGTGGAAAGGATCGACCGGGGTCATGGGCCAGGTGCGCGCACGCTCGCTTCCTGCGAGGCCTGTCCGTTGGTCACAGCGTCGATCGCCGGACCTTCCCTCGCCCCGCGGACAGGGAGATCGGGCCGACGGTTCTGTCTGACTTGCCGGCGAACTGCTAGAATCGCGCGGGCCCGAGTCGCCCTATCGGGCGCGTTTCGTCACGCTGGCGTAGCTCAGTAGGTAGAGCAGCTGATTTGTAATCAGCCGGTCGCGGGTTCGATTCCTGTCGCCAGCTCCAGTTTCCCGGCCTTCGGGTTTCTCCAACCCTGCTTTCTTCGCGGGGTTTGCTGCGCCTTCGCTCCTATCATGCGGCTATCGCAGCCCGCGGGCTGCCAGCGAACGAAAAAACGGAGCGACAGTAATGAACACGCAAATACCGGAGCGGGATGGCGACGGCTATCTGTTGAGCATGGCCGACTGGACCCCGGAGATCGGCCGCGCGATGGCCGAGGCCGACGGCGTCGAGCTCGACGACGTCAAATGGGACCAGATCATGAAGGCGCGCGAGTACTACGACGAAGAGAATGTCGTTCCGCCGATCCGCAAATTTGCCAAATACGTCGGCCAGGATCAGAAGGCGATCTTCAAGATGTGGAAGACCGGCCCGATGAAGCCGATCACCAAGTACGGCGGCCTGCCGAAGCCGACCGGCTGCGTCTGAACCCTCGTCAGTAATGCCGGCCCGCGTCAGCGGGTGCGGCATCCCGCCGCTGGTGCGTCGCGCGGCTGCCCGTGGTACGCGCCGCGGTACCGCGCCAAAGGCCTTTTCTGTCGTCGGCACGCGGCTGCCGGCAGGCCAATGCCCCGTTAAAGAATCCCCTGCCCACGTCGATACGCTCCTCGAACCTCATCTGCCGTCGTCACGAGGCCTGTTACGGCGACGCCAGGTGCGCGACCGCAGCTGATTTCGCGGCGCCGGCCTGGGCGCCGAACAAGCCGCAAAACAAGGAGTTACAACGATGGCAGCAAGTATCCTGGCCGTAGACGATTCGGCATCGATGCGTCAAATGGTGTCGTTCACGCTGAAGGGGGCGGGCTATGACGTCGTCGAGGCCGCCGACGGCGTGCAGGCGCTGAACATCGCCAAGACCCGTGCGGTGAACCTGGTCATCACCGACGTCAACATGCCCAACATGGACGGCATCGCCCTGATCCGCGAGCTGCGCGCCCTGTCCAGCTACAAGTTCACGCCGCTGCTGATGCTGACCACCGAATCCAGCCCGGAAAAGAAGCAACAGGGCAAGGCCGCTGGTGCGACCGGCTGGATCGTCAAACCGTTCAATCCCGAGCAGCTGCTGAACACGGTGAAAAAGGTCCTTAGCTGAAGCGCCGTCCGCGCGGCCGAACCCGGAGGCCTGCATGAGCTTCGATATGGCGCAGTTCCACCAGGTGTTCTTCGAGGAGAGCTTCGAGGGCCTGGACATCATGGAGTCGGGACTGCTCGACATGGACCCCGGCGCCGCGGACGCCGAAGCGATCAACGCGATCTTCCGCGCCGCGCATTCGATCAAGGGTGGCAGCGGCACGTTCGGCTTCATGAACGTGTCGGAGTTCACGCACGTCATGGAGACGCTGCTCGACGAGATGCGCGACGGCCGCCGGCAGGTCACCGGCGATGCGGTCAACGTGCTGCTGCAGTCGGTCGACGTGCTGCGCGACATGCTGACCGCGGCACGTGACGGCGGCGAGCCCGACGAGGAGCGCGTGACCGCGCAGCGTGCCGACCTCGACCGTGTACTGGCCGATCGCGACGCCGGCGTACCTGTCGGCGACGCACCCGAGGTCGAGGGATCAACGTCGGCGGAATCTCCGGGCGATGTCCAGCCGATCGGCTGGAGGATCGTGTTCCGGCCGCACCAACACCTGATGCGCACCGGCAACGACCCGCTGCGCATCATCCGCGAACTCGGTTCGCTGGCCGAGATGAGCGCCGAGTGCGACATCGCCGAGCTGCCAGACCTCGAATCGCTCGAACCCGAAGACAGCTACCTGTCGTGGAACCTGCGCCTGCACGAACCGATCGACAAGGCGCAGATCGACGACGTGTTCGAGTGGGTCGAGGACGACTGCGACTTTGCCGTGATCCCGGTCATGCCGGACAGTTACGATCCGGCCGCCACCGCGCAGCCTGCCGAGCCCGACACGGCGACCGCGGATACCGACAAGGTACCACTACAGGCCGCGCCGCCGCCGGTCGAACGCCGCGATACGGCGGACCGCCGCAAGGCCGACGAGCGGCGCAAGCACGCCGGCGGTGCCACCGGGGCGTCGAGTTCGATCCGTGTCGACATCCACAAGATCGACACCCTGATCAACATGGTCGGCGAGCTCGTCATCACCCAGTCGATGCTCGGCATGCTCGGTGACGACTTCCAGATGAGCCGGGTCGAGCGCCTCAAGGAGGGCCTGGCGCAGCTCGAACGCCACACCCGCGAACTCCAGGAAAGCGTCATGCGGATCCGCATGGTGCCGATCAGCTTCTCGTTCAGCCGTTTCCCGCGCCTGGTCCATGACCTCAGCCAGAAGCTCGGCAAGAAGATCGAGCTGAAGATGAGCGGTGAGAACACCGAGGTCGACAAGACCGTGATCGAAAAGATCGGCGACCCGCTGGTGCACCTGGTGCGCAACAGTCTGGATCACGGCATCGAGACGCCCGAGGAGCGTGCCGCCGCCGGCAAGCCGGAGACCGGCACCGTCCACCTGGCCGCCTCGCATCGCGGTGGCAACATCGTCATCGAGATCCGCGACGACGGCCGGGGCCTGCCGCGCGACAAGATCTTCGCCAAGGCGGTCGAACGCGGCCTGGTCAAGGCCGACGATCACCTCAGCGACAAGGAGGTCTACGACCTGATCTTCCAGCCCGGCTTCTCGACGGCGGAGCAGGTCAGCGACGTCTCCGGTCGTGGGGTCGGCATGGATGTCGTGCGCCGCAACATCAACGAACTCGGCGGTGCCATCGAGATCGAGTCGACGCCCGGCGAGGGCAGCGCCATCGTCGTCCGCCTGCCGTTGACGCTGGCTATCCTCGACGGTCAGACGATCCGTATCGGCGACGAGACCTACATCGTGCCGCTGGTGTCGATCATCGAGTCGATCCAGATCGACGACTCGATGCTGAACAAGGTGGCCGGGCGCGGCGAGACGTTCCGCCTGCGCGAGGAATACCTGCCGATCGTGCGCATGCACGAGGTGTTCGGCATCGACGAACACGATGCCGACGAGCTGACCGACGGCATCCTCGTCGTCGTCGAAGGCGAGGGTCGCAAGTGCGGGCTGTTCGTCGATGACCTGCTCGGCCAGCAACAGGTCGTGATCAAGTCGCTGGAAGCCAACTACCGCAAGGTCGAAGGCATTTCCGGCGCGACGATACTCGGCGACGGTTCGGTTGCGCTCATCATCGACATACCCGGCCTGATGCGCCTGGCCAAGCAGCACGCCGGCCGCAGCGACGCGGCGATGGCCCTGACGGCCTGACAGGGGGGCGCATGAGCCAGGACAACATCGTGGCATTGCAGGCGGTGGATGACGAGGATGCCGGTACGCAGTACCTCACGTTCATGCTCGCCGACGAGCAGTACGGGCTGAATATCCTGCAGGTCCAGGAGATCCGCGGCTGGGAGCAGGTGACGCGGATCCCCAACGCCCCGGCATACCTGCGCGGCGTCATCAACCTGCGCGGCACCATCGTCCCGGTCCTCGATCTGCGTCGGCGTTTCGACATGCCAGTCGCCGAGTACACCAAGGAGACGGTCGTGATCGTCGTGCATGCGGCGGACCCGGCCGGCGGCGAGCGCTCGCTCGGGCTGGTCGTCGACGCGGTCTCCGACGTGCTGGTCGCGCAGGACGACGACGTCGCCAGCACCCCCGATTTTGGCGCCAACGTGCCGACCGAGAACATCCTCGGCCTGGTCAACGCGGACGGCCACATGGTCATGCTGCTCGACGTCGGCAGCCTGCTGGAGACCGACCGTGCCGTGGGCGGCGACGCCTGACGCAGCGGGCGTGCCGACGCGGCGCGCCGAGCCCTGCCAATTCAAGGAAGCCCCGGCCGGGCCGATGCTGATGCATGACCCTGAATGCCGGCGATGCGGCACGTGGCGGCGGCCCGCGACCCGTCCAGCGGCCGCCGGTCTACACGACAGCAAATGAAGATCAACGAACCAGTCACCAACAACGAGATCCCGTTTCCGCCGGACACGATCCTGGTCTCGAAGACCGATCGCAAGGGCATCATCACCTATGCCAACGAGGCCTTCGTCGACATCAGCGGCTTCGCGGAGAGCGAGCTGCTCGGCAAGAACCATAACCTCGTACGCCATCCCGACATGCCGCCGGAGGCCTTCAAGGACCTCTGGGATACCGTTAACGCCGGCCAGACCTGGACCGGCATCGTCAAGAACCGGGCCAAGAACGGTGATTTCTACTGGGTACGTGCCAACGTCACGCCGATCCCGCTGGCCAATGGCGACGTCGAATACATGTCGGTGCGCACCGAGCCGACGGCCGCCGAGAAGCGCCTCGCCGAAGACCTGTACGCCCAGGTACGACGCGGCGCGGCACGGATTCCCGCGTCGGTCGGCGCCGGTTCGGTATGGACGGCCGAACGGATCCTCGGCGCCGCTGCCGGCAGTGTCTTGGGCCTCGCGTTGCTGTCGATGCTGATGCTGGCGCTCGGCGCCGGCAACGGCATCATGTTCGGCCTGCTCGCGGCGACAGCTGTCGTGTCGGCGCTGCTCTACTTGCTCGGCCGGGTCCGGGTAATCAGCCCCTTGCGCGATGCCGCGGCCAAGCTGCAGCAGTTCGTCGCCGGCGAGTATTTCGACTGGGCCGAGGCCGACGAGCGCGGTGCGGTAGGCGACATCCAGCAGGCGATCCGCTCGACGCAGATCAAGCTCGGTTTCGAGGTCACCGACGCGCTGCGCCGCGCCAACGAGACCGCACGCGTCCAGACCGCGCTCGACTGTGCATCGACCAACGTCATCATGGCCGACGCCGACCTCAACGTGATCTACATGAACGATGCGATGCGGCGCATGTTCAAGGACGCCGAGACCGATCTGCGTGAGCAGCTGCCGCATTTCGACGCTACGGCGATCATGGGCCGCAACATCGACGTCTTTCACCGGCAGCCGTCGCACCAGCGCCGCCTGTTGGCGGACCTTCGCGATACCTTCACGACCGAACTCGAGGTCGGCGGGCGTACGTTTCGCATCATCGCCAATCCGGTCATCAATGACGCCGGCACCCATCTTGGCACCGTCGTCGAATGGGCCGACCTGACCGCGGAGCGTGCCGCGCAGCATGCCGAGGACGAACGCCGCGAACTCGAGGCGCGCCACGCGCGCGAGAACCTGCGAATCCGTACGGCGCTAGACAACGTGTCGAGCAGCGTGATGATGGCCGACGCCGACCACAACATCATCTACATGAACAAGCGGGTCGCCGCGTTGTTCGAAGACAACGAACAGGAGATCGGCCGGTCGTTGCCGGGTTTCGATGCCGCCAAGCTGCTCGGTGCCAACATCGACGCGTTCCACAAGGAGCCGTCGCACCAGCAGCATATGCTCGCGGCGATGAGCGAACCGGTGAAGAGCGAGATAAGTCTGGGCGGCCTGACGTTCGCGTTCACGGCCAATCCCGTGGTGTCGACCGACGGCGAGCGCATCGGTACCGTCGTCGAGTGGGTCGATCGCACCGACGAACTGGCGATCGAGGACGAACTCGAGTCGATCGTCGCTGCGGCGCGCTCCGGTGAACTCGGCGAACGCGTGGGTCTCGACGGCAAGTCCGGTTTCTTCCGGCACCTGGGGGTCGGGGTCAATGCGCTGCTCGACGAGCTGTCGGACATCTTCGACAATCTGTCGGCGTCGCTGAGCGCGGTGTCGACCGGCGACCTGAGCAAGCCGGTCGCAGGCGCCTACAAGGGCGATTTCGCCCGCATCAAGGACGATCTCAACAACACGCTGCTGCACCTGTCGACGGTCGTCCGGGAGCTGCGCGAGGCCACCGACTCGGTCAACGTCGCATCCAACGAGATCTCGGCAGGGAACAACAACCTGTCGTCGCGGACCGAGCAACAGGCGTCGAGCCTCGAAGAGACCGCGGCGAGCATGGAAGAGCTGACGTCGACCGTGCGCAACAACGCGGACAATGCCCAGCAGGCCAATCAGGTCGCGACCAGCGCGCGTCAACTCGCCGAGAAGGGAGGCGACGTGGTCGCGCGCGCGGTAACCGCGATGGACCAGATCAACGCGTCGTCGAACAAGATCGCCGAGATCATCGGCGTCATCGACGAGATCGCGTTCCAAACCAATCTGCTCGCCCTTAACGCCTCCGTCGAGGCCGCGCGCGCCGGAGAGCAGGGGCGCGGTTTCGCGGTCGTCGCGACCGAGGTCCGCAACCTCGCGTCACGCTCGGCCGACGCGGCCAAGGAGATCAAGGAGCTGATCAATGACAGCGTCGGCAAGGTCCACGCAGGCGCTGAACTGGTGAACGAGTCCGGCGCGACGCTCGAGGAGATCGTCGGCGGCGTCAAGAAGGTCGGCGACATCGTCGCCGAGATCGCCGCTGCGAGCGCCGAACAGGCGGCGGGCATCGACCAGGTCAACCAGGCGATCACGAGCATGGACGAAATGACGCAGCAGAACGCCGCACTGGCCGAGCAGACCTCGGCAGCATCTGTTTCGCTGTACGAGAAGGCCCAGTCGATGGGTGAGACGATCAGCTTTTTCTCGGTCGCCGACGACCTCGAGCAGCTCACCGCCGACGCGGACGCCGATGCCGAGGCACAGGTCGCCGATGCCGGGAAAGCCTTCGATTTCTTCGCCGCGCGCACCGCGCATCTGGCCTGGCGGCAGAAGATCCGCGATTTTCTCGACGGCGAGCCGGGTCTGACCCGGGAAGAGGCCGTGTCGCACAAGGACTGTGCGCTGGGCAAATGGCTCTACAGCGAGGGTCTGGCGCGTTACGGCCAAGTCGACGACATGCAGACCATGGCGCACGAACACGAGAAGCTGCATGCACTGATCCGCGAGATCATCGATCTCAAACAACGCGGCAACGAACAGCAGGCCGAGGCCAGGTTTCGCGACATCGAGGAGCTGTCCACCAACATCGTGGCACTACTCAAGTCGGTTGAACGCAAAGTGGCCGAATAGACGGGAGGCGACGCGTGCAGGAAACGACTTCGATCGAGACGGTGGAGCGGGATGGTCAGTATCTGAGCTTCCGCATCGGGTCCGACGACTATGCCGTCGATATCCTGCGCGTGCAGGAGATCCGCGGATGGGAAGCGGTCAGGGCGCTGCCTGACTCGCGCGACTACGTCAAGGGCGTGCTGGACATGCGCGGCACCATCGTGCCGATCGTCGACCTGCGCGTGCGTTTCGGAATCGCCGATGCCGACTACTCGAAGACCACGGTCGTCATCGTCGTTGCGGTCGAGCGCAGCGAAGGCCGGCGACAGCTGGTGGGCGCGGTCGTCGACAGCGTCTCCGACGTCCTCGATGTCGATGCCGCGAACCGCAAGGCGACGCCGGACATCGGTCTGACGGTGAACCGTCAGTATATCGACGGCATGGTAACGCTCGAGCGAGGCATGGTCGTGCTGCTCGATCTCGACGCGCTGTTCGGCCAGCTCGACCTCGACGCCATCGTCGATGGCACGGCGGAGTGAATGGTGATGGCCATGACTCAGCGCGATGACAACGAAGGTGACGGGCACGGAGGATGTGCGTGATGCGAGTCGTGGCCGTGGTCAACCAAAAGGGCGGCGTCGGCAAGACCACGACGACGGTCAACCTCGGCCACGCGCTCGTGCAGCGCGGGTTACGGGCGGCCGTCGTGGATCTCGACCCGCAGGGCCATCTCAGCGTGTGCCTGGGCATTCACGATCCCGGAAAGCCCGGCGTCGATCGCGTACTGCTGCACGGCGAACGTCTGACGCAGCAGGTCGTCGACGTTCGCGATGGGCTCAGCCTGGTGCCGGCCGGCGCCGATCTGCGCGACGTCGACATCGCACAGGGCGGCGTGAACAAGGCGCAGGCGTTGCGTACGGCGCTGGGCGCTGTGCGTGACAGCGGCCGCTGGGATGTCGTACTCCTCGACTGCGCGCCGTCGTCGGGCATGCTGGTGGTCAACGCGGTGACCGCCGCCGATGACGTGCTGATGCCGGTCGCCGGGGATTACCTGTCGCTGACCGGCCTGGCGCGCCTGATGCTGACACTGAAACGCCTGCAGGCGTTGCACGACGGCGGGCTCCAGGAATGGGTGTTCTTCAGCCGCTTTACGCCGCGACGGCGGTTGTCCCAGGAAGTCTACGCCAAGGTCGCGCAGCATTTTCCCGACAAGCTGCTGTGCGCATCGGTCCAGGAGGCTGCGGCGCTGGCGGAATGTGCCGGCGTCGGCAAGACGATCTTCGAGCACCGGCCAAACAGCCGCTCGGCACGCGAGTTCTTGGCGTTGGCCGACGACCTGTTGCACGAGAGGGTGGTAAGGGATGAGCAAGAAAAAGCCAGTGATGTCGCATGATCCGCTCGCCGTGCTCGACGACGACGCGGTAACGGACGCGGCCGCCGATGTACAGGCGGCTGGCGACGGTGTCGCGGTGCTGAACCTCGACAGCAGCCTTACGGTCGCCGAGACGGCGGGGCTGCAGGAGATCCTGCTGGCCCACGTGCGGTCGATGACGCCGCTGCGCATCGATGCCGCCGACGTCGAGACGATCGATACCGCCGGTCTGCAGCTCATCGCGGCGCTGTACAAGACTGGCGCGGCGAAGGGCCTGCAGGTGACGTTACAGGCGCCGTCCGAACGGTTCACCGATGCGGCATCACGGATCGGCCTGGGTGCACTGTTCGGTCTGCGGACCTAGGGCCAGTGCGGTGAGCGGCGGCGTGAGGGGGCCATGCAGGAGGGCAGCAATGTGAACGCGTCGACGGCAACAACGCCCGATCTGGACTGGAGCCAGGTGACGGAGACGGTGCGCATGCTCAACCTCGCCGTCGCGCAGATCTCGATGGCGATGCACGAAGGTGAGGACTCTGTCGGGTCGCTGAGCGCGTCGTTCACCGGCATGGTAGGGCATGTCGATGACATCGCCGCGAGCGTGACCAGCGCGGAAGCCGCAACGGTCGCCGAGACAGTGCGCACCTCGGTGCTGACGCATTGCGCCGAGGTCCAGGGCGGCATCCAGCAGAGCATCGTGGCCTTCCAGTTCTACGATCGCCTGTCGCAACGTCTGGAGCACGTGCGCTTCGCGCTCGATGCGCTCGCGTCGCTCGTTGCCGACCGATCGCGCCTGTTCGATCCGGGCGAATGGCAGGCGCTGCAGACGTCGATCCGCGCCAAGTACAGCATGCAGGAAGAACAGGACATGTTCGACGCGCTGCACAACGGTGCCAGCGTCGATCAGGCCCTCGATATCATCCGCGAGCGTGTGCACAGTGGCGACATCGGCGACGTCGAGCTGTTCTGAGCCAGGTCGGCACGTGCGGCCGTGGCACACACCGATGCCGCCGATCGGCGGATGAACCGATGAGTGCGGCACGCGAGTACGCGTTCACGCGGCGCGATTTCGACTTCCTGCGGCGCCTGTCCAATCAGCGCACCGGCATCGTCGTCACTGACGACAAGTTCGACATGTTCTATTCGCGGCTCGCGCGGCGCGTCAGGGCGCTCGGCCTGCCGGACTTCTCCGCCTATTGCGACTACCTGGAGCAGCCGGCGCACGACGGCGAGATCAATGAGCTGGTCAATGCCCTGACGACCAACCTGACGTCGTTCTTCCGCGAGAATCACCACTTCGACTACCTCACGAGTGACGTGTTGCCGCACTATGCGCAGCGCAACCGCGCGACGCGACGTCTGCGGATCTGGTCGGCCGGTTGCTCGACGGGCGAGGAGCCGTATTCGCTGGCGATGGTCATCGACGAGCATGCCGCGATGCTGCAGGGGTGGGAGGTCGTGTTGCTCGCCAGTGACATCGACTCCAACGTGCTGGCTCAGGCCCAGCGCGGCGTCTACCCGATGAACCGCATCGAAGGCTTGCCGCGCGCGCGCCTGAAACGGCATTTCCTCAGGGGGCGCGGCGGCCAGCTCGGCAAGGCGAGGGTTCGCGACCACCTGCGCAGCGCTGTCCGCTTCGAACGCATCAATTTGATGGGAGAGCTGGCCGTCGAATCGCAGGACATCATCTTCTGCCGCAACGTCATCATCTACTTCGACAAGGACACGAAGAAGGCGCTCCTCGACAAGTTCGCCGACGTGCTGGTCGACGGCGGCTTTCTGTTCGTCGGTCACTCGGAGTCGCTGCATCAGGTCTCCGACCGCTTCGAGCTGCTCGGCAACACCGTGTACAGGAAAGTGCGATGAGCGTGCAGTTGCACAGGCGCCATGCACTGCCTCCGTCGCTGCCGGGCTTCGGCGCGATCAACCGCTACTGGGACACCGTGCACGATATGCCGGCAGCGAAGATCCTGCCGGGTGAGTACTACGTGACCACCGGCAAGGAACTGGTCACGACGGTGCTGGGGTCGTGCGTGTCGGCCTGCATCCGCGACCGCGTGTTCGGGATCGGCGGCATGAACCATTTCATGCTGCCGATCAGCATGGACGGCAAAGGCTGGGGCGGCGTGGCCGATATGACGAGCACGGCGACGCGTTACGGCAATTTCGCAATGGAACACATGATCAACGACATCCTCAAGCACGGCGGCCACAAGCGCCATCTCGAGGCCAAGGTGTTCGGCGGCGGCAAGATGATGGACGCGCTCAGCGACGTCGGCGCCAAGAACATCGAGTTCGTTCGCGAATACCTCGAGCTCGAAGGCATCCCGCTGCTCGGCGGTGATGTCGGCGACATCTTTCCGCGCAAGGTCATCTATATCCCGTCGACCGGCAAGGCATTGATGAAGCGCATCAAGCACCTGCACAACGACACGATACTGCGGCGCGAGAACGACTATCGCAGCGAGATCACGCAGCACCCGTTGACCGGCGACGTGGAGCTGTTCTGAAGGGGGCTGGCAGGGCATGTCGAAGATTCGCCTACTGATCGTCGACGACTCGGCGCTCGTGCGCCAGGTGTTGACACAGATCTTCGCCGCGACACGCGACATCGAGGTCGTCGGGGTCGCTGCCGATCCCTACGTCGCGCGCGACAAGATCAAGCAGCTCAACCCCGACGTCCTGACACTCGACGTCGAAATGCCGCGCATGGACGGCGTGACCTTTCTCGGCAACCTGATGCGTCTGCGGCCGATGCCCGTGGTCATGGTGTCAACATTGACCGAGCAGGGTGCGGACGTGACGCTGCGCGCGCTCGAACTGGGTGCCATCGACTTCGTCGCCAAGCCGAAGCTCGACGTCGCCGAGGGCCTCAAGACGTACGCCGACGAGATCGTCGGCAAGGTCCGCATCGCGGCGCGATCGCGTGTCCGCGCGATCGACCGGCGCACGAGCGTGGCGCGCACCGGCACCGACAGCGTGACCAAGCACTCCGCCGACGCCGTCATCAGGCCGACGGCGCCGCGCCGCCACTTCCGCACCACCGACAGGATCATCGGTATCGGCTCCTCGACCGGTGGCACCGAGGCGATCAAAGACGTTTTGGCCGGCCTGCCGAGCGACATCCAGGCCGGTATCGTCGTGTCGCAACACATACCCGCGGCGTTCAGCGGGCCGTTCGCGGCGCGTGTCGACGCCGTGACCGAGCTGTCGGTCTGCGAGGCGCAGGACCGCCAGCAGATCCTGCCCGGACACGTCTACATCGCCCCGGGCGACCGTCACCTGCTGGTGGAGCGCGATGGCGCGCGCTACGTCTGCCGACTCAACGACGGGCCGCCGGTCAATCGGCACCGGCCGTCGGTCGACGTCATGCTCCGGTCGCTGGCACAGAACGCCGGCCCCAACGCGGTCGGCCTGATGCTGACCGGCATGGGTGACGACGGCGCTGTCGGCATGGGCGAACTCAAGGCCGTCGGCGCGCCCGTCTTCGTCCAGGACGAGAAGACCAGTGTGGTCTGGGGCATGCCGGGCGAGGTCGTCAAGCGCGGATTCGCCGACGAGGTGCTGCCGCTGGGCAAGATCGCGGCGCGTCTGCTGGCGCTGGTCGCCGCCGCCTGAACTCGCCCGGCGTCGATGAGACAGCGCCGTTGCCCGGCGTCCGGCGCGGTCAAGCTTCGCACGCCGAGGCCGCTAACCGGCCCATGGACAAGGAACCGGCGAACCAGGCGACGGAGACGCGCGAATCCGGGCCCGGCGGCCCGCCTGCGGCATTCTGGATTCTGGGCGGCGGTGGCACCGTGCTGCTGGCGGTCGTCGCCGGCGGGCTTGGCGATGTCGCCCCGGCCTGGCTGTGGCCGCTGCTCGTGCCGCTGCCCTGGGCGATCGGCTGGAGGATCACGCAGCGCAGCAGCGGCGAGGCCGAGAGCGCTCGCGCGGGCGACACCAGCGTGCGCGACGTCGAGCATGCCGTGACCGAGCTGGTCGACCACGTCGACGGACACCTCGGCGGCATCGTCGACCAGATGCGTGGCGACCTGCGCCAGATTCAGACACTGGTCGGCGACGCGGTCGACACGCTGCAGCGCGCCTTCAACGGCCTGAATGGGCACACGATCGCGCAGAAGGAGCTGGTCGGCGACATCATCGCGTCGATGCGCGAGCATGGCGAAGGCGATCCAGACAATGGCGGCTTTGCCGAAGAGACCGACAAGGTGCTGCGTTACTTCGTCGACTACGTCGTCAACACCAGCGCGCAAAGCATGGGTATGGTCGATCACATCGACGACATGATGACGCACATGGGTCGCGCCGACAGCCTGCTCGGCGACGTCAAGGTGATAGCGGACCAGACCAACCTGCTCGCGTTGAACGCGGCGATCGAGGCTGCGAGGGCCGGCGAGGCCGGGCGCGGGTTCGCCGTCGTCGCCGACGAGGTGCGCAACCTGTCGAAGCGTTCCAACCGGTTCAGTGACGAGATCCGCACCGTGATCGGCGAAGCGGTGGAGGCGATCGGCAGTGCACGCGGATCGATCCAGAGTCTCGCCTCCCAGGACATGAACTTTGCGATCACGGCCAAGACCCGGGTAAACGAGATGCTCGGCCGGCTCAGCGAACTCAATGCATCCGTCGAGGGGGTGCTCGGGTCGGTGTCGACGATAAGCGGCGAGGTCGACGGGCTGGTCGGCGACGCCGTCCGGTCGCTCCAGTTTGAGGACATCGTCCGTCAGCTTGCCGAGTACTCGGAGCGCCACCTCGACCGCATCCACGGCCTGGTTGGCTGCCTGCATACGGGTTTGAGCGAACTGCGCGATTCGGAGGAGCGCTCGCCGCAGGATTTCCTGGTCGCCGTGCAACACCTTCAGGGCCAACTCGACGGCTTTGTCGCTCAGGCGATGGCGGCCGATCGAAAGCCGGTCGGTCAGAAATCGATGGACGAGGGTGACGTAGAGTTTTTCTGACGTTGCGTGTGGCATGCAACATCGGGCAATGAGAGGAGGCAGGACATGACAATCACCACTTCCGAATCCAGCGACGGCAACGTCGTGACGATCCATGTCGACGGGCGGTTCGACTTCGCTGCGCATCAGGACTTTCTGCGCGCCTACAAGCAGCACCCGCGTGGCGAAAAGGTCTTCGTCGTCGATCTCAAGAACACCGAGTACATGGACAGTTCGGCGATGGGGATGCTGTTGCAGCTGCGCGATTACGGCAACAAGGATCGAACCATGGAACTGGTCAACGGCAGCGACGGCGTACGCGAGATACTGCGCATCGCCAACTTCGACAAGATCTTCAAGGTCGCGTAATGCCGGGGTCGCCCGTCGGGGGTTTGACGGCGTCGGCGGGCGACTGCTCTAATCGGCGCCAAAATCCCCTGAGCGCAGAGTCTTGCCGGTGACGATTCTCCAACCTGTCATCCTGTCCGGTGGATCGGGCACGCGCCTGTGGCCGTTGTCGCGGCGCGCCTATCCCAAGCAGTTCCTGTCGTTGGTTGATGATACCTCGCTGTTGCAGGCGACGGCCGCCCGGCTGGACGGTCTCGACGATGGCATCGAGGTCGCGCCGCCGCTGATCGTCTGCAACGACGCGCATCGCTTCCTGGTCGCCGAGCAGCTACGTAGCAGCGGTCACGCCGCGGGCAGCATCCTGCTCGAACCGGTCGGTCGCAATACGGCGCCGGCGCTGACTCTCGCCGCACTCGACACCGCGAGCGACGATCCGGTGCTGATCGTTATGCCCGCCGATCATGTCGTCAAAGACGTCGCCGCGTTCACGCGCGCCGTCAATGCCGGTCTACCGCATGCGGCGGCGGGCAAGGTCGTCACCTTCGGTATCGTGCCCAACGCACCCGAGACCGGCTTCGGCTACATCCGTGCCGGCGCGTCGGTCGACCCGCAGACGCTCGCGCTGGACGCGTTCGTCGAGAAACCCGATCTCGAGACCGCCGAGCGCTACCTCGCCAGCGGCGACTACCTGTGGAACAGCGGCATCTTCGTGCTGCGCGCGTCGCGCTGGCTGGCGTTGATCGAGCGCATGCGTCCCGACATCCTCGCCGCGGTGCGCGAGGCCTACGACAACGGGCAGCGCGACCTGGATTTCTACCGGGTCGACGAACACGCGTTTGCCGCGTCACCGTCTGACTCCATCGACTACGCGGTCATGGAACCGCTGTCGCGCGAGCGCGGCGAATGCCTGGTCGTGCCGCTCGACGCCGGCTGGTCGGACATCGGTGCCTGGGCCGCGCTATGGGACGTGTCGCCGCGCGACGATGCCGGCAACGCCTGCCACGGTGACGTGATCGCGGTCGACGCCGGCGACAACCTGCTGCATGCGCACCACCGCATGGTCGCCGCCGTCGGCGTGCGCGACCTGATCGTCGTCGAGACCTCGGATGCGATCCTGGTCGCCGACAAGGCGCACGCGCAGGACGTCAAGCGGGTCACCGAACGGCTCGACGCCGAGGGGCGCTGCGAGAGCGAGTTCCACCGCCGCGTGCACCGGCCCTGGGGATCGTACGAGGGCATGGACATCGGTGAGCGTTTCCAGGTCAAGCGCCTGTCGGTCAATCCCGGGGCCTCGCTGTCGATGCAGATGCACCACCACCGCGCCGAGCACTGGATCGTCGTCAGCGGCACCGCGCGCGTCACCTGCGACGACAACACCTTCCTGCTGACCGAGAACCAGTCGACCTACATCCCGATCGGCACCCGCCACCGCCTCGAGAACCCGGGCACGATCGCGCTCGAGATCATCGAGGTGCAGTCCGGATCGTACCTCGGTGAGGACGACATCGTGCGCTACGAAGACGTCTACAACCGCGCCGACAGCGGCGCCTGAGTTCTCGCCGCCGCGCTTTTCCGCTATCCTTGCCGACCTTTTGCAGCGCGCTCAGCGGAGTCGGGTCATGGGTTTCAGATGCGGTATCGTCGGCCTGCCGAACGTCGGCAAGTCGACGTTGTTCAATGCCCTGACGCAGGCGACGATCGCGGCCGAAAACTACCCGTTCTGCACGATCGATCCGAACGTCGGCGTCGTGCCGCTGCCCGATCCGCGCCTCGACCGCCTGGCCGCGATCGTCGAGCCGCAGAACGTGGTCCCGACGACGATGCAGTTCGTCGACATCGCCGGCCTCGTGGCCGGCGCGTCGCAGGGCGAGGGGCTCGGCAACAAGTTCCTCGCCAACATCCGCGAGACCGACGCGATCGCCCAGGTCGTGCGCTGCTTCGACAACGACGACATCGTGCACGTGTCCGGCAAGGTCGACCCGCTGACCGACATCGACACCATCAACACCGAGTTGGCGCTGGCCGACCTCGAATCGGTCGAGAAGGCCCTGCACAAGGCCGAGAAGCTGGTCAAGACCGGCGACAAGAAGGCGATCGCCCGGCGCGACCTGCTGACCCGGGTGCGCGATCACCTCGACCAGGGCCTGCCGCTGCGCACGCTCGCGCTCGGCGACGACGAGCAAGTCGAGCTGCGCGACCTGCACCTGCTGACGATCAAACGCACGCTGTACATCGCCAACGTCAACGACGACGGTTTCGAGAACAATCCCTACCTCGATGCGGTGCGTGACCACGCCGTCGCCGAGGATGCCGAGGTGGTCCCGGTGTGCGCGGCGATCGAGGCCGAGCTGGCGGCGCTCGACGATGCCGACAAGATCGAGTTCCTGGCCGAGATGGGGCTCGACGAGCCCGGTCTGAACCGCGTCGTGCGCGCCGGTTACCGGCTGCTGCACCTGCAGACCTATTTCACGGCCGGGCCGAAGGAGGTCCGCGCCTGGACGATCCCGGTGGGGGCCACGGCGCCGCAGGCGGCAGGGGTGATTCACACCGATTTCGAGCGCGGCTTCATCCGCGCCGAGGTCGTCTCGTACGACGATTTCGTCGCCTGCGGCGGCGAGCACGCCGCCCGCGAGGCCGGCAAGCTGCGTCTCGAGGGCAAGGACTACGTGGTCCAGGACGGCGACGTGATCCATTTCCGCTTCAACGTCTGATCGCCGGCAAATTGACACTGGCTCGGCCCAGGCTGTATAGTCGCGCGCCTTAATTTGGCAAGGTAGCTCAGCTGGTTAGAGCACCGCACTCATAATGCGGGGGTCGGCGGTTCGATTCCGCCCCTTGCTACCATCCTCCCGTTGGCCGGCCACCCAGGCGCGGCCTGTTCGCGCCTCGCCATCGGTGAATCCGACGACACGGGGTCGGCGCCTGCCGCCGAGCGGCTCGCGTGGCGCGCGGTCGGCCGGCGGTGGTCCGCGGCCTTGCCGCCGCCGCGCGATCCGGTGGTGAAGATCGCCGGCTGCCGCGGTCGGTCGGTCGTGCTCGACGTCACAGTTTCGTAACAATCGCCGTGAAACTTTTTCCCGCGAGCCCGGGTCCGATCTGTTGCGGGCACGATGCCCCCGACGAACGCAACGTTCGTTGAGACTCCCCTTGGTGACTGGCCGGCGCCCGGAAACAGGGCGCCGGCCATTTTTTTGCACAACAAAAGAGCATTCGCCGTCGAAACTGCACCAATATGGTGCTCAATCCACGCCCATTACGGGTGCCTCTGCGCTAAATTAATTCACAATCAAATACTTATGCCGTGGCATGTTTGGTGCATACGCTTCGGTCACCCCGTCGGGGCCCATACAAGAACTCCGGATCTGAAGAGGCGAAGACCAATGAGAGCGACCGCGAAGCGACTGGCCGTGGCAAGCGCCATGCTGACCATGCCCGCCATAAGCCTGGCCGAGGATGCGGCCAGCGGCAGCAACACGGCGTGGATACTGACCTCCACGGCCCTGGTGCTGTTCATGACCCTGCCCGGACTGGCACTGTTCTACGGCGGCCTGGTGCGCAGCAAGAACGTCCTGTCGGTGCTGATGCAGTGCTTCGCGATCGCCGGCGTCGTGTCCATCCTGTGGCTGATCGTCGGCTATTCGCTGGCCTTCGGTGAGGGCAACGCCTATATCGGTGATTTCAGCCACGTGCTGATGGCCGACATCGGCCGCGAGACCCTGTCCGGCGACATCCCCGAGTCGCTGTTCATGCTGTTCCAGATGACGTTTGCGATCATCACGCCCGCGCTGATCATCGGCGGTTTCGCCGAGCGCATGAAGTTCTCGGCGATGCTGCTGTTCAGCGCGCTGTGGCTGCTGTTGGTCTACGTGCCGATCACCCACTGGGTCTGGGGCGGTGGCTGGCTCGGCCAGATGGGCCTGTACGACTTTGCCGGTGGTACCGTCGTGCACATCACGGCTGGTGTCGCGGCGCTGGTCGCGGCGCTCGTTCTCGGTCCGCGGCGCGGCTTCCCGACCACGGCGATGCCGCCGCACAACATGACGATGTCGGTCATGGGCGCGGGCATGCTGTGGGTCGGCTGGTTCGGTTTCAACGGTGGCAGCGCGCTGGCCGCCAACGGCGACGCCGCGATGGCGATGCTGGTCACGCACATCTCGGCTGCCGCCGGGGCAATGATGTGGATGGCCTCGGAGTGGGTGCGCTTCGGCAAGCCCAGCGCACTCGGCGCTGTCACCGGCATGGTCGCCGGACTCGGCACGATAACGCCGGCGTCCGGATTCGTCGGCCCGGCCGGTGCACTGGTCATCGGTATCCTCGCCGGCTTCATCTGTTTCAATGCCACGCTGTTCATCAAGCGCGTGCTCAAGATCGACGACTCGCTCGACGTGTTCCCGGTCCACGGCGTCGGCGGCATGCTCGGCACGATGATGGTCGGCGTGTTCGCGTCGACCGGGCTCGGCGTGTTCAGCGGCTACGGCTTTGCCGATGGCATCAGCGGCATGGGCGGCCAGCTCTGGGTGCAGTTCGTCGGCGTCGCCGCGACCGTCGTGTTCACGGCGCTCGTTACCTGGGTGATCCTGAAGGTCGTCGGTGCCATGGTCGGCCTGCGCGTCAGCGAGGAGGACGAGATCCAGGGCCTCGATATCACGATGCACGAGGAGCGCGGATACGACAACCTGTAGGCGCGGCGCAGCGAAACCAAAATGGGGCGGCGTCGGCCGCCCCTTGTTTTTGATGCGCGCCGTGCCCGACGCGGGGCCGGCCGGGGGGGCGGGGCGATCGCGGCGGGCCGCCGACGTCGCGTGGCCGCGCAGCGATGGGTTCGCAACGATGCCGGCGGGGCATGTCGCCGCGCCGATCATCGGCAGGCCACAACGCCAGCGGCACCTCGCGGCCCGCCTGGGTCGCGACGGACGACGCATCGGCCGGCAGGCGAGTCGCGGCTGCCGACCGGCCGTTGCCCAAAACACCTACCGCGACCGCGGGGGTCGGGATTCACCGCCGGCCGAGCGCGCGGCCGGTGTCCGAAACGCCGGACCATGCGCCGGCATTCGTCGCTGGGGTCGGGGGCAGGCAGTAAAAACAAAGCAGCCGCGAGGGCTGCTTTGCGCTGTTGGTCGGAGTGAAAGGATTTGAACCTTCGACCCCCGCCTCCCGAAGACGGTGCTCTACCAAGCTGAGCTACACTCCGATGTCGGTCGCGTCAGAATGACCGGTCGACCGAAAAATCGGCCAGTGCCGCGAGCGCGTCGCGAAACGGCGATGCCGGGAGCGGCTGCAGGGCCTGTTTGGCCTTGGTGGCCTCCTCCGTCGCGAGCCGCGCAGTGTAAGCGATCGCGTCGGTCGATTCAATCGCCGTGCGGACCGCGGCGACGTCGTCGCTGCCGCCGTTTTCGATGATGCCGCGCAGCCGTTCGCGGGTCGGCGCGTCGCTCTGGGTGATCGCCCGGATCAACGGCAGGGTCGGCTTGCCCTCGGCGAGGTCGTCGCCGATGTTCTTGCCGATGTCATCGCCGGATGCGCCGTAATCGAGTGCGTCATCGATCATCTGGAAAGCCATGCCGAGATGCAGGCCATAGGTGGCCATGGCATCCTCGACGTTGCGCCCGCTGCCACTGATGATCGCGCCGAGACGGGCGCCGGCCTCGAACAGCGTCGCGGTCTTGCGCAGGATCACCTCGCGGTAACGCGCCTCGTCGGTATCCGGGTCGTTGCAGTTGAGCAGCTGCAGCACCTCGCCCTCGGCGATCCGGTTGGTCGCGTGTGCCAGCACCTCCATGATCCGCATCGAGTCGACCGCGACCATCATCTCGAACGACCGCGAGTACAGGAAGTCGCCGACCAGCACGCTCGGCGCGTTGCCCCACACCGCGTTCGCGGTGTCGCGGCTGCGGCGCTGGTCCGAGCCGTCGACGACGTCGTCGTGCAGCAGCGTCGCGGTATGGATGAACTCGACGATCGCCGCGAGCTTGATGTGCTGTTGGCCGTCGTAGCCGAGCGCGCGCGCTGACAGCAGCGTTATCATCGGGCGAAGGCGTTTCCCACCGCTGTTGACGATGTAGTGGCCGATCTGATTGATCAGCACGACGTCGGAGCTGAGGTGGTCGAGAATGCAGGCGTCGGTGGCCCGAAAATCGTCCTCGATCAGCTCGCGGATCTGGGAAAACTGCATAAGTGGCGGGAATGCGGGGCAAAAAACTGCCGCGCATCGTAGGTAAGGGGGTTTTCGGCTGTCAAGCGCCGCGCCGCTGCGCCCGGGGTACCGGGGCGCCTTGACGGCGTCTCGCCGGCTCTATAGAATTTCGCGTCTTTCCGCCGGAGGCGCCCGCGCTGTGCGTGCCCCGGTCCGATCAGCAAATTCGGGGAGTTCATGCGGTCATGTACGCCGTCATCCAGACCGGGGGCAAACAATACCGGGTCGCCCAGGGCTCGACGCTCAAGATCGAGAAGATCGAGGCCGACGAGGGCGCCAGCGTCGAACTCGACAAGGTCCTGATGGTCGCCGACGGCGACGACATCAAGGTCGGTTCGCCGTACGTCGACGGTGGCAGGGTCACGGCGACGGTCAAGGCGCACGGTCGCGGCAAGAAGGTCAGGATCATCAAGTTCCGTCGTCGCAAGCACCACCTGAAGCGTCAGGGCCATCGCCAGGCATTCACCGAGATCGAAGTCACCGGTATCAGCGCCGGTTGAGGAGTAGCAGAGCATGGCACACAAGAAAGCGGGCGGAAGCTCCAAGAACGGCCGCGATTCCGAGTCCAAACGCCTTGGCGTAAAGGTCTACGGCGGGCAGAGCATCCATGCCGGTGGCATCATCGTCCGTCAGCGCGGTACCCGGATGCATGCCGGCGTCAACGTCGGCTGCGGCAAGGATCACACGCTGTACGCGAAGGCTGACGGCGTGGTCCGCTTCGAGACCAAGGGCCCGAAGAACCGCAAGTTCGTGAGCGTCGATCCGGCCTGATCCGCTGGCGAACCGCCCGAGCCAAAGGCCTCGTCGACCGACGGGGCTTTTTTCGTTGCGCCACGGGCAACCGGACGGGAGTCATGAAATTCGTCGACGAGGCAACGATCAGGGTGGAGGCCGGTGACGGCGGCAACGGCTGCGTCAGTTTCCGTCGCGAGAAGTACATCCCGAAGGGTGGTCCCGACGGTGGCGACGGCGGCGATGGCGGCGACGTCTACCTGCGCGCCGACAGCGGGCTGAACACGCTGGTCGACTTCCGCCACAGCCGCCACCACCGCGCCGAGCGCGGGGCCAACGGCATGGGCCGGCAGATGACCGGCCGCAACGGCGAGCCGCTGCACATCCGCGTGCCGGTCGGCACGCGTGTGCACGACGCCGACACCGAGGAATTCATCGGCGAGGTCCTGGCGCATGGCGACCAACTGCTGGTCGCGCGCGGCGGCGTCCACGGCCTCGGCAACATCCATTTCAAGAGCAGCACCAACCGCGCGCCGCGCCAGGCCACGCACGGCACGCCGGGCGAGCGTCGCAGCCTGCACCTCGAACTCGTGCTGCTCGCCGACGTCGGCCTGTTGGGCCTGCCGAATGCCGGCAAGTCGAGCCTGATCCGGGCGCTGTCGAGTGCGCGGCCCAAGGTCGCCGACTACCCGTTCACGACGCTGTATCCGAACCTCGGCGTGGTCCGTGCCGGCAGTGAACGCAGTTTCGTGATCGCCGACATCCCCGGGGTCATCGAGGGCGCGGCCGAGGGGGCCGGGCTCGGCATCCAGTTCCTCAAGCACCTGTCGCGTACCCGCCTGCTGCTGCACCTGGTCGATATCGCGCCGCTCGACGGCACGGCCCCGGCCGACGCGGTGCGCGGCACGCTCGCCGAGGTCGAGAAGTACGGACGCGAACTGGTCGACCGCGAACGCTGGCTGGTGCTGACCAAGCGCGACCTGCTCGACGACGCTGGCGTCGACGAACGCCGCCAGGCACTGCTCGGCGAACTCGGTTGGGATGGACCAGTGTTCGCGATATCGTCGGTCGACCGGCGCGGCCTCGACGAGCTCGTGCAGGCCCTGGCGACGCGCCTGGAGGCGCTGCGGCGCGACGCCGCCGCTGGCGTCGTCGACGATCAACCCTATGACCCGTTGCAGCCATGACCGACGCACACCGCAGATCGTTACGCACGACCCGGCGCTGGGTGATCAAGATCGGCAGCGCCGTGATCACCGGTGACGGCAGGGGCCTGGATCGCGACCACCTGCGGCGCTGGGTCGACCAGATCGCCGACCTCGTCGCCGCCGGCCTCGAGGTCGTCGTCGTGTCGTCGGGTGCCGTCGCCGAGGGCATGAAGCGCATGGGTTGGGAGCAGCGACCGGGCAGCCTGCACCAACTGCAGGCGGCCGCGGCGATCGGCCAGATGGGACTCGTGCAGGCCTGGGAGAGCTGCTTCCAACGCCGCGGCCTGCACACGGCGCAGGTATTGCTGACCCACGACGACCTGTCCGACCGGCGCCGCTACCTGAACGCGCGCAGCACGCTGCGCGCGCTGCTCGACGTCGGCGTCGTGCCGGTGGTCAACGAGAACGACGCGGTCGCCAACGAGGAACTGCGCTTCGGCGACAACGACACGCTGGCGGCGCTGGTCGCGAACCTGATCGAGGCCGATCTGCTGGTGCTGTTGACCGATCAACAGGGCCTCTACGACGCCGATCCGCGCGCCAATCCGCGCGCCACGCTGGTCGCGGATGCCGCAGCCGGCGATACGGCACTCGACGCGATGGCCGGCGACGGCGGCGCGCTCGGTCGCGGCGGCATGCAGACCAAGCTGCGTGCCGCGCGGCTCGCGGCGCGCTCGGGTACGGCGACCGCGATCGCCTACGGTCGCGACGACGGCGTGCTCGCGAGGCTGCGCGATGGAGATACCGTCGGCACCCTGCTGAGTGCGCCGCAGCAGCCGGAAGCGGCGCGCAAGCGCTGGCTGGCCGGGCACCTGCAGGCCAAGGGGCGGCTGATGCTCGATGCCGGCGCGGCACGGGTGCTGCGCGAATCCGGTCGCAGCCTGCTCGCGGTCGGCGTGCGCGAGGTGCATGGCGAGTTCCATCGCGGCGAGATGGTCGCGTGCCTCGACGAGCAGGGCCGCGAGTTCGCCCGTGGGCTGGTCAATTACAGCTCCGACGAGGCGCGGCGGATCAAGGGCCGTGCGTCCGGCGAGATCGAGGCGATCCTCGGCTACGTCGACGACGACGAGTTGATCCACCGCGACAACCTGGTGCTGATCTAGCCGGCGTATGGCCTGGGCCGACCAGCGCCAGCCCTGTGCCGATCGGACACTTCTATGGTTTTCGTCAGCTGCGGCGAACAACCGGACCTTGCCGTTGCCACCCCGCGCCGTGCTGTGCGTAGGCCTGCGGTTTCTCGCTGGCTGCGGCCTGGCTGTCACTCAGGCCACGGCTGCGGCTATGGCTCGCGCTTCGGGTCGGCGCCACGGCGGCGGTGAACACCCAGGTTGGCCGAATGCGCGTACAAAGGGCGGGCCCGGGCCTGTTCCAACGGCGCGCAGAAAAAACCCCGAACGCATCCCTACGCTCGGGGTTTAGTGTCGTCAGGCTTGGTTGGCAAATCCTTGGTCCCTGCGGCGCCTCCGGGCGCAATTGACAGTCCTTTGCATCCTTGTGGACGACAGATACATTCTCCAATACCCACACCCGGCGTGGGAATAACCTGGATCGGGTCGTGGTGTAGGAAAAAGCCTACAGTGCTGTCAGGCCTCGGCCAGGAAAAAAGCCGGCGCTATGGCCGGCTTCTGTCGTTTCGGTCGCCAGGGCGCCGTTACAGCGCGCGGATCTTGGCGTTCAGCCGGCTCTTGTGGCGTGCGGCCTTGTTCTTGTGGATCAGGCCCTTGGTCGCCAGGCTGTCGAGCACCGGTACCGCCGACTTGTAGGCGTCCTCGGCAGCGGACTTGTCGCCGGCGGCGATCGCGGCGTCGACCTTCTTGAGCTCGGTGCGCATCATGCTGCGGCGACCGGCATTGTGCTGGCGACGCTTCTCGGCCTGGCGCGCGCGCTTGCGGGCTTGTACTGAGTTGGCCAATTCAGCTCTCCTGGGACATCGGCTTTTCGAAAGACCGCGAATTATGGTGATCTCCGCCGGGCCTGTCAAGGCGCAGGGACCTCCCAACTGCGCGACTACAGCCTCTATAATCGCCGCTTTCCGGAGGAAACCACGCTGTCCCTGCTCAGACCCCTTTCGACCGTCGGCGGCCATACCTTTCTGTCGCGGGTCCTGGGCTTCGTACGCGACCTGGTTTTCGCCCAGGTGTTCGGCGCCAATGCGCACACCGACGCCTTTTTCGTCGCCTTCAAGATCCCCAACTTCCTGCGCCGGCTGTTCGCCGAAGGCGCATTCGCGACCGCGTTCGTGCCGGTCTTGAGCGAGTACCGCACGCAGCGCGACTACCGCGAGCTCAAGGACTTCGTCGATCATGTCGCCGGCAGCCTCGGCCTGGTCACGCTCGCGGTCTCTCTGGTCGGCGTCGTCGCCGCGCCGCTGTTCGTCTCGGTGTTCGCGTTCGGTTGGGTGCTCGACGGCGACAGCGACAAGCTCGCGCTGGCCGCCGAGATGCTGCGCCTGACGTTCCCATACCTGTTCTTCATCTCGATGACGGCGTTCGCCGGCGGCATCCTCAACGCCCACGACCGCTTCGCGGTGCCGGCGTTCACGCCGGTGCTGCTCAACGTCTGCCTGATCGGCGCCGCGCTCGGCCTGGCGCCGCTGCTCGACGGCAGCATCGTCGCGCTGGCCTGGGGGGTGCTGGTCGCCGGCATCACCCAGTTCACGTTCCAGCTGCCGTTCCTCAACCAGGTGAAGCTGCTGCCGCGACCGCGGCCGGATTTCGGCGACCCGGGCGTGCGCCGCATACTGACGCTGATGCTGCCGGCGCTGTTCGCGGTATCGGTCACGCAGATCAACCTGTTGTTCGATACCGTGCTGGCGTCGTTCCTGGTCTCCGGCAGCATCTCGTGGCTGTACTACTCCGACCGCCTGATGGAGTTCCCGCTCGGCATCCTCGGTGTCGCGCTGTCGACGGTGATCCTGCCCAAGCTGTCGCGTCGCCAGGCCGAGGCCGACGGCGTGACGTTCAGCCGTACGCTAGACTGGGGGCTGCGCATGACCGTGATGTTCGGCGTGCCGGCGGCGATCGGCCTGATCCTGCTCGCCGGACCGATGATCGCGACGCTGTTCCAGTCGGACGTGTTCGACGCCCACGATGTCGCGATGGCCGAGCGCAGCCTGATGGCCTATTCGCTGGGCCTGTTGGCGTTCATCCTGATCAAGGTGCTGGCGCCCGGTTTCTACGCGCGCCAGGACACGCGCACCCCGGTGCGCATCGGCGTGATCGCGATGCTCGTCAACATGGTGCTGAACCTGCTGCTGATCTTCCCGCTGCAGCACGCCGGCCTGGCGCTGGCTACCAGCCTGGCGGCCTATCTGAACGCATTCCTGCTGCTGCGTGGCCTGCGTGCCGCGCAGGCCTACCGACCGCTGCAGGGCTGGCTGCGCCTGGGGCTGCAGGTCGGCGCGGCGGCGCTGTTGATGGGCGCACTGCTGGCGTGGTCGTCGCCGCAGCTCGACTGGTGGGTCGAGGCCGGGCGAATCGACCGCGTCGGCCGGCTCGGCGGGCTGATCGTCGCGGCGATGGCGGTGTATTTCGCGGTGCTGTTCGTCGCCGGCGTGCGCCCGCGCGACCTGCGCGGCAGCGGGGCCGTCTGATGTCGCGCCTGTTATGGTTGAGCGGACTGGTCGTCGCCGTCGACCAGATCACCAAGTTCTGGATCATGGCGACGTTCGACGAGTACGAGGTCCTGGTCGTGTGGCCGGTGTTCAACCTGACGCTGGTCTACAACACCGGCGCCGCGTTCAGCTTCCTCGCCGATGCCGGCGGTTGGCAGCGCTGGTTCTTCATCTCGCTCGGCGTCGTCGTCACGACCGTCATGGTGGTCTGGCTGCGTCGCCTGCAGCCCGGCGAGCGCCTGACCGGCTACGGCCTCGCGCTGGTAATCGGCGGAGCGATCGGCAACATCATCGATCGCGTCTGGTTGGGCAAGGTCGTCGACTTCCTGCAATGGCACTGGCAGGACTGGTACTGGCCGTCGTTCAACGTCGCCGACAGCGCGATCACGCTCGGCGTGGTCCTGCTGCTGATCGATGCCGTGCTCGGTGACCGCAGTGATGCGCCGTCCTAGCGACCTGTCCGGCGGTCGACTCGGCAGTCGGTACGCGGCCTTGGTGTCTGTGCACGGCGGGTTCGCGCGCCGACGGTGACGCCAGCGGCGCTGAACGCGATACCGCAGAGACACCCGGGTGGCGTTGCCTTTGGTTGCTCTCTCAATGACTTGCGGTATCGGTGCCGGCGCTCGCGCTGGCATCGGCCGGCCGCCGCCCGCGCGCCGGGGCGTCGGCCAATGCAGCGACACCGAACGACCGGTCGTCGGTGGGACAGCACGCTGGGAAAATCCCTACAGCACTGGCGGCTTTCGGCCATTCAGCGGCGCCGCGGCGGCGTCGACAATTCTGCCACCACCTTCAAGGACGACGTGCACGTACAGGACGTACCGGTAGACAGGGATGTCGCGGGATCCAGGACGGATCGACACCAGACCTCGGTGGAAATACCCGGCAGCACGGACGCTGCCGGGTATTGTTTTTGCGGCCCGCCGTGCTGCCGGCGCGGGTTACGCCGCAGCCGCGCGTGCCGATATAATCAGACGCTTGTTTTCCTTGACCAGGCGGTCGTACGCCCGTGCTTCTGATCCGGGGCCTGCACAATCTGCGCGCTGAACACCGTGACTGCGTGGCCACGATCGGCAACTTCGACGGCGTCCACATCGGCCACCAGGCGGTACTGGCGGCGCTGACGGCGCGCGCCCGCGACGCCGGCCTGCCGTCGCTGGTGATCATCTTCGAGCCGCAGCCGATGGAGTTCTTCCGCCCCGAGCAGGCGCCGGCGCGGCTGACGCGGCTGCGCGAGAAACTCGAGGCGATCGCCGGCTGCGGCATCGACCGCGTATTGCTGGTGCGCTTCGACGCCGCGTTCGCTGCAGTCGGTGCCGAGGATTTCGTGCGCGGCGTGCTGGTCGACAAGCTCGGCATCCGCCACCTCTATGTCGGTGACGACTTCCGTTTCGGTAGCGGCCGGGTCGGCGACTTCGCGATGCTCGAGCGCATGGGCGCCGAGCACGGCTTCGTGGTCGAGAGCCTGGCCACGGTCGCCGAAGACGGCGAGCGCATCAGCAGCACGCGCGTCCGTGAGGCGCTGCAGGCCGGCGACCTCGCGCATGCCGCGCGCTGCCTCGGGCGCCGTTACCGGATCGCCGGGCGCGTCGCGCACGGCAACAAGCGCGGCCGCACGATCGGTTTCCCGACGATGAACATCGGTCTGCTGCGCCGCTCGACACCGCTGCGCGGCGTCTACGCGGTGCTGGTCTACTGCCTCGACGACCGGCCGCTGCCGGGCGTGGCCAACATCGGCAGCCGGCCGACCCTCGACGGCGACGACCGCCTGCTGCTCGAGGTGCACCTGTTCGACTACGACGCCGACGTGTACGGTCGGCATGTCGAGGTCGACTTCGTCGCCCGCATCCGCGACGAGCACAAGTTCGAATCGTTCGACGCGCTGCGCGCACAGATCGGGCGCGACGTCGAGCGCGCCCGCGAGATCCACCGCATTGATCGCGTCGCACATTCCGAGTCCGTCTGACATCCATCCACCATGACCGAGTACCGGGTCCCGAGACCGTGAGCAATACCTACAAGGACACACTGAACCTGCCCAAGACCGCGTTCCCGATGAAGGGCAACCTGGCGCAACGCGAACCGGAGATGCTCAGGCGCTGGGACGCCGAGGACCTGTATCGCAAGGTGCGCGAGGCCTGTGCCGGGCGTGCCAGGTTCGTGCTGCACGATGGTCCGCCGTATGCCAACGGCGAGATCCACATCGGCCACGCCGTCAACAAGGTGCTCAAGGACATCATCGTCAAGAGCCGCACGCTGGCCGGCTTCGACGCGCCGTACGTGCCCGGCTGGGACTGCCACGGCCTGCCGATCGAGCTGCAGGTCGAGAAGAAGGTCGGCAAACCCGGCCACAAGGTCAGCGCCGCCGATTTCCGCGAGGCCTGTCGTGACTATGCGCTCAAGCAGGTCGACAGGCAGCGCGTCGATTTCCAGCGCCTCGGCGTGCTCGGCGACTGGGACGCCCCCTACCTGACGATGGACTACGCCCAGGAGGCCGACATCATCCGCACGCTCGGCCGGATCGCCGCCAACGGTCACATCAGCAAGGGCTCGAAGCCGGTGCACTGGTGCACCGACTGCGGCTCGGCGCTGGCCGAGGCCGAGGTCGAGTACCAGGACAAGCAGTCGTACGCGATCGACGTGCGCTTCAGGGCCGTCGACCAGGCCGCGTTCGCGGCCAACTTCACGCCGAGCGATGCCGGCCCGGGCAGCGGCGACATCGCGGTCGTGATCTGGACGACGACGCCGTGGACACTGCCGGCCAACCAGGGCGTCGCGCTGAACCCGGATTTCGACTACCTGCTGCTGCAGATCGGCGACGAGCGCCTGATGATCGCCGAGGGCATGCTCGACGATGCGCTGCAACGCTGGGGTGTCGACGACCACGCCGTCGTCGGTCGTGCCGCCGGCAGCGTGTTCGATCGCCAGCTGCTGCACCACCCGTTCTACCATCGCGAGGTGCCGATCGTGCTCGGCGATCATGTCACGCTCGAGGCCGGTACCGGCGCGGTGCACACGGCACCCGGCCACGGCATGGAGGACTACGTCGTCGGCCAGCGCTACGGCTTGCCGGTCGACAACCCGGTCGGTGGCAACGGCTGCTTTCTGCCCGGGACGCCGTTGTTCGAGGGAGAACACGTGTTCAAGGCCAACGACCACGTCATCGAGGTGCTCGAGGCGCACGGCTCGCTGCTGCGCTCGGACACCTTCACGCACAGCTACCCGGTGTGCTGGCGGCACAAGACGCCGATCATCTTTCGCGCGACGCCGCAGTGGTTCATCTCGATGGACCAGAACGGCCTGCGCGACACCGCGCTCGCCGAGATCAAGCAGGTCACCTGGACGCCCGACTGGGGCCAGGCGCGCATCCAGGGCATGGTCGAGAACCGCCCGGACTGGTGCATCTCGCGGCAGCGCACCTGGGGCGTACCGATCACGTTCTTCGTCCACAAGGAGACCGGCGAGCTGCACCCGGACACCGCCGACCTCGTCGAACAGGTCGCGCAGCGCGTCGCGGCGGCCGGCATCCAGGCCTGGTTCGACCTCGAACCGGAAGACCTGCTCGGCGACGACGCGCAGCACTACGATAAGGTCGCCGATACGCTGGATGTCTGGTTCGATTCCGGTGTCACGCACGCCTGTGTGCTCGACCGGCGCGACGAGCTGAAACGCCCGGCCGACCTCTACCTCGAGGGCTCGGACCAGCACCGCGGCTGGTTCCAGTCGTCGCTGCTGAGCTCGGTCGCGATCACCGGCAAGGCGCCGTACAGGGGCGTCTTGACGCACGGTTTCACGGTCGACGCCGACGGCCGCAAGATGTCGAAATCGCTCGGCAACGCCGTGTCACCGCAGACCGTCATGAATACCCTCGGTGCCGATATCATCCGCCTGTGGGTCGCGGCGACCGACTATCGCGGCGAGATCTCGGTGTCCGACGAGATCCTCAAGCGTACCGCCGACGCCTACCGGCGCATGCGCAACACGGCGCGCTTCCTGCTCGCCAACCTCGACGGTTTCGACCCGGCGCGGCACAAGGTCGATGGCGCCGACATGATCGCGCTCGACCGCTGGGCGGTCGGCCGTGCGCAGGCCCTGCAACAGGAAATCAGCGCGGCCTACGATGACTACAACTTCCACCTGATCTACCAGAAGCTGCTGAACTTCTGCGTCGCCGACATGGGCGGCTTTTATCTCGACGTGATCAAGGACCGCCAGTACACGACCAAGGCCGACAGCCTGCCGCGGCGTTCGTGCCAGACCGCGATGTACCACATCATCGAGGCGATGGTGCGCTGGATGGCGCCGGTGCTGAGCTTCACCGCCGACGAGATCTGGGGCCACATGCCCGGCGAACGTGCCGAATCGGTGTTCATGGTGACCTGGTACGACGCGCTGTTCGGTGCCGACGACGGCCCGTTGGACACTGCCGCGTGGTCGCAGATCATCGCGGTCAAGACCGCGGTCGCCAAGCAGCTCGAAGGCATGCGCAAGGACGGCGTGATCGGCTCGTCGCTGGATGCCGAGGTCACGCTGTACTGCGATGACAGGCTGCAGGGCGTATTGCATACGCTCGACGACGAGTTGCGCTTCGCGCTGATCACGTCGTACGCGTCGGTCGAGCCAATCGCCGACGCGCCCGACGGCGCGGCTGCGACCGACGTCGATGGCCTCAAGGTGGCTGCCGTGGCCAGTATGCACGGCAAGTGCGTGCGCTGCTGGCACCATCGCGCCGATGTCGGTGCTAACAGCGACCATCCCGAGTTGTGTGGGCGCTGCGTCGACAACGTGTTCGGTGACGGCGAACCGCGCGGGTTTGCCTGAGGCGTGCCGTTTCGGGTTGGGAGTATCGAACGCAAAGGCCGCAAAGACGCAAAGGTCGCAGAGTTTTCTTTGACTTTGAGATGCGGCGTATGCCGGGGTTGACTCGTTTAGCGATCACGGCAAGTGCCGCGCGCAAAAGGGTTCTTTGTGTTCTTTGAGATTTGCGGCCTTTGCGTTCCCAACTCGGTGTCAGATCCTAGAATCGTTGTAGAGGCGTTATGAAGATCCTGCACCATGGCGCCGTTGGCGGCGTCACCGGCTCGTGCCACGAGCTGCGCCCGGGCACCGCCGACGCGATCCTGATCGACTGCGGGCTGTTCCAGGGCGCCGAGACGTCCGGCAAGGGCGCGCATGCCGAGCAGCTCGCGATCGAGTTCCCGATCGACCGGGTGCGGGCGTTGATCGTCACCCATGTCCACATCGACCACGTCGGCCGTATCCCGTACCTGCTCGCGGCCGGCTTCAACGGGCCGATCTACTGCACGCCACCGTCGGCGAAGCTGTTGCCGGTGGTCCTCGAGGATGCGCTGAAGATCGGCGTCACGCGCAACAGGTCGCTGATCCGCAAGGTCATGGCCAGGCTCGAGCGCATGATCCGGCCGGTGGCGTTCGGTCAGTGGCAGGCGATCGACGTCGACGGCGACGTGCCGCTGGCGGTCCAGTTCCGCCGCGCCGGGCATATCCTCGGCTCGGCGTGGGTCGACTGCCGCGTCGGCAGCGGCGACGCCGCGCGCCACGTGATCTTCTCCGGCGACCTCGGTAACCGCGACACGCCGCTGTTGCGTGCGCCCGATCAGCCCGAGTCGTGCGACGTGCTGGTCATGGAGAGCACCTACGGCGACCGCAACCACGAGCGCCGCGAGCAGCGCCAGGATGCCCTCGAACAGGTCCTGCGACATGCACTCGCCGACCGCGGAACCGTGCTGATCCCGGCGTTCAGCATCGGCCGCACCCAGGAGCTGTTGTACGAGCTCGAGGACATCCTGCACCGCAACCAGGGTAGCGAAGCCGCCAACGGGCTGGCCTGGGACGATGTCGAGATCATCCTCGACTCGCCGATGGCGGCCAAGTTCACCAGGCTGTACCGCGAGTTGCGCCCGCATTGGGACGACGAGGCGCGCGCGCGTCTCGAAGATGGCCGGCATCCGCTGAATTTCGAGCAGTTGACGACGATCGACAGCCACGCCGACCACATGCGCCTGGTCGACTACCTCGACCGCAGCGAGCGCCCGGTCGTCGTGCTCGCGGCCAGCGGCATGTGCGCCGGCGGGCGCATCGTCAACTACCTCAAGGCCATGCTCGGCAACCCCAGGCACGACATCCTGTTCGTTGGCTACCAGGCCAGGGGCACGCCGGGCCGGGCGATCCAGCAGTACGGACCGCACGGCGGCTACGTCGATTTCGGCGACGAGCGTATCGACATCCGCGCCCGGGTGCACACGATCTCCGGCTACTCGGCGCACGCCGATCAGGCCGGCCTGGTCGCCTTCGTGCGCGATATGCAGCGCCTGCCCGGCGAGATCCGCCTGATCCACGGCGACCCCGAGGCCAGCGCGACGCTGGCTACCCTGCTACGCGACATCGTCCCGGCGACGCGGGTCGCGCTGCCCGCCGACGACAGAAAGCCCGGTTAGTAACACCCCCCTCAAGAAACACGGACAAAAACCGATAAGTCGGTTGTCGGATAACGAATTTTCTTTCTGTGCCGCAGCGGAAGCCGTGCACTTGATCATGCGTGGGCGCGACAAACCACGCGGGAGTGACCGCAATGCCTGTCAAATTCAAGATGATCGCCACCGTCGTCGTGGTCACGCTGTTGCTCGTGCTGCTCGGCGTCATCACCCACCTGCAGGTGCTCGCCTACGAACGCCTGTCGGCGAGCCGCTACCAGGTCGCCGAGATCGAAACCCACATGCTGGAGCTGCGGCGCCACGAGAAGGACTTCCTGGCCCGCCGCGACAACGCCTATGTCGACAAGTTCGACGCGACCTACGGCGAGGTCGAGGCGCACCTCGGTGAGCTCGACACGCTGCTCGCCGAGCTGGCCATCGCGTCGACGGCGGTCGACCGCGTGCGCGCCGGCGGCGCCGCGTACCGGGGGCTGTTCGACGACGTCGTCAGGCTGCAGCACAGGATCGGCCTACACGCCAAGGACGGCCTCTACGGCAGGCTGCGCGAGGCGGTGCACGACGCCGAGGCGATCTTCAAGGCACTGGGTGACTTCGAGCTGACCAGCCATATGCTGATGCTGCGGCGCGCCGAGAAGGACTTCATGCTGCGCCGCGACACCAAGTATCTCGACAAGTTCGACAACAGCTTCGGCAGCATGCAGGCCGCGTTGACAACCGCCGCGATGGCGGGCGATGTGCGCGCGCAGGCGAGTGGCTTCATGGACGCCTACCGGGCCGGCTTCCTGGCCCTGGTCGACGCCGAGCGCGAACTCGGCCTGAGCCACAAGGACGGCGCGCTCGGCGAGCTGCGCAAGACCGTGCACGCGGTCGAGGCCGAACTCCAGGCATTCGAGGCCGAGCTCGGCACCCAGATCGCCGCTGCGTCGTCGCGTATCGATGTCGTGCTGTACGGTGCGCTGGCCGCGATCATCCTGGCCGTCGCCGCGTGGCTGTCATGGCTCGGCTGGAGCATCTCGCACCGCGCATCGCAGGTCGCCCACAACATGTGCGCGATCGCGCAGGGCGACGGCGACCTGACGCGGCGCATGGACGTCGGCGGCGGCGACGAGTTCGCCGACCTGGCGTCGGCGTTCAATGAATTCGCTGGCAAGATCCACGACATGCTCAAGCGCATCGCCGGCATGTCGACCGTACTCAGCGAGACCACCAGCAAGGTCAGCGAGGCCGCCGGCGCGACCGACGACAGCATGCAGCGCCTGCGCGGCAACACCCAGGCCGTCGTTGTCGCGACCGAGGAGATGTCGGCGACCGCGCGCGAGGTCGCGACCGGCGCCAGTCGCGTCGCCGCGTCGTCGAGCGAGGCCGACAGCGTCGCCGTGCAGGGCCGCGAGACCGTCGAGCAGAGCATCGCGTCGATCAACACCTTCGCCCGCGAGTTCGACGCCGCCGCGTCGACGATCACCAGCCTGCGCGCCGAGACCGATAACATCGGCGGCATCCTCGACGTGATCCGCAGCATCGCCGAGCAGACCAACCTGCTGGCGCTCAACGCCGCGATCGAGGCGGCGCGCGCCGGCGAGCAGGGGCGCGGCTTCGCGGTCGTCGCCGACGAGGTACGCACGCTCGCGCACCGCTCGCAGCAGTCGACCAGCGAGATCCAGGACCTGATCGTCCGCCTGCAGGAACAGGCCGAATCGGCGGTCGGCATGATCGAACACGGCCAGGCGCGGATCGGCGAGACCGTGGCCCAGGCCGGCCAGGCCGGCGAGGCCCTGGCACGGATCACCGATGCGATCGGCACGATCAACGGCATGACGACGCAGATCGCGACGGCCGCCGAGGAGCAGTCGGCGGTGGTCGCCGATATCTCCGGCAACGTCGTCGAGATCGACCAGCTCGCCCAGGGCACGACGGCGCATGCCGACACGACGACCGATCTCGCCGGTCGTCTCGCCGAGGCGATGGCCGGCGTGACCCATGAACTCAAGCATTTTCGTTTCGAGAACGACGAGCTGCTGGTGCTGTCACAGGCCAAGGCCGCGCACTTCGACTGGAAGGGTCGGCTGCGCAGCTTCCTCGACGGCCACAGCGAGCTGAGCTCACAGCAGGTGGCATCGCACGAGCACTGCGACCTCGGCAAGTGGTACTACGCCGAGGGCATGCAGCGCTTCGGCGCCAGCGCCGACTTCAAGGCCATCGAGCCGCCGCACCGCGAGATCCACCAGGCGATCCGCGAGGTCGTCGAGGCCAAGGAGCGCGGCGACATGCGTGCCGCCGAGCAGGGCTATGCGCGCGTGCAGACCCTGTCCGACCAAGTGGTCGCCAGTCTCGACCGGCTGGCCGACTCGTTGAAGTAAGCGCAAGAGCCGTCCGCCGCGACCTTGGTCCCGTAGTCGGGCCGGTTGCGCCGCCAGTCGACAAGCCTGTGGATCCGCTCCGTGATCGCCGGGCCGGCAAAGGCGCTGCGGCCCGATATGTCGCCGGGCATGCCGCTGCCGTCAGCCGGGTCGTCGGAGTGCGTCTCGGAGGGTGCCGCGTGACAGTGCTACCTGCCAGGGCCAGCCGCTGCCCGCTCCCCGCCTCCGCTGCCCGGCGCCGGCGCACTGACGGCGGCCATGCCCGCGGGCCATGGTCGTGCTGACCTGGTGTGACGCGTGCGCGGCTGCAGCCGCGTACAGTGGCAAATCGTGCCGAACCGATCGTCGGTGTTGCCGGTCTGTGGCGCGCCGCCATCACCGCACACGGTGCGCGGTGACCCGCTCAGACGGCGTGCGGTTGCGGCGTGCGTCCGCTGGCCTCGTCGCGGATCAGCGTGCGGAACGCGTCGGCGCTGACCGGTCGACAGAACAGGAACCCCTGCACGAGCTCGACGTCGCGCTGCTTGAGAAACGCATACTGCTCCGCGGTCTCGACACCCTCGGCGACGACTTCCATGCGCAGGCTGTGTGCCATCGCGATGATCGCATCGACCAGCGAGGCATTGTCGTCGTCGTTGCCGAGGTCCTGGATGAAGGCCCTGTCGATCTTGAGGACCTGCATCGGGAACTTCTTCAGGTAGCTGAGCGACGAGTAGCCGGTGCCAAAGTCATCGAGGGCCAGCGTTATGCCCATCTCGCACAGGGTCGTGAACGCCGCCATCGTCTCCGGAGCGTCCTCGACCAGTACGCTCTCGGTGATCTCGAGTTCGAGCAGGCCCGGTTGGAGTTCGGTTGCGACCAGTGCCTGCGTGACGTTGGCGAGCAGGTCGGTGTTGCGGAACTGCTGCGGCGAGACGTTGATCGCGACGTGCAGCGGCGTGTCGGCGAGCGCCTGCCAGGTGGTGGCTTCGGCGCACGCCGTGCGCAATATCCAGTCGCCGATCTGCGGCATCAGGCCGGCGACCTCGGCGACCGGGATGAAGTCGTCGGGCGAGACCTGGCCGAGGCGCTGTGAGTCCCAGCGCAACAGTGCCTCGGCACCGCGCAGCCGGCCGCTGCGTGCGTCGTACTTGGGTTGGTACATCAGGCGCAGCTCGTCGCGCGCCAGCGCCTTGCGCAGATCGGTCTCCATCGCCATATGGCGTTCCGCGGTGTCCTGCATCTGCCGGGTGAAGAAACGGTACTTGTTCTTGCCCGCGGTCTTGGCGTGGTACATCGCCGTGTCGGCGCTCTGCAGCAGTGCTTCGGCGGTCGTGCCGTCCTCGGGGAAGATCGCGATGCCGACGCTGGTCGTCGCATAGACCTCGCGTTTTTCGACGACGAACGGGCGCTGGAACACGCGCGCGATCTTGTGGGCGATGACCTCGGCGTCCTCCGGACGGTGCATGTCTTCGCTGACGACCAGGAACTCGTCGCCGCCGAGGCGCGCCGGCATGTCGTTCTGGCGTACCGCGTCGTTGAGCCGCTCGGCGGCCAGGCGCAGCAGTTCGTCGCCGGCATTGTGGCCCATCGTGTCGTTGACGGTCTTGAAGTTGTCGAGGTCGAGAAAGAACAGGCCGACGTGCGAGTTGTGGCGCCGCGCGTTGTCGAAGGCGTGCTCGATCTGGCTCATGATCAGCGTGCGGTTCGGCAGGCCCGTGAGTTCGTCGTAGTGGGCGCGCCGCGACAGCTCCAGCTTGTGCGCGATGCGATCGGTGATGTCGATTGCGACGCCGATCGCGCCCTGCTGCGCGCCGGCGTCGTCGCGCATCGGGTTGTAGTGGATCTCGTAGCTGTGTCCGTCCAGCTCGACCTCGGTGGCGAAAGCCTCGCCGCGCAGCGCGCGCTGGGTCTCGTACGCGATCTGCGGCTGCGTCGCAAACGCGTCGAACAGGTTGTCGCCGATCTCGGGCAGGTCGTGGCCGGTCTGCGCGGTGAACTGGCGACCCTCCATGAACGTGATCACGCCGTCGTTGTCGACCGCCCAGAGTACGATCGGCGACGCCGACAGCACCGTGCCCATCATCGTCTCGGCATCGCTGAGGACGCGATTCTTCTCGCTCCTCAGGTCATCGACCAGCGCGGCATTCTCGTGGTGCAGGGTCAGCGCGCTCTCGATCGCCGCGGCGGTCGCCCGGCCGGAACGCAGCAGGAACAGCATCAGCACCAGGGCCATGACGCCGACCAGCCTTTCCTCGTCGCTGCCGCGCAGCAGGTTGATCGCGACCAGCGGCGACAGGGTCAGGACGACGTAGTTGCGGTAGGTCGGAAAATCCGCGGCCATCGCGCTCAGTGCGGCGGCGGCGATGCCGGCGAGCATGATCAGCGTCATCGCCTGCAGCAGCGGCTGCTGCCCGGGCAGGAACAGGATGCCGGCAATGCCCCAGGCACCGGCCGTCAGGCTCGCGCCGTTGCGAAACAGCCGCAGCCACGCGGCGCTGTCCGACAGCAGGTCGCGACGCACACGGTACAGCCAGCCGGCGATCAGGCGTCCGAGCAGCAGGCCGCTGATGACGACCAGCCATGCCAGGCCGCCGGCCATGGCGTGCTGCGTGCGGTGCAGGAATACCAACAGCACCGCGATCGCGAACGATGTGATCAGCGACGCGAAGGTGCCGCGGTAGAGCAGGTCGACGCGATCGGACTGGATCGCCGTGGCGAGCCGTGCGGTGCCGTTTCCGTTGCCTGGCTTGCTGCCGTTTCGGATGCTGCCGAACTGCATGGTCCGCGTCCCTTGCCCACCGCCGTTGCCGAACTTTTTGTATAGCGTCCCGGTTGCGGCAGCCTTGAGGTGCGCGGGCGCCACGGCCGGGCGTCAGCGCCGCGGCGACGCCGCCAGGCGCAGGCGCTGCCGACACAGCAATTGCACGGCATCGGCGAGGCGCGGGCCGGGTCGCGACAGCAGCTCGGCGAGGCGGTCGGCGGCGCTGCCGTCATGGCGGCGGACCAGCGACACGCTGGGCAGGGCCTGCAGCGCGAGCTGCGCCTCCGGGGCGATGCGGATCGCGCCGCGCGGCTGCGCCGCGAGGACGTTGCGGTAGCCGGCGAGCGGCAGGACCGTGTTGAGCCAGTGCCGCCCGCCCAGCGACATCGCCGGACGATCCCAGACGCGGACGTAGACCGGCTGTCGCGGCAGGTCTGCGCACGGCGTGCGCAGCGCGCGGCGGAACGCCGCCGCCGCCGCGGTCGCCGTGGCGGTGTTGCCGGTGAGACGGCCGATCGCGACCAGCGTGTCGGCGATGTCGTCGGCGTCGCGCGGTTCGCTGCGGAACAGCGGCACGCCGGTGCGCGCGATCCAGTCGAGGTCGGCGGCGCGGTTGCCCGAATCCCAGGCGATCACGAGGTCGGGGCGCAGCACGAGCAGGCGTTCGCGGTCGAGCGGCCCAGGGCCGCCGATCCGCGGCAGCGCCGCGAGCGCGCCGTTCGTCGGTGAGCCGGCCGCGATCGCGACCAGCGCGTCGGCCGCGCCGGCGGCGACGACCAGCTCGGTCGCGTGCGGCGCCAGCGTCACGATCCGCTGCGCGGCGACCGGCAGCTGAACGTGCAGGCCGCGATCATCGGTCACCTGCAGCGGCGCGGCGCCGGCGGTCGCGGCGGCGAGCAACAGCAGCAGCGCGCGCCGGGTCACGCCAGTGCGGCGACCAGGCTGCCGCCGGCGATCACGGTGACCCACAGCACGAGACTGCGCCAGACCAGGGCCAGCGCGTCTTCGACGACCGGCGGGACCAGCACGTGGCCCGGCGTGATCTCGGTGCCGCCGGCGAGCTCGTCGGCGTCGTCGGGGAAGGTGTCGAGCGCGGCCAGACCGGTCTGCGCGAGCAGGTTCTCGGCCTCGGTCAGCGGGCCGTCGCCGGGCTCGTAGTCGAAGGTCCGCCAGGCGTGGGCGACGGCGTCGAAGTTGCCGGCGATCGCGTAGCCGATCGCCGTCAGGCGCGCCGGCGCCCACTCGACGATGTGGCGCAGCTCGTCGCTGTAGCGGCGCATGCCCGCCGGGCAGTCCTCGGCGTGCAGGCGCTCGGCGAGCAGGTGCACAGCGCGGTAGGCGGCGGCGCCGACCGCGCCGAACAGCACGAACCAGAAGACCGGCCCGATCAGCCGGCGGTTGGCCAGCACGACGACGGCGCGAGCGACCGCGAACGAGCGCCGCGGCTCCTGGCGCGGTGCCGCGCTGATGCACAACTGCGCGGCGAGCGTGTTGGCCCGGTCGTCGTCACCGCGGTCGCGGGCGGCCAGGAACGCCTCGGCCTCGTCGCCGAGGTCGCGCGGGCCGAGCGCGTACAGCAGCACCAGGGTGCCGAACGCGAACGCCAGCGGCCATCCGAGGTCGTGAGACAGGGCCTGCAGCCAGCCGACGACGAGCAGCAGCGGCAGCAGCGCGAGCACGCCGCCCCACGGTCGCGACATCAGGCGCCGGGCCGCGTCGCTGCCGGCCAGCCGCCGGCAGTAGCCGGCGAACCAGGTATGCCGCCGCCGGGGCCGATACTGTTCGAGGGCGCGCTCGACGAGCAGAGCCACCAGGACGCTCAGAAAGGTCATCGCAATCGCGGGGTTGCTGTTCCAGGCCGCGGATTCTACGTCAACTGCGCCGCGCCGGTCGCCGCGCGGCAGTCGCCAGCAGCAGCCTGCGGTAGCGACGCCAATCGAAGGCCGGCCCCGGGTCGGTCTTGCGACCGGGCGCGACGTCGGCGTGCCCAACGATGCGATCGTCGGCGATCTGCGGGTAAATGTCGCGAATCCGAACCGTAAGGTCGACAAGTGCGGTGTACTGTGCCGACGTGAACGGCGTCTCGTCGGTGCCCTCCAGCTCGATGCCGATCGAGAAGTCGTTGCAGCGTTCGCGGCCGCAGAACGACGACTGCCCGGCATGCCAGGCGCGACGGTCGAGGGCGACGAACTGGATGACCTCGCCGTCGCGCCGTACCAGCAGGTGGGCCGAGACCTTGAGCTCGGCGATAGCGGCAAAGTACGGGTGCGCGGCCGGGTCGAGGCGGTTCAGGAACAGGTCGCGGATATGCCCGCCACCGAACTCGCCCGGCGGCAGGCTGATGTTGTGGACGACCAGCAGGTCGACGTCGGCGTCGGCCGGGCGTTCGTCGGCATTCGGCGACGGTTCGCGGCGCACGCCGCCCAGCCAGTGTCTGCCGGGCGGCGTCACGGTGCCTCGTCGGCCGCTTGCTGCAGTGCAGCGACGGTCGCCGCGATGATCGCCGACGGCCGTGCCTCGGCCTCGAGCTGGCAGTGGAAGCGGCCGTCGGAAAACAGAAAAACTGTCGGTAAATGAAAGACTTCGAACTCGTTGCACAGGGCCTGGTCGCGCCCGGCATCGATCTCGAACAGGCCCCAGTCCGGGCGCTGCCGGTGGACCTCGGCAAACACCCGGCGGAGGTGGCGGCAGGCGCCGCAGCCGGCCCCGCTGAACATGACCAGCGCCGCTCCCGTCAGCGCCTCGAGACGGGCGTGGAAGTCGAACTGGCTGAGTGTCGGCGGCGACCAGTCGGCGGCCTGTTGTCGGTTGTCGAACATTGCGGATTGGCAAATCCCGGGGATGGCGATAACTTATCACCCGAACGCGATTTCTGGTCATGATTCGCCGTCACCGGCCGCTAGTTACTGGCAGATGGCGCCGGCATCGCCGCACTGCCCGCATAGGCGACTCGATCCCAGGTTAGTGTGAATCCGTTCACCGCCGGTCGAACGCCCCCAGGGAGCGCGAGGCAAAGCGTGATTCGTATCACTGATGCGACGGCCGGCCCTTCACAGAATCTGCATACAGGGGCTGAACGGATGCCGCCCGATGACGTCATAGTCTCGAGGACGATGTATGGCGCGCGATAACGTGGTTTCTTTTGACCAGAACCTGGGCGGCGGCCGCAGGCGGGTCGCTGACGCGCGCACGCACGAACTGGTCTCGCGCTGCCGGCGCCACCTCGCCGACACGCTGCCGCGCCTGATGCAGGAGCTGTTCGAGCACGTCGACGACGAGCTCTACCAGCTCGCCGACAAGTCCGCCAGTGACGTCCTGCAGACCCGTTACTTCGACGCGATGCGCGAACTGCGCAAGCTGCGCGACGCGATCGACCAGGCGTTCCTCAACGGCCACCTCGAGACCTTCGATAAGTTCTGGCTGCATCCGCAGGTGACCGGCGGCGAAACCGACGCCGAGGCCGCCGTCGACGACGAACTGAGCCTGGTCGACAACGACGAACTCGAGGAGAACCTCGCGGTCAGCGGCATGGTGTCGAAGGCCGAGAACCGCTACCACCGCGAACTGTTCGCACTGAACATGCGCTTCGCGCAGATGGTCGGCATCCCCGATCTGACGACCCGCCAGAACCCGGTCGGACCGTACGTGATGGCCGACGGCTTCCGCGACGCGATGCGCCAGTGGGCCGGCGAGCTCGGGGTCCGGCTGGTCGTATTCAAGCTGTTCGACCGCTACGTGATGGGTTACGTCGGCGGCCTCTACGACGAACTCAACGACACCCTGGTCGAGGCCGGGGTACTGCCGAAGATCGTGCAACGCGTGCGCCGCAACCCGGTGGCCCCGTCGGTGCAGCGTGCCCGGCAGGAGGGCGCGCCGAGCGAGCCGCCGCCGAGCGTCGACGTCGGCGGCGCCGCGACGATCGCCGACGAGGTCAGCCAGGAGCAGATCCTCGGCCTGCTCGGCCAGCTGCTGTCGGTACGCCGCGGGCACGGTGCGGCCAACCTTCACTCCAGCTACCTGCCGGGCGGCCCTGGCGCCGAGTACGCGCACCTGCCCGTGGTCGCGTCCAATGAACTGCTCAACGCGCTGCACGGGCTGCAGCGCGAGGCCTCGGTCGAGGCGCCGGTCAGCCGCGCCGAGATCGAGCAGCTGCAGGGCGAGATGCTGGTCAACCTCGGTCGCCAGCTCGAGATGGGTTCGGCCGACGCCCCGGCCAAGCGCCTGCAGCAGGTCGACCAGGACCTGATCGATGTCGTCGGCATGCTGTTCGAGTTCATTCTCGACGACAGCAACGTGCCGGAGGCGATGAAGGCACTGCTCGGCCGCCTGCAGATCCCGATGCTCAAGGTCGCCGTGATCGACCGCAGCTTCTTCAGCAACAAGCAGCACCCGGCGCGCCGCCTGCTCAACGCACTGGCCAAGGCGGGCATGGCCTGGGTCGACGACGGCGACCGTTCGGCCAAGTCGCTGTACGGCCGCATCGAGACCATCGTCACGCGCATCCTCGGCGAGTTCAGCGATGACGTCGGGCTGTTCGCGCAGCTGTACGACGAGTTCGCCAACTTCGTCGAGCGCGAGGCGCGCGGCGCCGAGGTCGCCGAGGAACGCATCAACCAGGTCACGCGTGGCCAGGAACAGCTGCTGATCGCGCGCCGCCGCGTCGCCGAGGTACTCAACGATTTCCGCGTCGCCAACCCCGACCTGCCGACCGCGGTCGTCAACATCCTGCGCGAGGGCTGGCATGACGTGATGCTGCTCGCCTACCTGCGCGAGGGCGAGGAGAGCGTCGCGTGGAAGCACGCCTTCGACGCGGTCGAGGAACTGATCTGGAGCGTGCAGCCGAAGATCGAGCAGCCCGAGCGGCAGAAGCTGCTCAAGGCCATCCCGGACCTGTTGAAGAAGCTGCGCGACGGCCTCAACAACATCTCGTTCGACCAGCATCGTGCCGGTCAGCTGTTCAAGGACCTGCAGACCTGCCACATCGCGGCACTGCGCGGCGAGAGTGACGCCGGCGACAGCTCGCTGCTCGAGGAGGTGATCCCCGATTCGGTGCTGCGCGGCATCGACGACGAGCAGGAGGTCATCGAGGACGCGCACACCGACACCGCGCGTGCGATGGTCGTCGGCAAATGGATCGAATGGCGCGGCAGCGACGACAGCTGGGTGCGCGGTAAGCTGTCGTGGCGCAGCGAGGTGACGAGCAACTGCATCTTCGTCAACCGCAAGGGCATGAAGGTCGCCGAGATGACGCTGCTCGAACTCGCCGCGCTGTTCCGTGACGGCCGCGCGCGCGTCCTCGACGACCTCAACACGCCGCTGATGGACCGCGCACTGAGCGCAATGCTCGGCGCGCTCAAAGACACCGGCGGCGACACCCAGCCCGCCTGACCGATTCCCGACCCGTTCGACGCGCCGGCAAGCGGCAGCGCTGCGCGCCTGCCGTCGGCGCCCGCCAACACCCGCGGCAGTGCGATGATCCGACGTTATCGCGGCCGCGATGGCCTGCCCCGACGGCGCGCGCAGCTGCGCGGCGATTCGGCTAGAATCCGGGGCGCCGCCGCGGACCCGTCATGGTCCGTGTGCGCGCCATGCACAACGACAGGGGGCAGCGATGGCAGAGCAGATCACCGATTCCGGACTCAAGTACGAAGACCTCGTCGACGGCGACGGCGCCGTCGCTGCCGCGGGGCAGCAGGTGGTCGTGCACTACACCGGCTGGCTGACCGACGGCAGCAAGTTCGATTCCAGCGTCGACCGCAACCAGCCGTTCGATTTCGCCCTCGGTCGCGGCATGGTGATCCGCGGCTGGGACGAGGGCGTCGCGGGCATGAAGGTCGGCGGCAAGCGCAAGCTGACGATCCCACCGCAGCTCGGTTACGGCGCGCAGGGCGCCGGTGGCGTGATCCCGCCGAATGCGACGCTGGTGTTCGAGGTCGAACTGCTCGACATCCGCTGAGCGCGACGTCGCCTGGTCCGATCGACTGACCCGCTGCGCAACCGCACGTGCCGCACCCCGATCGCGAACTCGTCGCCCGCCAGGTGCGCACGGCGCTGGCCGAGGACATCGGCAGCGGCGACCTGACCGCGGCGCTGGTGCCGGCCGCGGCGGCGGCGCATGCACAGGTCGTGGTCCGCGAGGCGGCGGTGCTGTGCGGCTGCGACTGGTTCGATGCCGTGTTCCGCGAGCTCGATCCGGCGATCACGGTCGACTGGTCGGCACACGACGGCGATCAACTCGATCGCGATGACGTGGTCTGCGACGTCCATGGTCCGGCGCGCGCGCTGCTCAGCGGCGAACGCACCGCGCTGAACTTCCTGCAGACGCTGTCCGGCACCGCGTCGCTGGCGCAGGCCTATGTCACCGCCGTGGCCGGCAGCGGCGCGACCATCCTCGACACCCGCAAGACCGTCCCCGGCCTGCGCCTGGCGCAGAAATACGCCGTGCGCTGCGGCGGTGCCAGCAACCACCGGGTCGGCCTGTACGACGCGATCCTGATCAAGGAAAACCATATCCAGGCGGCCGGTTCGATCGCCGCGGCGCTCGGGGCGGCGCGGCGGCTGGCCGGCGACGGCGTGACGGTCGAGGTCGAGGTCGAGGACATCGACGAGCTCGATCAGGCGCTGGCCGCCGGCGCGAACCGAATCCTGCTCGACAATTTCGACAACGCGCGGCTGCGCGAGGCGGTGCTACGGACCGCCGGGCGGGCGGCGCTCGAGGCCTCGGGCGGCGTCAGTCTGCACAGCGTCGCCGCGATCGCCCGGACCGGTGTCGACTTCATCTCGGTCGGGGAGTTGACGAAGAACGTGCGGGCGACGGATTTCTCGATGCGTTTCGCGGCCGCCTGATACGCGCGGCGATCGCCGCTCAGGCCTTGACGTCGAGCAGCGAGCCGAGCAGGCGGTCGGCGACGGCCAGGGTCTTGATGTTGGCCTTCGCGGCGTGTTCGTGCTGCTTTAGTTCGACCAGGGCGCGGGTCATGTTCTGCTGATCGCCGGGCTGGGACGCGCGCGCGATCTCCACGGCACTGCGCGCCATGCCCTGCGTGCTGCGCTGGATGCCCTGGAGGGCCGTGTTGCCGAGTTTGCCGATCATCTGCTGCGTCCGCGTACTGCGCCGTTGCCTGTATTATCGACAGCCGCCGCGGCGCATTGATAGCGCGCGGTGCAATCTGTGAAGTACGTTGCCGGTTTCAGGGTCAGATTTCCGATACTGGGAGCCGGTTTCCCCAACTGGATGATAAATCATGCAAAAACGCGCTTTCTTCGCCTCGTTGCTGGGCCTCTGGGTGGTGTCCGCGGACGCGGCCGACGTGTCGCCGCTGAGCGTCTCCGAGCGCTACAGCTACACGATGGGTGTGCGCCTCGGCCAGATGCTCAAGGAGCAGGGCATCGAGCGCCTCGACAGCCAGGCCTTCGCCACGGCGATCGACGATGTCATGAGCGGTCGGGCACTGCGCCTCAGCGATGCCGAGATGCGCGACGCCGTGGTCGCGCAGCAGCGCCAGTTCACCGAGCAGCGCGCGCAACAGGCCCAGGCCAACCTCGAGGCCGGCCAGGCGTTCCTCGCGGCGAACGCCGGCAAACCGGATGTCGTCGTGCTGCCGAGCGGCCTGCAATACCGTGCGTTGGCCTCGGGCGACGGTGAACAGCCAACCGCACAGGACCGGGTGCGCGTGCACTATCACGGCACGCGTATCGATGGCAGCGTGTTCGACAGCTCGGTCGAGCGCGGCGAACCGGCCGATTTCCCGCTGTCCGGCGTCGTCCCCGGGTTTCGCGAGGCGATCTCCAACATGCGCGTCGGCGACCATTGGCAGGTCTTCCTGCCCAGTGCGCTGGCCTACGGTGAGCGCGGTGCCGGCAGCGACATCGGCCCCAACGAGGCCCTGATCTTCGAGATCCGCCTGCTGCAGGTGCTGCGCTGAGCGACGGCAACGACGACGCGCCGCGTCGGCGTCACTGGTGGCGGAAGGTCGTGCGGCGCAGGCTCGGCTGGGTGTGCAGGCAGCCGTTGCGCAATGCGACACGGTCGGCGGCGCCGAGACTGGGCTCCAGCGCCGGGTCGGCCACCGGCAGGCGGTCGTCGCCGAACAGGTGACGGACACGCGCGGCAAGGTCGTCGTCCTGCATGGCGCTGCCGCGCAGCCGGTGCAGCTCGACGTAGACCGCGCGTCCGGGCAGCCACGCCGGCGACGAAGCGCCGTCGGCCGTCGCGCGCCGGCAGCGACTCGATCAGTTGCAGCAGCAGTTCGTGGATGCGCGACAGGGCGCCGATGGCTTGCGGGTCAGCCATGACAGGTCTGGTGGGGGCGCGGCACCTGTGCGGGTCGCGGCGGTCGGGGAGCGGGTCCCAGCGCGGATTCTGGCGTGTCTGTCGTGCCGCGTGCCGGCTGCGTCGCCAAGCGCGTGCCGCAGAAGCCGTGGCCGATGGCACGCAGCGCCCGCAAGACGGGTAAGGGCTGGATGGGGGCGCGCCGGCGGCCGCTGCTCAGGCGGCGTCGGCGACGCGGCTGTCGGCGACCACGGCCTCGAGGTAGGCGACGATCGCGTCAGATTCGTAGAGCCAGCGCGCGTCGCCGTCGGCCTGCGGGATGCGCAGGCACGGCACCTGCAGCTTGCCGCCCTCGGCGATCAGCTGCTCGCGCCAGCGCGGATCGCTGCGGGCGTCACGCAGCTCGATCGTGACGCCGAGTCGGCGCATCGCGCGCCGCGCCTTGACGCAGAACGGGCAGGTCTTGAACTGGTACAGCGCGAGCCCGCGGGTCACGGCGTCGATCCGTGCCTGCGCCTCGGGCGCACGCTGCGGCGGGCGCGGCGCGGTCAGCGCGTCGGCGAGCAGGATGAGCTGGCCGATCGGCCAGCGGATGATCCGCATGATCACGACTTGTCCCCGCCCAGGCATGGCGGCGACGCCGGGGCGTCGCCGCCCTTCGCGAACCACTCCTCCGGCGTCATCGTATGCAGCGCCAGCGCATGGATACCGCCGGCGAGCTGCTCGGCGAGCACGCCGTTGACGGCGCGATGGCGCTGCAGCAGCGCCTTGCCGTCGAACTGTGCGCTGACGACGACGACGCGGAAGTGTGATTCCGAGCCCTCCGGCACATTGTGCATGTGGCTCTCGTTGTCGACCTCGAGGTGCAGCGGCGCGAAGCTGTCGCGCAGGCGCTGCTCGATCTGTTGTTGCATCTGCATGTGCTGTCTTCCATGCGCCGGGCGGCGGCGCGGTAAAGCCCGAAGTTTCTGCTGTCACTGCCAGCGTATAAACCGGCAGCAGCCGAGGGATTTGCCGACGCCATCCGCCGCGCTACGCTTCCCTTGGCCCTTGGCCCTTGGCCCTTGGCCCTTGGCCCTTGGCCCTCGGTCCTAATCACCCAATCCCCTCCCAGAACTCCGAGTCGCGCGCCAGGAACTGGTCGGCCGGGATGTAGTGCGAGCCGTCGCACGAGAAGTTCAGGCCGACCATGCCGTTGAACACGTTGACCGAGCCCGAACGCAGGTAGATCGTGTCGTCGGCGAAGCGCAGGTGGCGGAAGGTGTCGAAGATCGGCCGGATCTGCTCGCGCGGCACGATCGCCTCGTCGGGGTAGGGGCGGTGCGGAAACGCCAGGCAGACGTCGGGATCGACCAGGTCGTCGAACTCGAGCAGCTGGTAGCGGTACGGGTCGTCGACCTGCCAGATCGTCGCCCGGCTGCTCGAGAAATGGATCTTCAAATGGAACACGCCGCTCTCGATGACCAGTTCCTCGAGCGTCGGCAGGATCTCGCCGATGTACTCGTCCATGCGGCTCTGGATCCGGCACTGCTCGAACACGTGGCCGCGGATCGCCGGATCGCCCTTGAGCTGGCGCCAACGCGTCGGCTCGGAATACAGCTCCTTGGTGATCGGCAGGCCGCGCAGGTCGAAGTCGCCGCCGAGGTAGCCGATCAGCGCGTCGTTGCGGTGGACGCGCTGGATCGCGGTGACCGACGGGCGCTCGGCGCGCAGGCTGATGTAGGCCTCCGACAGCGTCATGTCGCGCGTCGCCGACAGCTTCTGCAGATACGGCCGTTGCGAGCGGTCGCGGCCGAAGTCCTGCTCGATCAGGCCGCCGGCGGCGGCGTTGCTGCTGATCTGCCGTCCGTTCGGATCGAGGGCGTACAGGTAGGTCACGTAGGGTACCTTAGGGATCGAGTCGAGCAGCATGTGGTCGAGCGTCGGGCGGTCGTCCCAGACCTTGCTGCAGCGCCGCGCGGCGCGCTTCATCGGGTCGATCAGCATGTTGTACAGCGTCGCCCGCTGGCGCACGATGCGCTGTTTCAGCGGCGTGTCGTTGTCGATGTCCATGGCGCGGCGGTGCCTTGCCGCTAGCCGCCGCTGCGGTCCGAAGGGGGCATCGGGAACGGCGTGATGTTGCTGACGCTGCCGTCGAGGTCGAGGATCTTGTTCTGGCCGCGGCGCTCGACCTGCTCGATGCGCACGACGGCATGCATCGGCAGCAGCAGGCGCTGCACGCCGTCGAACTCGCCCTTGAGGCGCTCCTCGGCCGGATCGATGACGACCGACGTGTGCTCGCCGAACAGCAGCTCGCTGACCTCGATGAAGCCGTACAGCGTTGCCGACGCGACCTGTCGCGCGTGCAGCTGGTAGAGCTTGCCGTTGTTGTGAAACGAGACGCGGTAGATGTGCATGGGTCCTCCGCGCGGGGCCGCGCGCAGCCAGTTTACTGCGATTTCGCGACCCGCGGACACGCCGAAACGGCAGCGCGCCTGGGTTATCATCGTTACCAGACACCGCATCTCGACGGAGATCCAATGGGCGTTTTCAAGCAACTCGAGGCCCTGCCGACCGGGGCGTCGCTGCCGCTCGCCGACGTGCTCGACGCGCTGCCATGGAACGCCGACGGCCTGCTGCCGGCGATCGCCCAGCAGCATGACAGCGGCGAGGTGCTGATGCTGGCGTGGATGAACCGCCGCGCGCTCGACGAGACGCTGGCGTCCGGCCGGGTTTGCTACTGGTCGCGCTCGCGCCAGGCGCTATGGCGCAAGGGCGAGTCGTCGGGCCAGGTGCAGATGCTCAGGGAGCTGCGCCTCGACTGCGACGGCGACACCCTGTTGCTCAAGGTCGACCAGACCGGGCCGGCCTGTCATACCGGGCGGCGTGACTGTTTCTACAACCGCATCGACGGCGACCGCGTGACCGTCGACAAGGCGGTATTGATCGACCCGGCGGAGCTGTACCGCCCGTGATCGATATCCGCCCCATCCCGGCCTTCGACGACAATTACATCTGGCTGCTGACGCGCCCCGGTTACGGCGGCTGTGCGGTCGTCGACCCGGGTGACGAGGACCCGGTCATCGCCGGTCTGCGTGCCGCCGGCCTGCGTCTCGACGCGATCCTGATCACGCACAAGCACGGCGACCATGTCGGCGGCATCCGCGGTCTCAAGACCGAGTGGCCGGACGCGGTCGTCCACGGCCCGGTCGGCGAGCCGATCCGCACGCTCGAAAGGCGCCTGCGCGGCGGTGACCGGGTGACCCTCGACGGTCTCGACATGACGTTTGACGTCATCGACGTGCCGGGCCATACCGAGGGCCACATCGCGTACTACAGTGCCGACGCCGGCGACGGTGTGCTGTTCTGCGGCGACACGCTGTTCGCCGGTGGCTGCGGTCGGGTATTCAGCGGCACGTTCGCACAGCTCAGCGACTCCCTGATCCGCATCGCCGCGCTGCCGCCAACCACGCGCATCTACTGTGCGCACGAGTACACGCTCGCCAATCTCGGTTTTGCCGCGTGGGTCGAGCCCGACAGCGCGGCACTGCTCGCCCGCACCGCGCGTGACCGTGCCGCCCGCGAGCAGGGTGCGCCGACCGTGCCGTCACTGCTCGCCGACGAACTCGCCACCAACCCCTTCATGCGTACTGATCAGCCGGGCGTCGTCGCCGCGGTCAGCGACTGGGCCGGCCAGTCGCTGAGCGATCGGGCCGCGGTGTTCCGCGCGTTGCGCACCTGGAAAGACAAGGACTACGACTGATGCCCCGAGCACTGTTGATTGCCAATGCCCGACTCGTCAACGAAGGCGAGGAGAAACACGGCGACCTGCTGGTCGTCGACGGCCGTATCGCCAAGGTCGGCGGTCAGATCAGTCACGCCGATGCCGAGGTCATCGATGCCGCCGGGCGCGTGCTGATGCCGGGCATGATCGACGACCAGGTTCACTTCCGCGAACCCGGCGCCACGCACAAGGCCGACCTCGCGACCGAGTCGCGCGCCGCGGTCGCCGGCGGTATCACCAGCTTCATGGAGATGCCCAACACCAACCCGCAGACGACCACGCTGGACGCCGTCGAGGCCAAGTTCGCGCTCGCCGCCGGGCGCGCCTGGGGCAACCATGCCTTCTACCTCGGTGCGACCAACGACAACATCGACGAGATCCGCCGCCTCGGCCCGAACCAGACCTGCGGCATCAAGGTGTTCATGGGTGCGTCGACCGGCAGCATGCTGGTCGACGACCCGCAGACCCTCGAGATGATCTTCCGCGATGCGCAGACGCTGATCGCCACGCACTGCGAGGACACGCCGACGATCCAGGCCAACGAGGAGCGCTTCCGCGCCGAGTACGGCGATGCGATCCCGATGCGCTTTCACCCGGCGATCCGCAGCGAGGAGGCGTGCTGGAAGTCGTCGTCGTTCGCGGTCGGGCTGGCACGCCGGCACGCCTCGCGGCTGCACGTGCTGCACCTGACGACGGCGCGTGAACTCGAATTGTTCGAGACCGGGCCGATCCCGGGCAAGCGCATCACTGCCGAGGCCTGCGTGCACCACCTGTATTTCAGCGAGGCCGACTACGAAAACCGCGGCACGCTGATCAAGTGCAACCCGGCGATCAAGACCGCGGCCGACCGCGACGGCCTGCGCGCGGCGCTCGCTGCCGACCGCCTCGACATCATCGCGACCGACCACGCGCCGCACACGCTGGACGAGAAGGGCGCCGCATCCTACTTCAAACAGCCGGCCGGCCTGCCACTGGTCCAGCATGCGCTGCAGATGGCGCTCGAACTCGTGCACGACGGCGTCATGCCGCTGCCGCAGCTCGTGCACAAGGTCACGCATGCCGCGGCCGAGATGTTCGGCCTGGTCGAGCGCGGCTACCTGCGCGAGGGCTACTGGGCCGACCTGGTGCTGGTCGATGTCGAGCGCCCGCAGACCGTGCGCCGCGAGGACGTGCTGTACAAGTGCGGCTGGTCGCCGCTCGAAGGCGACACGCTGCGCTCGAGCATCGTGGCGACCGTCGTCAACGGCGAACTCAAGTACCGCGACGGCGAGTTCTTCGGCGCGGCCAACGGCCAGCGCCTGGCGTTCGCCCGCCGGTGACGCGACGCCCGGCGTCGCCGCCGCGGCGTCGATGTCGATGACGCCGGTCGCAACGGCCTACCTTTCCTGATCACGACCGGCACGATCGCTGCTCTGCAGGTCACTTCGCCGAGTCGACAGCCGTCAGCTAGCAGCTCCCCCCGGGACAGGCCGGCTTGTTCGAGCTGAGAAGACCCTCGTCGGGGATATTTAGGCTCCAGGGGGAAAGGTCACTCGGTATAAGTGGAAGCGCCAGTCAACTGACTCTGTGCTGAAATGCATCTTGGTGGATGACTGGGTCGGTCAACGGAGGGCGGGTTCTGGCCGCATCTGGCCGAAAAAGCCGTCTCGATGGGCGGCCTCGTCATCTGTGCAGTACGTCAGGCGGCTGTCAACACTGAGCGGACAGGTCGTAAGCCATGCTGAAACGTCAGCTACACGGCCGGAGCGGAAACCGACGAGACTCCAGCACGCCCCCTTTCTGCCGCTCAACGAATCATGCGTTTCAGCGTTCGTTCCAAATTGGACAAGAGCTGTTCCGACAAAAGTGCTGCGCAAGCCGAAACGACAGCTTTGCTGTCGGGACCTGCGGACAAGTACTCGTCGGCATCGTCACAGGCAATCTCGACGTTCGAATCGAAATAAAGCAGTTGATCACCGGGGACGCTGCGGATGTTGACGTGCGCGCGCATCGTCTTGAGCTGGAACTCCCGCTCGATCAGTTTGAATTGACCGTCACTCTGCCTAACCTCGATCGAGAAGGGGGTCGACCGGTTTGTACCGGCGGGTGCAAGTATCGTTCGAACGGTTTTCGTGCCACCGCGGCGATACAAATCGGGAGCGCGAATGGCGACGATCGGCATCAAACGCACCGTCATGATTGCATCGAACCCGCTGTTTGCAATAGAGCGCATCTGGGACCGCGCGAAATCGTTGATCCTGCCCGAACTCAGCACTCCCTGCCCGATTGTCGAACGCCTGCCATAAGAGGCTGGCCAAGCTTTCACGCTAGCAGGCATCCGCTGTGAAAACCCGCTGGTAATGCTGGCTCCAATGGCATCGAGTTGTTGCTTGTCGACGAGGTCAGCCACCTCCGTGTAGGGTGGAGACATCCAGGTCGCAAGCATGGCCACCCTGTATTCCGGCGACAACGGCTCGGCGGCGAGGGCCGCCAGCCTATCGTCTTCGCTGGGCACCTTCACGCACCCGATCAGCGTCGTCGCCATTAGTGCCAAGGCGATCAATGAGACCAACGACGAACGAACTAAAGGATAGCCATACATTGTCTTTGCCGCGGCTGTTGAACCTCCGTGAAGTAACGCAAGTCAATGGAGTTGCGCACAGAATGTCAAGCCGGCCAAGCAACGACGACAGCCAAATGGGCGACCGAAAGGATTGGTTTCGATTGACCTCTATGACGCCAATGGTTCGCTTTCGGCTGCCGACGAAACGGAGTAGCCCTTTGAATCGCTGCAGCACATCAGCCGGCTAACGATACATGCCGGTCGCACCGAATCGAAACGGATCGATTCGCGCTGCGTTCGCTCAACGCGTTAGGCGGGTCGGTGACGACTGGGAACTGTATGTCACCGGAACCTTTTGTGGGATCGGGCTTAACTCAATCTCTTTGTCCGTTGAGTAAACAGCCCGCTGCGGCGTTTTTTCTTACCGTCAATGGTCGCAGGCGGCATAAGATGCGGCGCAACCAGGGGCATCAATCAGGAGCACCATGTTTTTCAACAGATCAGAACCTGAGCCGCTGTACGTGTCGCGGACCGACGACAGCAATCCACTCAGCAGTTTCTCACGCCACGGATTTGGCTTGGATGACGCGTACTGGCCCACGCTCGAACACTATTTCCAGGGCATGAAGTTCATCGACCCGGATCAACGCGCGGCCATCCGCAATACAGCCTCCCCGGTCGAGGCTGAGCAGTTGGCCGAGAAACATGCCGGGGCTGTTCGCAAAGATTGGAAAGAGATCCGGCAAACCGTCATGACTCGCGGGGTATACATTAAGTGCCGAACTCATGCCGACGTTGCCGAAGCATTATTGATGACCGGTACTCAAAAGATCGTCGAAAACTCGATGTACGACTACTACTGGGGCTGTGGGCGGGATGGCCGGGGGCACAACACCTATGGCAAGGTATTGATGTCGGTTCGGAAAAAGCTCGAGACTGAACTGACAGACGAGTGACGCTGCTGCACCGGAGCCGTAGGACGGGCACAGGGTCGACTTGGATTCGTACCGGTTGTGGCCGATCTCAGCCTAGCCACCCGCTGCAGCAGGCATATCTAAGCGTGTTGATCGGGTATGAGTCCGCAGTCGGCACGAAGCCGACCAAATGACCATCGGCGGGGCCGGCAGCTTTTCCGCCGGAGCCGACCGAAGAAGAACCCACCGATAAAGGGTTTTAGAGAGAAGAGCGGTAGAGCTCAAGCCCCCTTGCTACGGCGTAGCGCTCCGACAGCGATAAGGCCAGCCCCTAGCAAGGCTGGCACGCCCGGAAGTGGCACTCGATTGCCGGGCGCATCTGGGTCGAAAAAAACGCCCGGAACAGAGGTGCCATTTCCAAATCGCAGCGAAGCCTGGGAAATGCCAACCAGAGGATCATTGATGAAGCTGAACGACATGAAGATACTCGATGCCGAAGGTGGAACTATCGGAGCAATCAAGAAGGTAGCGCTCCTACCGAAAATTGCGCCAACCCCGCTGTTTTCGATGAACGAGACAATATCGTTCCCACCCGGCGTGGTACCAATCTGAATGCGCATCGAACCCAAAAGAGAACCGGGTACATCGCTTGCACCCTGACCGGGTTGCGTGTTGCAAGCGGGCTCCTCGAATGCCACGCAGCTCCAAGTGTATGTCGTTATCGATTGCCCACCGAGAACAGTAGTATCGAACTCGAAGATCACGTCAGATGTTGGCGTAACAACAGCAGCGAACACCTGGGTAGCGAACGTAGCGACGAACAGGCCAGCGAGACCGAGTATCCTCAACATAAGTCCTCCTCGAAACCCTTGGCAGCGTTTTAGCGCATTGTGAGATTGCATTGTCCCGGCGGTCAGCGAACAGTCCAGCCGGGTTGCAGTTAACAGCAAGAGACGTACCACAGAGACTTATGAATTTGGAATCAGGTGCTTACTCATGTAACTGAGAGATTGATGCATCGCAGCTGTTAAATTTCCTGACGGTTCATCAATTGCAGGAGCCGTTGGTTGTCACTGCAAGTGCCTCGAACTCTGCAAGTGCGTCGTGTCGCGGACCCCGTTAATTGCACTGCACAACCCGCGAGTCCGCCAAATGCTTGAACCTGCCTGCCGCCGACCGTAGGCGAGTGTCTCTTCGTGGCCGCATCCAGCCGAGAAGGCCGCCTCGATGGGCGGCCTCGTCATCTGTACAGAGCGTCAGGCGGCTGTCATCAGTGAGCGGTCCTTTGATTGGGCTCGCTCGATGACTGCTATACAACCGACGCAGGTGTCAATGTGGTCTATTCAGATCGCAGGTTATCTCTTCCAATCGGAGGTAGGGCTCGGCTTGGTCAAGCACACATGACCGGAGCAGGTATTGCCGGAGCGATCGCGTCCGGCCAATCCACTGCTTGTGAAGATCTGCCTTGACGACGCTGCGTACGGCATAGGGTCAGGATTCATCATTAGAAAACGGTAACCAACTGATCATGGTTGTCAGCCGTTGCGCCCACTGACTAGAGTGATGCTTCATGCGGTTGCTGATTCTGGATGACTGATGAATCTGTTGTGCGCAGAGAACACGCTTTTCGTAAGTCGAGATGGTAGCCGATGCCTGAAAGGTATCGTGTTGCGATGCCTGCTGGCGGTGATAATTTGCCTTGCATCGACGTTGCCGGCGTTTGCGACCACTCGCGATGCAGGTGGCGCGGTGCACTGGCATAACAAGCAGTACATCGAATACGGCTTCTACAACATCGCGCTGAATGGCGAGCATGAGCGGATTTCGCCGGTCGTTCGCAAGTGGGTGCAACCGTTGCGTGTCTGGTTTTACAGCGAGGCAGGCGATCCGGCACTGCAGCGATGGTTGCTGTCAACGCATCTCCAGCAACTGAGCCGGATCACCGGCCTTCCGACGACTTTCGTACTCGACCGCAATCAGGCCAATGTCCGTATCCTGTTTACCGGCGAGCGCGATCCCAATGGCATGGCGGCACGAGCGCTCTCACATAGCGGTTTGCGCCAGCTGCAGCGAAGCGTTTGTGTCGGCCAGTTTCGATCGAATCGACGTGGCGAGATCATCCGTGGGACAGTTGTCATTCCCGTCGAGCGCGCCGAATCCCTCGGCAAACTTCTGCCCTGCGTGATTGAAGAGGTCACGCAGATGCTCGGTCTGCTCAATGATTCCCGGCATTTTCATCCCACCGTCTTCAGTGATGTTACCGACGATGAGTTTCTGACGGGTTTTGATTACCTGCTTTTGAAGCTGCTGTATTCGCCTCAACTCGTTACCGGCATGACCTATTTCCAGGCGGCGCCGGTAATCCGCCGACAACTCGATGCCTGGGAACGTAACGGCCTGATTTACCGAGCGTCGTCCCTTGTGGCGGACAGTCCGCTGCATGTGTTTTTGACGCCGTAGGTCGGAAGTCGGAGGGGTATGGCTTCCTCGCTGCACATGCGCTTGCTCAACACACGTGACGACCTTCGGTAAGGGCTGTTGATAGAGAGGCGGGGTTCTTTTTGCGGCCAGGACTGGCTAGCCGCTGCCTTGTGGAGAACTCTTGTTCTCAACATTGAGCCGACAAGTGGGAAATCGCGTCGACAGGTCGGCTGCGCGACCGATACGGAAGCGGGATCAGCCTGCCGCGTGCGTCTCTCTCTCGGCCGAAGCGGTCGCTCGGGATCAGGCTCGGCAATGACCGCTGGTGATTTGGGCGCCGGACGATGACTGGCGATCAGGACGAACGGCGGCTTTTCGATTCCCCAGCCGGCGGGAATCGACTCGGAACGGTCCCTAGAGTTTCGCCAATGGACGACGTATTGATGCGTTACAGCAGACGGACCGTTTCAGGCAGGTCTCGACACAAACCGGCCATTCATGGTGTCAGACCTAGCTTTGCGTGGCGTCTACCGGACCGACATGGAGACCTTTGTCCATCCGATAACAAGTTTTGGCGTCCTGCCTCGATCAGCCCCGTCGCCGGTTACAGCGGCATGGTCGTTTTTCTATCGCAGTTTCGGGCGTTTTCATATACTCGTTTTTCTGGTCGGCCGGACTTGAACAAGGTCGGCTAGTGTCAGGTTGTGAGGAGTTGTTCCCCAGAGTTCAAGGAGAAATTATCCAATGAAAAATAATCGGGTTTGCGTCCTGCTGGGTGGCATGTTGGTCGTTAGCACCAGCACAGCTGTTTTTGCCGTCGAGGTGCCGGAAGTCACCGGCCCGGCGTTCAAAATAAAAGCGGGCGAAGTATGGAAGTCCAAGCGTCTACGCAACGGAGAAGAGATTATTGTCGAAGCGACGCGCTTGGACGAAAAGACACAGCAACTCAGTCGAAGCAACGGTTGTATAACCACCAACTCAACCGAGGATCGCTACGGGCCGAACTTGAGCTGGGAGAAATGCAACGATTCCCGCAAGTGGCATTCTGGCGAGGTCACGAAATTTGATCGCGAAGGTGCCCTGTGGCCGTTCAAGGTAGGCAACAAGGTGAAGTACAAATATGCCCGTCGAAATGCCGAGGGCAAGATGTTTTACGGCACAAAGATGTCGTGTGAAGTAGCCGCAAAGGAGACGGTGGAAGTACCTGCTGGCGAGTTCGGCACTTATCGCGTCGATTGCAAGTACCCGTGGGCGAAACAGTCTTACTGGTACGCACCAGCTCTCGATCGGACGGTGAAGTTTGAACAAGATCACCGCAAGCGTGGAAAGGTCACGTCGGAGCTGATAGAAGTCATACAGTAATCGGATTAGCCGATTGAGTGCATCAACCCGGCCGCTGTGCTGCCGGGTTTTCTTGTACCTGCTGTTGGGCGGAAAGCGCCACACAGCCAACTCCGCAGTGCAATGCATCTCGATCGTCGAGCGAAGCAGCCACGGAAGGTCCGTTCCTGGCCGTCAGCAGATCTGCCCGACGCACCTGGCCGGCGAGTCATGACGTGGCCGGTTCGACGCATGCGGCCAACTCGCCGGAACCGGTCCGACGCTGCGCGCTCACTCCCAGTCGACGCCACGACACGGCACCGGGTAGGTGATCGCGAATGGTGCGGCGGGGTAACGGCGCGCGCGATCGAAGCAGGTGATGATGCCCGCACCGTCGACCCAGTAGAGATTCGGGTTGCGCGGCTCGAATATCCGGTAGCGTCCGGGTGCCCGGGTGCGGATCTCGAAATGCAGATGCGGGATCGCGCCGGCGAGCAGGCCGGTGCGGCCGAGTCGCGCCACCTGCTGGCCACGCCTGACGGTCTCGCCGACGCCGACCAGGCGTTCGTCGAGGTGCACGAGCAGGCTGCGCACGGCGTTGCCGTCGCCGTCGTCGCCGTGGTCGATCTCGATGCGGTGCCCGTACATCGGCTCGAAGCGTGATGCGACGACGCGGCCGGCGGCCGGCGCCAGCACCGGCAGGCCGACGTCGCCGAGCACGTCGATGCCCTGGTGGCCGCCGTAGTCGGCCCAATGGCCGTTCAGTGTCGAAGGTGCGTTGGCCGGGATCAGGTTCGGCAGGCCGGGGCCGCGAACCGGGTCGGCGTCGGCGGCGACCTCGCCGTAGGGTGCCGGCCACAGCGCGGCGCAGCCGCTCAGCAGCATCGATGCGAGTGCCGGCGCGAGCACGCGCCAGCGGTCAGGCGACACCGACGGCTCCCTTGTCGACACCCTCGAAGGCGTAGACCTTGAAGCGGTCGTCCGGGTGCCGGGCCTTCAGCGTCGCCGCGATATGGGCGGCGATGTTCTCGACTGTCGAATCGTTATCGATCAGGTAGCACGCGGCCTGCGGCAGCGTCAGGCCGAACAGGCCCTGGGTGCTGCGGTAGCCGAATTCGTAATAGGCCATGCCGTCGCGCTGGCTGCTGCCGATGATGTCGTCGCGCGTGCCGATGTAGATGTCGGCGAGGCGAGTCGCCCAGTCGTCCTCGAGGTCCGTGTCGCGCTGGCCGTTGCGCAGAATCTCGAGGCGCGAGCGATGGCCGTGGGCGATGCGCTGGCAATTGCCGTCGTGGTGCTTGAGGCCGTGGCTGTAGCGATAGAACGCACCGTCTATCGACTCGGGCCACAGGCGCACGTGTACCGCGATCACGTTGTCCGGGGTCTGTGGCGACAGGTAGTCGGCGATGACCTGCGCGAGGCGGTCGGCGACCACGCGCTCGCACGGGATCAGGCGCACCGCGTCGCGCGGCGAGCGGTGCTCGATGACGCGGCCGTCGTCGGTCGTGAACGTCAGGTGCATGCCGTCGTCGTAGTCGTGCACGCTCAGCCCCGGGCAGTCCGCCGGCACCAGCAGCTTGTGGTCGAAGTGTTCGTCGATCAGCCGCTTGATCGAGCGCTTGATCTCGCCGAAGTCCAACACCATGCCCTGGGCATCGAGGTCGCCTTCGAGTTCGACATCGACCTGCCAGCTCTCGCCGATCAGGCCGCGCGCCGGGCTCAGTATGGAATTGTCGATGACGGTCAGTCGGTTGACGAACAGGATGGTCATGCGCCCAGGATAGCCCGAAACCACCTTGCGGCGGCAGCGGGATACAGCCGCTGCCGGGCCTGATACGCTCGCGGCAAATGATCTCCCGTACATGTAGAACCTGGCCGGCCTGGCTGTTGGCCGTCTGGCTGGCACCGGGTCACGCCGCGGTCGAGTTTCGTGTGGCCGATGCGCCGGACGGTCTGGTTGACAACCTCGCGGCACGCACGCCGCTCACCGACGAGGCCTGCGACGCGCCGGCGTGGCGCGTGCAACGTCTGTTCCGCCGCCTCGGCGGCGACCTGCAGCCGGCGCTACACGCGTTCGGCTACTACGGCGCCGCGATCACGCCGCGCCTCGAACGCGGCGACGACTGCTGGCGTGCCGACGTCGACATCGCGCTCGGCGTGCGCACGACGATCGCGTCGCGCCGCATCGACATCAGCGGCGAGGCCGCCGACGATCCGGAGTTCGACGGGCTGATCGACAGCTTGCCGCTGGCGGTCGGCGCGCCGCTGCACCACGGCGACTACGAGGCGATCAAGGAACGCCTGCAGCGCTTTGCGGCCGAGCGCGGCTACCTCGACTTCGCGTACCGCCGGCGCGAGCTGCGCATCGATCCCGATACCGCGCAGGCGGAGATCCGTATCGCCGCCGACAGCGGACCGCGCTACCGCTTCGGCGACGTGCGCATCAGTGAGCAGCCGCTGGACGAAGGCTTCGTGCGCCGCCTCGCCGGCCTGCGGCCGGGGACCGACTACGCGGCGAGCGCGGTCGCGGCACTCGACCGCCGGCTCAGCGATTCGGGTTATTTCCAACGCGTCGAGGTGCGTCCACGGCGCGACCAGGCCGACGACAACGCGATCCCGATAGATGTCGGACTCGAGGCCGCGAAACGGCACGCCTGGCGCACCGGCATCGGCTACGCGACCGATACCGGGCCGCGCGCCAGCCTGCGTTACGACAACCGCTTCATCAATCGCCGCGGCCATCGCTTCGAGAGCGCGCTGAGCCTGTCGCCGGTGCTGTCGACGCTGGCTGCCGACTACGTGATCCCGGGCGAGGACCCGCACGTCGACAGCTATTCGTTCGGCGCACGCCTGCAGCACGAGGACACCGACAGCGCCGAGAGCGACAGCGCGGCGCTGGTCGTGCGCCACACGCGCAAGGTCGGCCGCTGGACGCAGAACCGCTTCATCGAGCTGTTGCACGAGCGCTCGACGGTCGGCGATGACGACACCGACGCGACCCTGCTGATGCCCGGCATCGGCTGGGACCGCACCGAGGCCGACAACCTGCTGCGTACCCGCCGCGGGTACCGGGTCAACCTCGAGCTGCGCGGCGCCCACGACGGCCTGCTGTCGACCGCGACGCTGTTCCGCATCGTCGGGCGGGCCAAGGGCATCTACCGCTTCGGCGACGCCGGACGCATCACCGGCCGCGTCGACGCCGGCCTGACGGCCGGCGACAGCGTCACCGACCTGCCGGCCTCGCTGCGCTTCTTCGCCGGCGGCGACAACAGCGTACGCGGCTACGAGTTCGAGTCGCTGGGGCCGCGTGACGCCAATGACGAGCCACGCGGCGGCCGCCACCTGCTGACGACCAGCGTCGAGTACGAGCACCCGGTGTTCGGCGACGACTGGTGGGTCGCGGCGTTCGTCGACGCCGGCAATGCCTTCGATACCGACGACATCGAGCTGCGCAGCGGCTACGGCGTCGGCGTGCGCTGGTACTCGCCGGTCGGCCGGCTGCGCCTCGACGTCGCGCTGCCGGACGATACCGCCGACGACGAGTGGCGCATCCACTTCGGCCTCGGGGCCGACCTGTGACGTCGGGCGGCACGCCCGCGACCGCGCCGCCGGCGCCACGGCCGCGACGCTGGCGCTGGCTGCTCTGGTTGCTGCTGCTACCGCTGCTGCTGGTGCTGGCGCTGCCGCTCGGGGCCTATGCGCTGCTGGCCAGCGAACGCGGCAGCGCCTGGCTGCTGCAGCAGCTCGCCGGCGTCGCGGCCGACCAGGGCGTTTCCATCGCGTTCACGAGTAGCCACGGCAGCCTGCTCGAGCGCATCGAGCTGCGCGGGCTGACCGTCGACGCCGCGCAGACGCGGGTCGCTGCGGCATCGCTGCTGTTGGCATGGCGGCCGCGCGCGCTGCTCGACCGGGTGCTGCACGTCGAGCAGCTGGCGGTCGACGGGCTGCGCGTCGCGCTGCCGCCGGCGTCCGATGAACCGGCGCAGGCGCCGCAGTTGCCGGCCCTGCGCGTGCCGCTGACGCTGCGCATCGATCGCGCCACGCTCGACGACGTGCGCCTACAGCAGGCCGACGGCGACCTCGTGCTCGACCACCTCGGGCTGTCCGCGCTGCTGGACAGCGCCGCGATCCGCATCGACGGGCTGCAGCTGCGCGTGGCGGGCGCGCAGCTCGACGGTGCGCTGGGCCTGGCCACGACCGCACCGCACGCGCTCGATGGCAGCCTGCGCACGACGCTGCCGGCGACGCTGACCGGGCCGGACATCGGCGAAATGCGCGCGCGCATGACCCTGTCCGGCGAGGCCCTGCGGCCAGAACTCGTGGCCGCGATCGAGACACCGCTCGAGCTGCGGGCGCGTGCCGACGCGGTGCTCGACCAGGTCGCGCCGGCGTTCAGCGTCGATGTCAGCTGGCCGCAGCTGTACTGGCCGCTGCACGGAACGGCACAGTACCGCGCCGCTGCCGGCAGCCTCGCGCTGCGCGGCACGCCCGACGACTACCGCCTGACGCTGCGCGCGCCGCTGTCGCTGCCCGACCTGCCGGAGGTGGCGCTGGCGCTGCAGGCGCAGGGCGACACGGCCGGTCTGCGGCTGCAGCCGCTGACGCTCGGTGTCGGTGACGGCCGTGTCGAGGCCGACGGCACGCTGACCTGGACCGACGGCGTCCGCACCGACCTGGCGCTGGCTGTCGACGGCGTCGATCCCGGCCTTTTCGCGGCCGACTGGCCGGGCCGGCTCGACGGCCGCCTGCGGCTCGACGGCAGGTTCGGCGGCGACGCCGCGATGGCGCTGGACGTCGCGATCGAGCGCCTCGCGGGCAGCCTGCGCGGCTACCCGGTCGCCGCGTCGGGGGGCGTCGCGCTGCGCGGCGACGCGCTGACGGCGCGCGCGCTCGACCTGACCAGCGGGCCCAATCGCGTCCGCGTCTACGGCCGCGCCGACCGCGACCTCGACCTCGCCTTCACCATCGAGGCCCCGCAGCTGGCGGCACTGTACCCCGGCCTCGACGGTGCGCTGCAGGGCAGCGGCACGCTGCGTGGTACGCAAGACCGGCCGGCGCTGAGCGCACAGCTCAGCGGCAGCGAGGTCGGTTTCGACGGTGCCCGGATCGCGGCGCTCGAGCTAGGCATCGACTGGCGGGATCAGCGCGGAACCGCGAACCTGACCGCGACCGGGCTGGTCAGCGGCGAGACCCGGATCAGCGCGCTGTCGGCAGCGCTCGATGGTGGTATCGCAGACCACCGCGTGCAACTCAGTGCCGACGGGCCGGCCGTGCGTGTCGCGTTCGGCGCGCAGGGCGGCTGGGACCAGCGCGCTGCCGAGTGGCGCGGCACGCTGCGCAACCTCGATGCGAACTCGCTGCAGCTCGGCGACTGGCGCCTGGGTAAGGCGACGCCGCTGCGTGCCGGCGCCGACCTGGCCAAGGTCGACGGCCTGTGCCTGGAGCAGGGCGCGACATCGCTGTGCGTCGACGGCGGCTGGAGCCGCGCAAAGGGGCTGGATCTGGACGGCCGCCTCGCCGCGCTGGACCTCGCCCGTTTCGCCGCCCAGCTGCCCGGCGAGGCCGTCATCGCCGGTAGCCTGGATGCCAGCGTCCGCGTCGAGGGGCCGCCGCAGCGGCCAGCGGCGACCTTCGAGCTGCGTCCCGACGACGGCGAGATCCGTGTCGACGAGGGCCTCGAACCGGTCGTGCTGGCCTACCGCGACGCGCGCGTCAGCGGGCGGTTCGCCGATGACCGAGGCGAGGCCGAGCTGGGTCTGCGGCTCGGCAGCAGCGGCCGCGCCGGCGGCAGGTTGACGCTTGGCGCGGCGCGCGACGGCGGCCGCGCGCTCGGCGGGCGCGTCGATGCCGAGTTCCCCGACCTGACGCTGGTCGCCGGTTTCGTGCCGGCACTGCAGGCGGTCAGCGGCCGGCTGCGTGTCGCGCTCGCGCTCGGCGGCACGCTGGCGCAGCCGGCGATCGACGGCGAGCTGCGGATCAGCGACGCCGCTGCGACGCTGCCGGCCGCCGGCATCGAGCTGCGCGACTTCGGCCTGCAGGTCCGCGGCGACGGGCAGGGCCCGCTCGCGGTCGACGGCAGCGTGACCTCCGGCGACGGTCGCATTGCGATCCGCGGCCAGGTCGATCCTGTTGCCAGCGATGGCCCGGCGGTCGATCTGCGCATCCGCGGCGATGATTTCCTCGCCGTGCGCCTGCCCGAGGCGACCGCGCGGGTGTCGCCGGACCTGCGGCTGCAGGGCCGCGGCAGCTACCGCCTGACCGGCACGCTGCGTATCCCGCAGGCCGCGATCGAGCTCCAGGAACTGCCCCAGGGTACCGTCGCGGTCAGCGACGACGCGGTCATCGTCGGTCGCGATGCCCCGGCCGCGCCGGCGGCGCGTCGCCAGGCGCTCGATGCCGCGATCGCGGTCGTACTCGGCGACGACGTGACCTTCGCCGGCTTCGGCCTGAAGACCCGCCTCGAAGGTAGCCTGGATGCGCAGAGCGGGCAGCGCGGTACGCTGGTCGACGGCAAGATCGAGCTGCGCGACGCCAGCTACAAGGCCTACGGCCAGGACCTGAAGGTCGAGCAGGGCCGCCTGCTGTTCGCCGGACCGCCGGGCAACCCCGAGGTCGACCTGCGCGCCGTGCGCGAGTCGCGCGACGGCCGTGTCCGTGCCTACCTGGCGATGAGCGGGCCGCTGGCCGAGCCGCGGCCGCGCGTCTACACCGAACCGGCGTTGCCGGAGGCCGAGGCGGTCGCCTACCTGCTGACCGGGCGTGGCCTCGCCGCGGCCAGCGCCGGCGAGGGCCAGGACATCGGCAGCGCCGCGCTGTCGCTCGGCCTGTCGCGCAGCGAGCCGCTGCTGCAGGACCTCGGTGACCGCCTCGGGCTCGACGACCTGCGCGTCGACAACGGCAGCGGCGGCATCGCCGACAGCTCGCTGCTGCTCGGCAAGTACCTCAATCCCGACCTCTACCTCGGCTACTCACAGGGCCTGTTCAATCCCGAGGGCGCGGTGCTGCTACGCCTGCGCTTGAGCGAGCGGCTCGAGGTCGAGAGCCGATCCGGCAGCGAGCAATCGGTCGACCTGTTCTACAAGATCGAGCACGACTGAGCGACCGCTGTCACTGTACCACCGGCAGGCAGCGCCGCTTGGCGACCGCGCCGTTGGTATAGAACTGCCCCTGCACCGCCTTGCAGTAGCGGCTGTCGGTCTGCCGCAGGTTGCCCTGCAGGCAGCACCAGCCCTGTACGACCGCGGGTTCCGGCGGGGCGCAGGCGCGCTCCGCGGCGGTCCGGTTGTTGTGGAAGCTGCCGCGGCAGTCGCCGCGCAGGCTCGACGTGACGCTGCCGTTGCGACAGCACCAGCCCGACTCGCAGTGCCGGCGCGCGCGCCGTTCGCTGTCGAAGAAACGCCCGCGGCACTGGTTGGACAGGGTCTCGGTGACCCGACCGCCGGCACAGCAGAAGCCGGCGCGCGCGGCGTCGCGGATGCCCGACGACCAGCGTTCGATGTCGGCGATCTCGGCCCGGCTGAGGCGCTCGATCGCCGGGCGCCGGTCGCTGGCATAGCGGGTGCGCAGCGCCTGGCCGTCGTTGAGGCGCACCGGCTCCCAGTGGCCGCGTTTCGGGATGCACAGCACGCGGCCCTCGAGCACTGCGACGCGGGTGCTGCGGCCGCGCTCGCGTTCGAACAGCAGGCGCGTCCCCTCGACCGCGGCGACCAGCGTGTCGTCCTCGATCTCGAACAGCCCGCGCAGGTCGGCGAGCACGCGGCCGAAGAACACCTCGAGCGAGCCGAGGCGGACGTGGGTATCCGGCGCCAGCACGACCTCGCCGCCGTTGAGCAGGCGGATCACGGCGCCGGCACCCGGCCCGGTTCGGACCTCGTCGCCGGGCTGCAGGGTCAGCGGCGTGCGCGTGCCGAGCCGGCGGCCGCCGCGGATCACCGCGACGATACCGCTGTCACGGTCGTGGACCTCGACGTAGCCGAGCGGCGCCGACGGGTCGGCGCGCACGACCTTGGTCAGGCGGTTGCTCGGCGCACAGCCGCCGAGCCACAGCGCACACAGCGTGAGCAGCAGCAGGGATGTCGACAGGCGGGGGAAGGCGATGCTGGGCATGGTAGGTCCTCCGTTTCACGACCGGCGCCGGGTGCGGTGATCGAACGCACCGCTGCGCAGGCGACGCAGCAGCGTGAACGCGATCACGAAGCCGCTGACATGGTAGAGCACGTTGAGCAGCAGTCCGTGTCCGGCGAACACGGCGGCGACGCCGAGGTAGCCGCCGGCCAGTGCGAGCAGCAGCGCGCGGCGCAGCCAGGGATTCCACGCGGCGGCGAGGTAACCGAACAGCGCACCGGCGGCCGCCGCGAGCAGGGCCGTCCAGGCGTCGCTGTCGAGTGTCGGCGTGACCATCTCGCGACCGCTCAGCAGGTTGGCGATCGCGTTCGCGTGCAGCTCGACGCCGTACAGGGCATGGCGGTCGAAGCCGCTGACGACGTCGACGCGGTCGCGTCGACCGAGGGTCGCGCCGACCAGCACGATGCGCCCGGCGAGCGCGCTGTCGGGCACGCGCTGCGGGTCGAGCGCGTCGGCGTACGACACGCGGCGTTGCGGCTCATGCCAGTAGCCGGCGTCGGTGAAGCGGATCAGCTGCGCGGCGATCAGGTCGCCGTCGGCGAGCGCACCGCAGTCGCCGGTCGCGCCGGAGATGCGGTGCAGCAGCGAGAATCGCGGCGCCGCTGCCGGCGCCGGGTCGTTGGCGAGCACCAGGCGCCGGCGCTCGATGTCGACCGCCTGCAGCGCGTCGCCGCGTACCGCGGCGAGTGCCAGCGCCGGCGTCCGTGCCGGCTGCACCGCGGCGAAGTCCGGCCCGGCGGCGACGACGGCGAGCGGCGCCATGTAGCTGTAGCCGAGGCGCCGGTTGATGCACACCGAGCCCCAGTCGGCGGCGTCGCGCAGTGCCGCGGCGATCCGCGGCCGGCCGGCGTCGAGGTCACGCACGCCGACGACGACGCGCGTGCCGCGCGCCCGTGCGGCGCGCATCGCGGCGGCCAGCTCGGCGTCGGCCGCGGTCGCGCGTTCGAACACCAGGTCGAAGACCACCGCCGTCGCGCCGGCGGCCGCGGCGCGCCGCAGCAGGCGCGCGTGGTCGCTGCGCCACGCGGCGACCGGGCCGAAGTCGCGCCGCAGGCGTCGTTCGCTGTCTCCGTCGACGGCGACAAGCAGCACGCCGGGCTGCGCGCCCGGCGGCGCCAGCTGTTCGCCGGCCCACATCAGGTAGCTGGCGGCGCGGGTGTCCAGCGTGAACGCCTCGAGGGCGCCGACCCAGATCGCGATCACGACCAGCAGTGCGACGGTCGGCACCAGCAGCGTCGACACGCGGATCGCGCGCAGCAGGCGCTGCACGCGGTCGAGTTCGGTCTTCAGGTAGCCGCGCGGGCGGTCGAGGATCGCGTTGACCAGCTGGTCGAAATCCTGCTCGAAACCGGCATCGCGGAGTTCGGTCGCATTGCGCGTCGCGAGCGCCCGCAGCGCGTCCGGCAGCCGCTCGGCGGCCGGCATGCGGGCGCCGCCGACCAGCACCGGGATCAGGCGCGTGCCGCTGCGCAGTGCGGTCGCGACCTCCATGCGCACGTAGTCGTCGGGCTGGTCGAGGCGGCGGCCGTTGGCGTCGGCGATGTCGAGCCAGCGCGGCCCGATGACGACCAGCACGACGTCGGCGGCGGCCAGGCGCTCGCCGAGGACGCGTTCGAAATCGGCGCCGATCGCGATCCGGCTCGTATCGAGGAACACGTGGGCGTCGCCGAACTGGTCGCTGAGCCAGTCGAACAGGCGGCCGGCATTGGCCGCGGCGTCGTCGCGCCGGTAACTGATGAAGACGTTGGGCCGCTCAGCAGCCATCGGCCGGCCGGGCCCTAGAAGCAGCTGCAGCGACGCGCTGCCGCCGATGCCGCCATCCCTGTGCGCTTGCTGTGCTCATCGCGGTGCCGCCGCCTGCGTGCCGTGCAGGAACGCTGTGCCTGCCACCAAGCATACCGCAACGGGCGGGCGCGGATGTCAGCGTCGCGCGCGCCGCCGTCGCCACTCCCACGGCGCTATCGGGGCGGCGTCCGACCACAGGCCGCGGCCGGCATCGCGCGCCTGTCGCTCGGCCCGCGTGTACGGGTGCGGCGGCCGGCTGTCGGTGGCGCCATCCGGCAGCGGCACGGTCGACCAGGCGAGGCCGCCGGACAGCAGGTCGAGGGCGACGTCGCGGTCGTGCACGCGGATGCTGCCGACGGTCCGGTTGGCGCGGTCGACGGCGTGGCGGGTGACGACGACAAAGGCCCCGGCGAGCCGGCGCTGCAGCTGTGCCGCCGCCGTGCCGCCCCACGGCTGGTTGAGTTCCGGCGCGTCGATGCCGTGCAGCTCGATCCGGTGCTGCGCGCCGCGCAGCTCGAGCACCAGGCTGTCGCCGTCGATGACCCGCAACACCCGGCCGGGCAGGTGGTCGGCGGCCGGCGCGCCGCTGCACGCCGCGAGCATCAACGAGATCGGGAGGAGGCCGGTACGGGGCATGCGGTCTGCCGGGAAATGGAGCCGGTGCGCGGATTCGAACCGCGGACCTACGCATTACGAATGCGTTGCTCTACCAACTGAGCTACACCGGCATGGGGCGGCGCATTATAGGGACACTCTGTGCAGCGACTCAAGACGCCGCGCCGCGCTGGCCGCCGATCAGCCGCGCGCGGCCGTCCACGCGTACGGCGCCGGGTCGACGATCGGTGTACGGCCGAGTACCAGGTCGGCGGCGAGGCGCGCCGACGCCGGGCCGAGGACGATACCGTTGCGGAAATGGCCGGCATTGACGAACAGCCCGTCGATCGCCGGGTGCGGGCCGATGTACGGCACGCCGGCCGGCGACGACGGCCGCAGGCCGGCCCAGTGGGCCTCGACCGGGCAGTCGGCGAGCACCGGGAAACGCGCCGTCGCGATCGCGTGCAGCTCGTCGCGCGCGGCCTGCGTGGTCTGCTTGTCGAAGCCGACCTCCTCGATGGTGCTGCCGAACAGCGTGCGGCCGTCGCGCCGCGGGATCACGTAGCGGCTGGCCTCGAGGACCATGCGCGTGATCGTGCCGGGTGCGGCGCGAAACAGCAGCATCTGGCCGCGCACCGGGTGGATCGCCGGAGGCGCCGGCAGGTCGGCGAGCAGGCCGGCGCTCCAGGCCCCGGCGCAGACGACGACCGCGTCGGCCTCGTGGGTCGCGCCGTCGCCGGTCAGCACGCCGCGGCAGCGTCCGCCTTCCACCGACGGGGCGCGCACCTCGCTGGCCGTGTGCAGCGCGACGCCGAGCTGGTCGAGGCGCGTTCGCAGGGCCGTTACCATTCGCGGGTTGCGGACCTGGGCGACCGTCGGCATCCACAGCGCCTTGTCCGGCGGGTCGGCGGCCTGCGGCTCGAGGCGGTGGAAGGCCGCGCGATCGACCGCCTCGAGCGCGCGGTCGTGCTCGCGTGCCCAGGCGAATGCCGCGTCGTGTTCGTCGGGTGCGACCAGCAGCAGGCCGCAGTCGGTGAGTTCAGGATCGACCCCGGTGTGCCGAAACAGGTCAGAGCACAACGCCGGATAGACCGACTGGCTCCAGCTCGCGAGGCGCGTCACACTGTCGAGGTAGCGCCACGGGAACAGCGGCGACACGATCCCGCCGCCGGCCCACGATGATTCGCGACCGGTCTCGCCGCGTTCGAACAGGCTGACGTCGTGCCCGGCGCTGCGCAGTTCGAGGGCAGTCAGCATGCCGATGGCGCCGCCGCCGACAACCAGGAAATGACTCATCCGGGGAAGTGACTCATCCGGGGAAAAGACTCAACAGGATCGTAGATCGGGTGGGCGATCGCGGAGCGCTACGCCACCACCGTTCGTCGGGTATTTGCGCCAGTCTATCATTCGCGTCGGCGCTATCTAATCAGTGAACTGCTATACGAGCCATTATGAAGACACAACAGGGACTTACGCTGGTCGAGCTGATGGTCACGCTGGCCGTGGCGATCATCCTGGTCGCGGTCGGCATGCCGCTGTTCAGCGGCGTCGCGGCCAACAACCGGGCGACGACCCAGGCCAACACCTTCCTGACCGCGTTCAAGCTGGCGCGCAGCGAGGCGATCCGCCGCGGCACCGGGGTGTCGGTCTGCGCGATCGCCGATCCGACCGCCAACCCGATCGTCTGCGGCAGCAACAGCGACTGGGACAACGGGCTGCTGGTATTCACCGACGGCGGTACCGCCGGCACCGTCGACGGCGGCGACGAGCGGCTGAAGGTGTTCGCGTTGACGATCGACGGTGCGACCGCGGTGACCACCGGCGCGTTCGTGACCTACCAGGCGCAGGGCGAGGTCGCCGCGCTGACCGCGAATGCCGGTGTGTGCGCGACCAGCGGCAGCTGCATCCAGCTCGGCCAGAACGAGTCGACCGGTAACCAGCAGCGCTGCCTGCACATCATGAACAGTGGCCAGGTCCGTTTGAACCGCGGGGTATGCAGCTGATGGCCGGCAAGCAACATCGACAGGGTGGCTTCACGCTGCTCGAGGTACTGGTCGCGCTGATCGTGTTGTCGATCGGCCTGCTCGGTCTCAGCGGTCTGCAGACGACCGGTCTGCGCAGCAATCACAGCGCGTTCCTGCGTTCGCAGGCGACGCTGGCGACGACCGATATAATCGATCGCATGCGCGCCAACCGCGACGCGGCCCGCGACGGCGACTACGACATCAACTACGGCGTGACGCCATCACACGTGACCTGTGCCGGCAGCTGCTCGGCGGCCCAGGTCGCGCAGATGGACGTCGAGCTCTGGCACGCCTACGTCGAGCGCCTGCCGGCCGGTGAAGGCGAGGTCAGCGTGACCGCGGGCGGCCTCGCCGAGGTCAAGGTGCGTTGGACCGATGCCCGCGACGTCAGCGCGAAACTCGAACTGGTCACGAGGGCCCAGCTATGACCCGAGCGTTTGGCAAACAAACCGGCCTGACCCTGGTCGAGCTGATGGTCGCGACGACGCTGAGCCTGGTGCTGCTGGCCGGCGTGCTGCTGGTGTTCTCGGCCAACAAGGCGACCTACCAGATGCAGAACGGGCTCGGCACATTGCAGGAGAACGGCCGCTACGCGGTCCGGCAGATCGCCGCCGATCTGCAGCAGGCCGGGTTCGGCGGCTGCAAATCGCCGCATATCGAACCGCATTTCAAGAATGTCGTCACGGCATCGGGCGCGACGGCATGGCTGGACGATTTCGCCGCGGGCCAGTTCCTCGACGGCCGCAACGATCCCAGCGGTACGGTCACGATCGGCAGCGTGGACATGGTGAGCAATACCGATTCGATCGAGATCCGCGGCCCGCTGCGCTCCAACGTCGCCTTCGTCGCGGCGCCGGTTCTGAAGAACGGCAACGTCACGGTGCTTGGCACGGCGACGGGCTTCGCCAACAACGAGTTCCTGCTGATCGGCGACTGCAAGAGCGGCACGATCTTCCGCGCCACCAACGTCTCGACAGCGGGCAGCAACACCGTGATCACGCACACGACCGGCAACAAGCACAACGAACTCGCTGAGCCCTACGGCTCGGATGCCGTGGTCATGGAATTCGACCGTCACACCTATTTCGTCGGCGATACCGGCCGCCTGAACCAGACCGGCCAGGCGATCAATGCGCTGTACCGCTTCGACGGCACTAACGCGGTGGAGCTCGTCGATGGCGTCGAAAACATGCAGATCGATTACGCCTTCGATACCGATGGCAACGGCGACATCGACGCGTTCGGACATGCCGGCCAGATCCGGCCGACCGGCAGCCTGTACGACTGGGACGAGGTCATGGCGGTGCGCGTCTCGCTGCTGCTCAACAGTGTCGAGGGTGCCAGCGCGGTCGAGGCCCCGTATACCTATTTTCCGTCTGGCAGCACGTCGATCTCGCCGCCCACCGGCGACTTTCGCCTGCGCCAGGAATTCAGCTCACTGATTTCGATCCGGAACTCGGTGCTTTAAGTGGACCAGACGATGCGAAACGCAAATCCCAGAATCCTCCGCAAACAACGCGGCGCGGTGTTGATCGTCGCGCTGGTGCTGCTGCTGGTGTTGACCGTGCTCGGCACCGCGAGCCTGCGCGACACGACGATGGAGGAGCGCATGGCCGGTAACTTCCGCGATTACAGCGCGGCGCTGGAGGCCGCCGAGTCGGCATTGCGCACCGGCGAAGGCGGCGTGGCAAACACCACGACGCACTCGGCGATGGCGTTCGACGGGACCGGCGGCACCTACGAGGTCACCGCATCGTCGACCAGCGTCGATCCGAATACCGGCAGCAACTACGGGCTGTTGGTCCCGGCGTCGGTGCTGACCTACAACAGCAAGTTGCTGGTCGCCGCGGTGCCCGAGTACTACATCGAGAAACTGCCGAAGACCGTGATCGGCAACAGTGACCTGGCGATCGGCACCCAGAACCAGCCGCCGCGCGTGCATCACTACCGGGTCACGGCGAAGGGCTACGGCGTGTCGCCGAACACCGAAGTGGTCCTGCAGAGCACCTATTTCAGCTGGAACGGCAACTAAGAGGGAAAGACCATGCGCAACAAGATTCTCAGTTCTGCCGTTGCCGTCGCGTGGGGTTTGATGTCGAGCCGCGCGGCGATCGCGCTGCCGGCCCAGGAGCCGTTGTTCCTCGTGTCCCAGGTCAGCCCGATGGTGATGTTCGCGATGTCGGTCGATCACCAGCTGTTCGCCAAGGCCTTCGCCGACTACTCGGACCTGAACGGCGACGGCGTCATCGACAACACCTATGTCGATACTTTCGACTACTTCGGCTATTTCGACAGCAGGCGCTGCTACCAGTACGACAGTAGCAGCGGCTATTTCGAGCCGCGCAATGCCGCCAGCGGTAGCAACCTGCATCACTGCAACAACGCCGCTTCCGACGGCGACTGGAGCGGCAACTTCCTGAACTGGGCGACGATGACCCGCATCGACGTGCTGCGCAAGGCACTGTACGGCGGCAAGCGCGCGGTCGACAGCGCGAGCCAGACCGTGCTGCAGCGGACATTGCTCGCCAACGACGTGCACTCGTTCGCCAAGGTCTTCACGCCGAGCCTCACCGACACGACCCAGAACTACACGCCGTACAACGTCGCGACGATGACGCTGTGCAACTCGACGCCCGACCCGAACGTCGGCACGATAGAGACGCAGAACATGTCGACCGCGACCTATCCGCCGAAGGTGCGTATCGCCAGCGGCGACTGGGGTCGCTGGGCATCCGGCGAACGCAACCAGTGCGAGTGGTACGAGACCAACTTCCGCACCAACGCCAACCGGAACGCCGGCACGGTACCGAAGAACGCCGACAACCTGTTCGGCGCCAACACCAACAACGCACCGAACGTCAAGGTCGAGGTCTGCGTGTCGGGCAAGCTCGAAGAGAACTGCCGCAGCTACAACGGCACCGACTCGAAGCCGATCGGCCTGCTGCAGGAATACGGCGAGGACGGCACGCTGCGCTTCGGGCTGGTCAGCGGCAGCTACCAGAAGCGCGATCACGGCGGCGTGCTGCGCAAGGCGATGGGCCTGTTCGCCGGCAATGCCTCGGCGTCGGACGACGAGGTGAACCTGACCGATGGCACGTTCAACGGCAGCGTCAACGGCATCGTGTCGACGCTGGACAAGGTGCGCCTGAACACCTGGGACTACGACGATACGCACTACAGCGACTGCGACACCTTCGGCATCGACATCAACACCTACCTGACCAGCACGTCTGGCAACCGGCGCTGTTCGAACTGGGGCAACCCGGTGTCCGAACTGTACCTCGAATCGGTGCGCTACCTGATCGGCGAGGGTTCGGCGACCGGCACCTTCGATGTCGCATCGGATTCTCTGGGCCTGCCCTCGGCGACGTGGGACGACCCGATGATATCGACCGAGTACTGCACGCCGATGAACGTCGTCGTGATCTCGAGCGGCGACAACAACTTCGATACCGACGACCTGGGTACCGTGCCGACGGTGCTCGGCAACCTGACCACCGCGACCAACGCGGTCGGCACCGAGGAGGTTTCGCAGGGCACGATCTCCAGCTCGGTGTTCATCGGCGAGGTCGGTGCGACGCCGCTGGCCAACCCGGATACCAATATCTGCTCGGCGAAGACCTTCACGTCGCTGTCGCAGATGCGTGGCCTGTGCCCGACGTCGCCGAACAAGCAGGGTGGCTACGCGATGGCGGGTATCGCGCACCAGGCGCACATCGGCGGCAGCAATGGCGACCTGCGCAACGACCGCACCGATGAGCAGCTGATCAACACCTACGCGATCGCGCTGTCGAAGACGCTGCCCGATTTCGTGATCCCGCTCGGCAACGGTTCGATGACGCTGGTGCCGATCTCGTACGCGGGGCCGACCAACTCTACGCCGGCGGCCGGTTCGCCGAACTGGAAATCGTCGAGCCTCGCGCATCTGAACATCGAGGAGCAGGAGTACGACGTCAACAACAACCTCGTCTACCTGCGTTTCCTCGCCCAGTGGGAGGACTCGGCCTGGGGCAACGACTATGACATGGACATGGTGCAACGCGTCTCGATCTGTGTCGGCGCGGCCTGTACCACGCGCGACGACGACGGCAGCGGCGCCAACGATTCGAACCCGGGTACCAGTACCGCACGCGTCACGGTGCGTTTCATGCACGCCGAGGGCGGTGTGTCGATGAACCTCGGCTTCATCGTCGTCGGCACGACGGCCGACGGCGATTACGCGGGCCTGATCAAGAACCACGGCGGCGGTGCCAACTTCAGTTCGTTCGACGACGACCCGGGCCAGGATAACAAGGAGCCGACGCCGCTGGTCCGGACCTTCACGGCCGGCACGTCGACCGCGCGCAACCTGCCGCTGCCGCTCGAACTCGCGGCGAAGTACGGCTCGTTCAACGACTCCGACTCGCCCGGCGATACCGGCTACAACCTGCCCGACAAGGCAGTCGAATGGGACGAGGATGGCGACGGCGTCGCCGACAGCTTCTTCTTCGCCGACGACCCGTCGCAGATCGGTCCGAAGCTGGCGTCGTACCTGGCGACGATCGCGACGACCTCGTCGTCGGCATCGGTCGTCGCCAACACCGTCAGCCTGCGCACGTCGACGCGCATCTACCAGGCACGCTTCGACAGCACCGACTGGTCCGGCAGCGTCGTGTCCTTCCCGGTCGACACGACGACCGGTGCGCTGCTGCCCCAGGAGTGGGACGTCGCAACGGTCGTGGCGGGTCAGGACCACGACACCGGGCGTGAATGGATCACCTGGGACCCGACCGCGAACCTTGGGGCCGGCAGCGGTGTCCCGTTCCGCTGGTCCAGCCTGAACACGGCGCAGCAGACCGCGTTGGATCTGAATCCGGGTTCCGGGCTGTCAGACAGCCGCGGCAGCGATCGACTGGACTGGCTGCGCGGTGACGACAGCAACGAACTGGTCAACGGTGGCAGCTTCCGCGACCGCAGCACGCCGCTCGGCGACGTCGTCAACTCGACGCCGACCGTCGTCGGTGCACCGGCCTTCGGTTATCCGGACAGCATGGAGACGGTGGCCTACTCGTCGTTCGTCGCCGCCAACGACGACGTCGATTGCCGCGACTCGGGCGGTAACCTGCGCCCGTTGGGGTCGTTGGAGCGTGAGCCGATCCTGTACTTCGGCGGCAACGATGGCGCGCTGCACGGGGTGTCGGCCTGCACCGGCCAGGAGCGTATCGCCTTCGTGCCGAATTCGGTCTATGCCAATGTCGTCAGTGGTGTGCCGACGCCCAACCTGAGCAAGCTGACGTCGACCAACTACACGCACCAGTACTTTGTCGACGGTCCGTCGACCGTCGTCGACGCGTTCTTCAGCGGCGCGTGGCACACGGTGCTGGTGGGCACACTGCGCGGCGGCGGCAGCGGCGTGTTTGCGCTCGATGTCACCGATCCCGGCAAGTTCGACGAGACCTATGCCAACCAGCTGGTGCTGTGGGATATCGAGGCCACGCCGACGGTCGCGGGCAGCGATTTCGAAGAACTCGGCTACAGCTACAGCCAGCCGTCGATCGTCAAGGTCGACAATCTCGGCTGGGTCGCGATCTTCGGCAACGGCTATCACGGCAAGTCGGGCAAGGCGATCCTGTACGTCGTGCGCCTCAGCGACGGCGTCCTACTGCAGCGCATCGACCTTTCCGATACCGGCCCGGGGTCGGGCTCGCACGGCAGCGGCAACGGCCTGTCCACCGTGGCACCGGTCGATACAGACGGCGACGGTGACGCCGACCTGGTCTACGGCGGCGACCTGAACGGCAACGTCTGGCGTTTCGCGAAGACGTCGACAGGGTTCACCCGTGCCAGCACGACGCTGCTGTACTCGGCGCGCAATGCGAGCAATGTGCCGCAGCGCATCACGTCGCGCATGGCCGTCGGCTTCCACCCGACGTCGGCGATCGGCCGCATCGTGTTCTTCGGTACCGGCAAGTACTACGAGCTGGTGGACCAGGACCCGGCCAACGCCGTGCAGGACAACACTATGTACGGCATCTGGGACCGTGACGACGGCAACACGATCACGTCGGTGACGACCCGCAATTCGAACGTGTTGCAGCAGCAGACGATCACGAGCACGCAGGTCGCGACGTTCGGCACCAATACCGAGACGATCCGCCTGGTCAGCAACACGGCGGTGCAATGGGCCGGGTTCGTCAGCGGCGTGCCGGAGACCTGCGCGGTCAACAAGTCGTGCGGCTGGTATCTCGATCTGACCGACAGCGGCGAGAAGATGGTCGCACAACCGATCCTGCGCGCCGGCAAGCTGATCTTCGTCACGACGCTGCCGTCGCCGGTGCCCTGTGACGAGGGCGGCTCCGGCTGGCTGATGGAACTCGATCCGCGCACCGGTGGCCGCCTGGACGTGCCGGTGCTCGACCTCAACGGCGATGGCAAGTTCGACTTCAACGATATGCCGTCGACGACGGTCAACAACGTGACCACCTACACGCCGGTCTCGGGAACCAAGTCCAAGGTCGGCATCATCCAGGCGCCGGCGATCCTCGCCGGGGTCGGTGGGCCGTCGGGCGGCTGCAAGGACTGCGAAGGCAAGTACTTCTCCGGTTCGAAGCAGGCGCAGATCGATGCCAAGACCGAGAACGCCCTGTCGTCCGGTGAAGGGCGCAAGTCCTGGGTTCGGGTCAAGTAACGGGGGTAGGTGATGCGTTTACAGCAAGCAGGACTGACGCTGGTCGAGCTGATGGTCGTGGTCGCCGTCATGGCGGTGATCGCGGCGATCGCCTACCCGCTGTACACGACCCAGTCGCAGAAGGCGCGCCGCGCCGATGCCAAGATAGCGCTCGAGACGCTCGCGCTCGCGCAGGAGCGTTTCTACACGATCAACGGCTCGTACGCGGCCACGCTGAGTTCATTGCAGGTGTCGACGGCGCTGCAGGGTGGCAACTCCGACGAGGGTTACTACACGGTCGCGGCCAACGTGACCAATGCCGGGCAGGCGTTCACGGCGACGGCGACCGTCGATTCCGGCGATGCGCAGGCCAGCGACTCGACGAACTGCGGCAGCTTCACGATCGACCAACTCGGTACCAAGACCTACACCGGGTCGGCGTCCAACTGCTGGTAGCGGCACCCGGCGCCGCTGCCCGCGCTCAGCGGCTGCGTTCGATGGCCCCGAGCAGGTTCTTCGGCAGCGCGAACACGATGGTCTCGGGTTCGCCGCTGTCCTCCTCGACGCCGTCGGCGCCGTGCCGGCGCAGGTGCTCGATCACGCTCTCGACCAACACCTCCGGCGCCGACGCCCCGGCGGTGACGCCGACCGCATCGACATCCGCGAGCCACGCGGCCTGGATATCCGCCGGGCCGTCGATCAGGTAGGCCGGGCGCCCCTGCTTCTCGGCGATCTCCTTGAGGCGGTTAGAGTTCGAGCTGTTCGGCGAACCGACGACCAGCACCAGGTCGCATTTCCCGGCGAGGCGCGTGACCGCGTCCTGGCGGTTCTGCGTCGCATAACAGATATCGTCCTTCTTCGGCCCGCGGATCGCCGGGAAGCGCCGCTGCAGCGCGTCGATGACCTGTGCCGTATCGTGCATCGACAGCGTCGTCTGGGTCACGAACGCGAGCTGCTCGGGATTGCGGATCCGCAGCGCGGCGACGTCGGCCGGCGTCTCGACCAGGTAGATGCCGGCCTGGTCCGGTGGGCAGCGGTACTGGCCCATCGTGCCTTCGACCTCAGGGTGGCCCTTGTGGCCGATCAGCACGACCTCGTGGCCGTCGCGGCAATGCCGCGCTACTTCGAGGTGCACCTTGGTCACCAGCGGGCAGGTCGCGTCGAACACCGTCAGGTCGCGCTGCTCGGCCGCCTCGCGCACCTGGCGCGAGACGCCGTGGGCGCTGAAGATCACGGTACCGCCGTCGGGGATCTCGCTGAGTTCGTCGACGAACACGGCGCCGCGCTGGCGCAGCCGCTCGACGACGAAGCGGTTGTGCACGACCTCGTGGCGCACGTAGATCGGCGCGCCGAAGGCATCGAGTGCGCGCTCGACGATCTCGATCGCGCGGTCGACGCCGGCGCAGAAGCCACGCGGGTTGGCGAGCAGGATCTTCATGCGCTGGATTCTCGGGGTGCGGCGACCGGTTTTCAACCCGGCCGTTGGGGGGGGACGCAGAGGATCGCAGGAAAGCGCAGAGATGCGCAGCGCATACGACTGACGCCGCCGCCCGGCTGGCAGGTGAAGCTGCCCGGCCCACGTGCATTGACCCACCGAGATGGAGGGGGTTCCCATCAGTCTGCCGGGGAAGCCCTCCGCGCTGCAAAAAAGTCGGCAGTGCGACGAATGGACGCCTTTCCGCTACCTCCGTGTCGTTTTGCGCTTTATCTGTGGTCTCTGCGTCTTCCTAGGCGTCTTTCGCCGCATCTTCCGGTGGCGCCTCGACGGTCAGGATCTCGACCGTGAACGCAATCTGGTGCCCGGCCAGCGGATGGTTGAAGTCGACCTCGACCTGGCCCTCGTCGACGCTGAGCACGGTCCCGGCGGCCTCCTCGTCGTTGGGCATCGCGAACGCGATGATCTGCCCGACCTCGGGCACGAACTCACCGCCGAAATCGGTCATCGGCATCTGCTGGATCAGCGCCGGGTCGCGCAGCCCGTAGGCCTGCTCGGGCAGCAGGTTCAGGGTCTGGCGATCGCCGGCGCTGAGCCCGTAGATCGCCAGCTCCAGGCCCGGCTGCAGCGTGCCGTCGCCGAGCGTCAGCGTGACCGGTTCTTCATCGAAGGTCGACAGCGCCTCGGTGCCGTCCTCGAGTCGGATCGACAGGTGCAGCGTGACCCGGCTGCCGGGCAGGATCTGCGGCGCCTCGCTCATGCGACGACCGGCTCGGCGTGCTCGATCGCGATCGCGCGCAGCGTCGGCAGGTAGATCTCGAGGCGGTCGGCGTGGTCGAGCGCGCGTTCGAGCCGGGCCGGCGCGCTGCGTCCCATGCACGGGTGCCCGGGGTCGCCGTCGAACGCACGCAGCATCGCGGCGACCAGGTGATCGTTGTTGAAGCGCGTGCCGGTCAGCGCCTCCTGCAGGCGGATCACGTCGTTGGCGACGTCGCGCATGAAACCGGCATGGCGATCGCGCATTTCGCCGACCGTGCCACCGACGCGCAGGCCGGCGATGTTGCTGGTCAGGATATACAGGTTCTTGACGACCAGTTCGAACAACATGTCGCGGCGGCGCTCGACGACCGTGACCGGGATGCCGAGTGTCGCCAACGCCCGGCGCAGCAGCTTGGCGCGCGGGCCGTGCGCCGGCGACGGGATGATGACCTTGCTGTCCTGGCCCGGCTTCTTCTCGAACCACACCGAGATCACGGTGACATTCTCGAACGGCCGGTAGTCGTCAGGCAGGAGTTCGTTCTGCAGCAGCACGAGACGCCTGCGCCAGGCCCTGGGCACCTTGTTCAGCACCGCCGCGAGGTCGTTCTCGCCGACCGCGATCAGCACCAGCTTCGGTTCGGGCACCACCTTCGCCAATGCCTTCATGCGCGTCCTGCGATCCACCGGGTAGACCGGGTGGCCCAGCCGCAGCAGCGCGCGCGCGAACACGCTGCCCATTTCGCCCATGCCAACGACAACAGCCGGTTGCTTCGCCATGCGTCAGATGTCCTTGCGCCAGGTGACCTCGCTGCCGCCGTCGCGCCGCGCCAGCGTACGCGCCAGCACGAACAACAGGTCGGAGAGTCGGTTCAGAAACGTGATGCCCGCGGAGTTTACCGGCTCGATGCGGGAAAGTCGCAACAGCTCGCGCTCGGCACGCCGGCACACGGTGCGCGCGACGTGACAACGTGCCGCCGCGGCATTACCGCCGGGGAGCACGAATTCCTGCAGCGGCGGCAGCGCGGCGTTGTAGCCGTCGAGCGCGTGCTCGAGCTGCGTCGTGTGCGCCGGGCGCAGCAGCTCGCTGCCGGGCATCGCCAGTTCGCCACCGAGATCGAACAGGCGATGCTGGAGGGTCTCGAGCAGCGCGTCGTCGCCGCTGTCCAGCGCGGCGCTTCGCAGCAGGCCGAGGTGCGAGTTGAGCTCGTCGACGGCGCCGATCGCGTCGATCCGCGGGTGGTCCTTGGCGACGCGCTCGCCGCCGGCCAGGCCGGTGCTGCCGTCGTCGCCGCTGCGCGTGTAGATGCGGGTCAGTCTGTCGGCCATGTTCAGTCCCCGGTCCGGTAGGTCACGCCGATCCAGGCGTTGCGCTCCGGCGCCGGGATGAAGCCGTCGCCGGCGAACGAGCGGGCGCCGGTCTCGCTGTAACGTTCGTTGAACAGGTTATTGAGCTTTGCGCTCAGGCGCCAGTCGCCGATATCACGGTGGGCGACCAGGTTGACCACGGTGTAGGCGTCGAGCGGCGCCGACAGGTTGGCGAAATCGGACCCCAGGAACTGCCGGTCGACGTGCTCGACGTCGACGCGCGCCTGCCAGTCGAGGCTGGGACGGTACGCGAGGAAGGCCGTGGCGCGGTGTTCCGGCACCAGCGGCACGCGGCTGCCGGCGTGGTTACCGCTGGTGATCTCGGCGTCGGTCCAGGTATAGCCGACGCCGCCGCTGAGTTCGGCCGTCAGGTTGGCGTCGACGCTCAGGGTGGCGCCGTTGCGCCGGCTGCGCGGCAGGTTGACGTTGGTGAAGGTGGTGGCGTCGAAACTGATCTCGTCGTCGAGACGCAGCTGGTAGGCGCTCAGCGCGACGCGCCAGCCGTTGCGCCGGTAGCTGGCGCCGCTCTCGTACGACACGCCGCGCTGGTTGGCGAGGCCCACCGGCTGGCCGAATGGCACGTTGGTATGCTCGTCGACCTTGGCGAAGCGGTAGTTCTGGTCGGCGCGCGCGAACAGCCGCCAGTCCGGTGTCGGGCGATAGACCAGGCCCAGTGAACCGACCGTGATGTCGTCATCGAGGTCGACCGGCGTGCCGTTGTTGTCGATCGCATTGTCGACGCGCGCGTGGCGCACGCCGGCGGTCACCGACAGGGTCGGCGACAGCGGGTGGGTCAGCTGCGCGTACCACGCCTGTATCGCCTGATCGTTGCCCTGTGTGCCGAACGCCGTGACCAGAAGGTAATCGGTCGACAGCCAGTCCATGCCGAGCGTGACGACGCTGCCGGCGGCGCGGCCGACCAGGCGTGGCGTGATCTCGATGCTGTCGCGGTCCTGGGTCGACAGCGAGCCCGGGAAGCCGCGGAAGCTCTGTACGAACTCGCGCCGGTCGTCGCGCACCGCGACCTCGCCCTCGAACTGCCAGTCGCCGCCGAGACCACGCTGGGTACCGAAGCGCAGCACGGTGCTCTCGGTGTCGAGGTAGTCGCCGGTGAACGCGGCCTGGCGGCGGTCGGCGGCGAGTTCGGCGGCCAGCAGCGCGCCGGGTGTCTGCACGTCGTCGTCGAGCACCTGGACGTCGATGTGGCTGCGGCCGTTGTCATGCGCGAGCTCGACGCGGGTATCGAAGCGGCTGACCCGGCTGGCGTTCTGGTCGCGGTAGTTGTCGCTGTCGCGGCGCTCCAGCTGTACGCGCAGGCCGCCGGCGCCAGCCAGCGTCTCGCTCAGCGTCGCACTCGCGGCGCGGCCGTTGTAACTGCCGGCGCCGATGCGCAGCGTGCGCGACCGTCGTTGCGGGCGCCGCGTGACGATGTTGATCAGCCCGCCGACCGCCTGATTGCCGTACAGCGTGCCGGCGCTGCCTTCGATGATCTCGATCTGCGCGATGCTGTCGATGTCGATGCTGTTCAGGTACAGCGTCGCGGCATCGCTGGCCGGGTTGATCTTGCGGCCGTTGACCAGCACCGCAACATTGGATGTCGCGGCCGCGCCGAAGCCGCGCATGTCGATACGGCTGCCGCCGCCGTCGCCGATGCCATCGGCCACGTGCAGGCTGCTGACCCGGCGCAGCAGTTCGTCGATGTCGCGCGCGCCGCTGGCGGCGATCTCGCGCTCGTCGATGACCGTGCGGGCGGCCGGGATGTCGAGCCCGGGCTGCTCGGTGCGCGCCGCGCTGATCAGGATCGGTGGCACGCCCGCGACGGTCGCCGACGACAGCAGGTAAAGCCCGGCGGCCAGGGCGAGGCGCGCAATCGGCAGCGAAGGCATGGCGAACTCCCCGGGCGACGCCCGCCGCGCCGTCCCTGTGACAGGCGGGGGACGTGCGGAGACGGGCCGGCGGACCGCGGCGGGTCAGCGGGGCGTCTCACGCCGCCCGCCGCAACGTGGTTGAGATCCACCTGGGCCGGTATCCGGACTGACGGGCTGCGAGGCGGGGGAATCTCCGCGACTCGCTGTCTGCACGCGCCTTCCCATGTCGGCAGACACAGTGGCAGTGGGCGACAGACAGGCCCGATCACCGTTGCGGGGGCAGTGCCGGATTGGCTCTGGAGCAGAGCGCACCGGCTTCCCGTTTAACCTCTGGCGGGAAAGGCGAGAGGCACCTCAGGCGAGGCGCCGGACTTTAGAAGGCGCTCGAAGAGCGGTCAAGCCCCCCGGCGTTGCCGCGGGAGGGCCCCGGAGTCGTTATTTCATCAGCTCCTGGGTCACGAACAGGTAACCGAGTACGCCGGAGATGGCGACGACGAGGATCATCTGCAACACGATGCAGACACCCGGGATATCACTGCAGGCCTTACCGAAAGTACAACTCAACAAAGATTTCACCCACACCTCCATTTCGACTTTCTGGTCTGTTCTCTTATTGCCGCAACTCTCGGTTTTTGAATTAGAAAATACTAATTTTATGTGCCTCGAGTTATCCGATACTGGCATGCATCCGGGACCGTGACAAGGCTGTGACACGGACATTTTTCGCGGATCGACTAACCTGCGTTAACCCACTGTATCGAAATCGGAAATCGCGGGTTACCGGTTGGCCAAATCGTGCACAGTTGGCGACCACGCGAGGCGTCGTGCGCGGCCAAGCCGGGAGATCGTCGGGGGTTTATTGAACACGGGCTTGCCGTATCCTTCGCGATCTTCCCCGCGCGCTGTATTCGGAGACAGGCATGGAGATCAACGGTCCGCTCAAGGTGGGTGTCGTCGAACCGTCACCCGACGGCAACTGCGTGCTGCACATCAGCTTCAGCGACGCTTTCAAGGCCGCCGACCTCGCTGCCCAGACGGCGGCGCCGCGCGGCGCCGCCTGCTGGCCGTGTTCGACACCCGCGGCCGCGACCACGGGCTGGTCAAGCGCTATCGCGGCGCACTCGCCCGCCTGATCCATCGATCCGATGCGTAGCGCCGTGCCCACGATCGGCTTCGTCAGCCTCGGCTGCCCGAAGAACCTGGTCGACTCCGAACGCCTCCTGACCCAGCTGCGCGCCGAGGGCTACGACCTGTCGCCGAGCTACGGCGGTGCCGACCTGGTCGTCGTCAACACCTGTGGCTTCATCGACGCCGCCGTCGAGGAGTCACTCGATGCCATCGGCGAGGCGCTCGACGCCAACGGCCGGGTGATCGTGACCGGCTGCCTGGGCGCCCGCGCCGACGAGATCCGCGCCGCCCATCCGGGCGTGCTCGCCGTGACCGGTGCGCACGACTACGAGGCGGTCATGAGCGCCGTGCACGCCCACCTGCCGGCGCCGCACGATCCGTTCACGAGCCTGATCCCGCCGCCTGGCATCAAGCTGACGCCGCCGCACTACGCCTACCTGAAGATCTCCGAAGGCTGCAATCACCGCTGCAGCTTCTGCATCATCCCGAGCCTGCGCGGCGATCTGGTCAGCCGGCCGGTCGGCGAGGTGCTGGCCGAGGCCGAGCGCCTGGTCGAATCCGGCGTGCGCGAGCTGCTGGTCGTGTCGCAGGACACCAGCGCCTATGGCGTCGACCTGAAGTACCGTACCGACTTCTTCGACGGCCGGCCGCTGCCGACCCGGCTGACGACGCTGGCGCAAGAACTCGGCCGGCTGCCGGCATGGACGCGGCTGCACTATGTCTACCCATACCCGCACGTCGACGAGCTGCTGCCGCTGATGGCCGACGGCATAATCCTGCCGTATCTCGACATGCCGCTGCAGCACGGCAGCCAGCGCGTCCTCAAGGCGATGCGCCGCCCGGCGGCGACCGAGAAGGTGCTGACGCGCATCGCGCACTGGCGCGAGACCTGCCCCGAGCTGGTGCTGCGTTCGACCTTCATCGTCGGCTTTCCGGGCGAGACCGAGGACGACTTCGACCGGCTGCTCGAGTTCATCCAGCAGGCGCAGCTCGACCGCGTCGGCTGCTTCGCGTACTCGGCGGTCGACGGCGCGGCGGCCAACGCCTTGCCAGACCCGGTGCCCGAGGCGGTCAAGCAGGACCGGCTGCAGCGCTTCATGGAGATCCAGGCCGAGATCAGCCGCAACAAGCTGGCGTTGCAGGTCGGACGGCAGATGATCGTGTTGATCGACGAGGTGCACGACGACCGGATTGTCGCCCGCGGTCCCGGTGATGCACCGGAGGTCGACGGCGTCGTCGTCATCGACGGCGGCTGGGACGACGTCGGGCCCGGTGATTTCATCGACGTGCGCGTGACCGGGTACGACGATCACGACCTGTTCGCCGAACCGGTCTAGCCGGATCCCGCGGCGCGACCCGGCACGCCTGGCGAAGGGTTCGGCACATCCCCGGGCCTCGCCGCAGCAGGGTTGGCGCGCAGATCCGCCGCGCTTCGACCCGCCAGCGGCGACGGCGTTGAGGGCACGACGGCGACGCCGCCGCTGCGGCCCCGCAGGCATCGACACGCTGTCGGCATGCGGGCGTTCGTGTCGACCCCAACCGAACCAGGAGTGGCCAATCCGATGACCGAAGACCCGGTGACCCAGCACCCGGCGACCCAGCAACCGGGGTTCGACGACGACAACGAGGTCGTCAACCGGTCCGGCAACCGTCCCTTCGGCGACGTGCTGGACAGCCGCATCAGCCGTCGCGACATCCTCGTCGGCGGGCTCGCCGTCGGCGTCGCCAGCTTCCTGCCGGCGGCGGCCGCGGCGGCCGGAGGGCCGCCGCAAGACGGCGACGCCGACGATCGCAGCGGTCGCGC
>JASJCU010000152.1 GCA_030065815.1 Gammaproteobacteria bacterium | reverse complement strand
CCCGGGGGGGGGCTAGTAGGGCGGGTCGTTACAGCCATGAATGGGCATGGCGGCTGAATTACGACGACCTGTATGGACACGACGACTCGGCGAACGACCTCGATGTCTGGTCTGCAGAGATCGGGTACAACCGCGTCTTGTGGGAAGTGGGCGAGGGTTGTATCGCCTGGCATCTCGATTTGACTGCCGGCTACGAAGACTTCGACAGTCGACGCTTCCGCGGTTCCAACTGGTACGTCACGCCGTCGATCTATCTTGCTTGTGCACCTGAGGCGCGAAAACAGGATGGGGAAGTTGAGATGAAAGGCGGCGGATCGTATCGTTACTACCGTCGCGGCCAAGTAATCCGGCCGACCATTCCTTGATGAATGCCGTGTGGCATCGTCAATATGCGCGAATGCCTCCTAAGCTGAACGTGGCTCGCTGCCTTGCGGCACTTCTGTTGTTTACAGTTTGGGTGTCATCGCACGCGCAGATGCGTGTTTATACGGCGTGGTCGCCCTACCAATATTCCGACTTCCGGGAAGGGGATTGGGGTCTGTCGGCGGATAAGACCGAATCTCGGGTCAAGGCTCGTGGCGAGCCTGGTCCGGTTCCCGCGGGCTGGGAGCAGGCGCGCATCGTTACGATCAGATGCCCGCAAGGAGAAGCCGTCGCTTCTCAGGGCAGCAAGCGCGCCAACTGTGACGACGTCATTGGTCTCCGACTGAAGACCGGTGATGCGTCGCCCGTCAAAGAGACTGATGCTGGAAACTATGCGGTCGGTCGGTCCTTCCCCGTGAACTGTGCCGGTGTCGTGCTGGGCGGCCGATCGAACCTGGTTGCCGCCGTTGGCCACTGCTGTTGTGACGACGCATGCTCTCCGGACGAATGGCGTCGCTGTGCTCGACTGACTGACTCAGCATTCCAAACCAACGTACCGGAGTCGGATGAAGGTCGCGTTCGTCATCCTGGTCCGCAGCACCAGCACATCGTCGACGAGGGCAAAGCGTGGGGTCTCGACGGCGACGGCTGTTGGTAGCTCGGCAACGACTATGCGTCGGTCCGTGTCCAGTCTGCGACGGATCACCGTTTCGCGAACGGGCGGCCGCTGCGTAACGTGATCAACACCACGGAGTTTGTGTCTTTGCGGGACGCGTACCTGTGGTCCGGATCGTTGCGGCCCCGCCGGAGATGCCGATAGTCAACGAGCTGCTCCACCGTGTTCACACAGAACGGTTTCCAACCCGAACACCGTGACCGCCTGCGTCTTGCCCCGCGGCGTGAAGGTCCCGAGTTCGACCCGCCGCATCATCGGGTCTTCGATCACGACCGCGTCGCTCACCAACAACCGCGTCCCCAACTGCTTGTTCAGATCGTTCTCGATCCGCGCCGCTGTGTTCGCGACGTCGCCGCCGACGGCCAGCGTGTACTGATCGCTGCCGCCGATCAGGCCGAGCGCGACGTCGCCGGCATGCAGGCCGATACGGGTGCGGAAAGGGGTCTCGGGGTGGCTGGCGTTGAACGCATCGACGACGCGGTGGATCGCCAGCGCGGCGCGGCATGCGCGTGTCGCCGCATCGGTTCTCGCGCGTGCGGCCGTATTGGAACCTGCCGATGGCGCCGTCCAGACGCTGAGCATGCCGTCACCGGATATTTCCAGGCGCTCGCCGCCCTCGCGTGCGATCTCGGCGTCGATCAGCGCCCAATACTCGCGCTCTAGGGCCTTCAGCCGCAGCGGGTCGGCCGCGAGCTTCTCCGACAGTCGCGTGTAGTCGGCGACGTCGGTGTGCATGCAGACCCCGAACAGCCGCTCCGCCGACGTGTCGACCTGGCGTCGACGCCGCACACGGCGCTTGATCCGGCGCGGCAGGAAGTGCAGCACGGCCTCGGATACGCGCTCGAACTCGACCAGCCGCCAGACCAGCGCGACCGTGATGACCAGCGCCGTCTGCACGACCAGCGGCACGACGATCGGCACCAGCGTGTTCCGCTGATCGAACCAGTGCCCGGACACGGCGCCGTAGCCGACGATGCAGACCACGATCGCTGGCACCGCGGCGCGCGCCGGCAACAGGGTCACGAGGCCGAGCACGAACGAGAACCCGATGATCAGCAATCCGCCGAGGCGCGGGTCGATCGCCATGACCGCGTCGTCGCTGAGCAGGTTGGCCAACCCGGTCGCCGCGAGTTCGACGCCGCTGAAGTAGCCGTCGCCGAACGGTGTCAGGAAGCTGTCTTCGGCATTGCGGTTGGCGCGATCGTCGAGCCCGACGAACACCGCCTTGCCTTTCAATGCCGGTGTTGCCCCCGGTGTGTCGGACGTGACGAATTCGTGCAGCCGCCAGCTCGCGAACGATCCGGCGTCACCATAGAAATTGAAGAAGCGGTCACCGCGACGCGACAGTGCGCGGCCGATTGGCGTCGCCAACACCGCGTCGCAGCCGGTCGCCGCTGCCGCCGTCGGTGACGCACCGCCAACTGCGCTGCGCAACCAGTCGTGCAGCGCCGCGAGCCGCTGCGCCGGCTGCCGCTCGCGCAGCCGTCCGACCAGCGGCGGGCAGCGCCGCGCGGCCGCATCGAACTCGGCGCTGCCGTGCAGGTAGGCGGCGACGACGGGCAGGGTCGGCAGCGTATGCCCGGCCAGCCATACGAAGGCCGGAAACCGACCCTGGTGCGTGTCCCGCGGCAACGGCATCGGCGCGATGGCGCGTGCCGCGGCGGTGAACGCGGCGGCCGGCTCGAGCAGCGCCTGTTCGTCGATCTGCACATCGCCCAAGTCCCGGCTGCGCAGCTGTACCACGTCACTCAGCAGCACGATGTTGTCGGCGCGGCGGAAGGCATCGGCCAGGTCGGTGTCGGCGTCGCCGCCGCTACCGAGGAAGGCGACGTCGAACGCGATCACCGAGGCCCCGGCTGCGGACAGGCGGGCGACCAGTGTCGCGAAGTATGGGCGAGCCCAGCTCTTGAGGTCGTCGACCGGGTAGCGTCGCTTGCGCAGTTCCCTGCAGTAGACGTCGGCATCTTCGACCGGCACGCCCGCGATCCATACGCGACCTTCCGGGGCGTCGATCGAGTCGCGGCCGCGCGCCAGTGCCCGGCAGGTCTCGCGGGCCGACTCGAGCAGCACGTCGGCGGTTGCTTGATCGATGCGCACGTAGACGACCTCGTCGGGCACCGGGCGTTCGCCGCGCAGCAGAAACGCCAGCCTCAGGCCGAACTGACGCTCCAGGCCCTGGCCGAACGGGGTCGCCCACAGCAGCGTGCCGACAACGCCGACGACGAGGATCGCGCTCAACAGCGATAGCCACCGTCGCCGGAAATCGAGACTGGGTGGCGCGCTCTTGCTCAAGATCGGTTCTTTGGCTGTCGGTTGCGTGACGCTGGCGGAGGTCGTGGCCCGACGCGGGACGCGATCCCTGAATGGACTCTAGTCCGGGGTCAATCGTGGTTCAAACCGGTGTCGCCGGTCGGTGCCGGCCGGGTCGAAGCGCTGCCCTGCCACCGATGCCGGCCCGACCTCTGTGACAGTGCGGAAGCGGAACGGCTGCCGGTGCGCGATGCCGGGCCGCGCAGACCGTCGGCATCGCCGACGCCGCGGAACGGTCGTACGTCGTCGGGATCCAGGCGGTGCAAGGCCCGGCGGCGGTGGCGAATGCCGGGCGTCACTCGGCCGCGGGCAAGCCGGCGACTCTGGGGCGATTCGAACGGCAACCGTGCTGCGGCCAGGCGAACGACTACGCAATCGAAGTGGTACGCGTCAGTCCGCCAACAGCCCGTTGATGCGCTCGACGGCGCTGGTCGCGGCCTCGACGATGTTCAGGCTGGCGTCGGGCGACGGCGCATCGAGGCCGAGGTGGCGGAACGCCGGGATGTCCTCGAACGCCGGGTTGCGCGGCCGGGTGTTGTCGCCGATCGTCGCATGCCACTGCGCGACCAGCAGGATGTCGGTGTAGTCGGCCTCGCCGTTGTGGTCGTAGCCCCAGTGGTTGCTGTGCGCCGCGGCCTCGATCAGCTCGCGCGGCATGTCCCACATCGCCAGCAGGATGCGGCCGATCTCGGCGCGGTTGCCGCGCAGTACGTTGTCGAGCGCGGCGGCGTCGGCGAGGTCCGGATGGCGGTCCGCGTAGCCGAGCATGACCGGCTCGGCGATGCTGTGCAACAGGCCGATCAGCGCGGCGAACTCGGGGTCGAAGCGTTCGCTGCCGCGCGCCAGCACGCGGCAGATCGCGGCGATGCGCACCGTGCGTTCCCACCAGGTCTGCATGCGCCGCTCGACCGCTTCGGCGTCAGTGCGCAAGGTCTCGCGCAGCACGCAGTTGACCGCGAGCGCGTAGGTCTGCGCGGTGCCGAGTGCGACGACCGCCTCGCGTGCGCTGCGCGTGCAGCGCGTCTTGCGCGATCCGGCGCGCGCCGCGCGCAGGGTCTTCAGGGTCAGCGCCGGGCATGCCATCAGGCTGTCGACGAAACGCTGCAGGTCGTCCTCGTGGTGCTGCAGCGCGCGACCGACGCGCACCGCGATCTTGGCGCCTGACGGGATCACGACGCGGCCGAGATTGATGTCGTTGAAGACGTCGTAGATCAGCGGGTGACTGGCGCTGTCGTCGAGGAACTCGTTGGGCTCGCTGATCGCGAACGTCTCCTCGACGATGACGCCGTTGCCGCGATTGCTGGCCTCCAGCGTGGCCAGGTCGATCAGCAGGTAGCTGACGTCGCTGCGCGCGGTGACCCGGTAGCGCGACGGCCGCAGGCGTGACACCGGCCCGCGCGCCGCGGCGTCGCGGTCACGCACGACGTGGGTCGCGCCGTCGTCGGCGACCAGCTCGACCGCGCCGTCGAGCAGGAACAGCTGGCGGCTGTCCTCGCAGCCACGCTCCAGCAGGCAGGTGCCGGCCGTGGCCTGGAGCAGCTGGACGTCGCGGGCGAGGGCATCGATCTCCGGATCGCCGAGCCCGGCCAGAGGGTCGAGCTGACGCAACGCGGCACCGATATCAGTGTCGTTTCTCGGCGGCATACCGTTGTTTCCCTCGTGCGCCTCGGCGGGGCGCAGATCCTTATTCTCACGGGGAACACCGATGGTAGCGCCGCGGCGCGGCGTTGGCTATCTGGACATTAGCCGGTCAGCAGGCGCTTGGCGGCCGCGACCTCGTCGTGGGCGTCGTGCAGCAGCTCGATGCCGTCGCCGACGTCGCCGGCCGACAGGCCGAGGCGCTCGACCGCCGGCACCGCGTCGACCGCGAGGTCGCCGGCCAGCCCTTCGTGGAACTGCGCGGCAATGACGAGGTCGGCGTAGTCGGCCTTGGCCGGCCCCTGGCGGGTCCAGTTCTCGGCCTCCTTGGCGGCGCTGACGATCGCGGCGGGCAGTGCCCATTTCGACAGGATCATGCCGCTGAGCTGGGTGCGCAGCGACTGGATGCTGGATTCGAGGGCCGGTGGGTGCTCGGCGACGTCGGGGAAGTCACGCGCGTAGCCGATCACGGCGAGCACGCCGATGTCGTGGACCAGGCCGGCGAGCAGCGCCTCGTGGGCATTGAAGCCGCCGACCCGGGTCGCCAGCACCTGGGCCAGCGCGGCGATGCGACGGCTGTGCTCCCAGAGCGCCATCATCCGTTTTTCGAGGATTTTCGAAGACGTTCGGAACAATTCGCGCAGTGCGAACGTGACGACGAGCAGCCGCGTGTTGTGCATGCCGAGCCGCGCGACGGCCTCGGTGACGGTCGCCAGCTGGGCGACGCCGCCGAAGCGCGCGCTGTTCGCGGCCTTGACGATCTTGACCGCGATCGCCGGATCGGTCTCGATCAGCGCGGCGACCTTGCGCGCGTCCGAGTCATCGTCGTTGACCGCCTCGCCGATGCGCACCGCGACGTGCGGCAGGCTCGGCAACAGCAGGCGGTCGCTGTTCAGGTCCTCGTAGATCTGCAGCGTCAGGCGGTTCTCGGCGGCCATGTGGCCGACGTCTTCCTCCTCCTCGACCTGGTAGGTCTCGAGCACCAGCGACGACGTCTGGTCGGCGCTGTCGGCGACCCCGGCCATCTCCTCGTCGATGCGCAGGTAGCGCACCGGCGACGCCGCCTCGATGCGGTAGCGGCTCGGCCGCAGGCGGGCCAGCGGCGAGCGCGCCGACGGGTCCTGGTGGCGCACGGTCGTGATGCCGCCGTCCTCGGCGATCAGCCGGCAGTCGCCCTCGAGCAGGTACAACAAGTTCTTGTCGGTCGATCCCAGCGGCAGCAGCACCGTGCCCTTGCGGTCCTCGCAGACGAACACCCGGCGGCTCAACGCCTCGATCTTGTCGTCGGGCAGGTCACTGAGCGTGCTCAGCCGCCGCAGCACGGCGGGGGACGGGTGGTCGGCGGTCTCGGTCATGGCGGCCCTGGCAATGCGATACTTCTCGTTCCCCAGACATCGGCGGACGCCGCCGAGTCTTGAGCCCGCCGGGCGCCGGCGCGGGGTCGCGAAGGCTCGCGGCAGGCACGAAAAAGCCCGCCGGTGGCGGGCTTGTTTCGCGGCTGTCGCGGTCGGCTCAGAACGCCGACGAACCGACGATGCGGTGCGACAGTTCGACCACTCGC